>CALXCC010000026.1 GCA_944386705.1 uncultured Clostridia bacterium | reverse complement strand
AAATTAAGGAGATACAAATGAAACAAAAAAAACAGCAATTAGTGAAGCATAAAAAGAAAAATGTAAGAATATTTCCAATATATAAAACAGTATCTTGGGATTTATTATTCTATTTTCCAATTATTTTCTTATTTTTAACGCAGGTAAAAGGATTATCACCATCAGAAGTTTTATTTGCAGATGCATTTTATACATTATCAAATACATTTTGGCAATTTCCAGTTACAACTTTTGTAGACAAAATAGGAAAGAAAAATTGTTTAATTATAGGAAATATATTATATTCAGTAACTATTTTGTCAATGATATTTATGCAAAATTTCTATGAACTTTTGATAATTCAGTTTATATATGCATTAGGATATTCTATTAAAGGTATTTGTGAATCAAATATTTTATATGATTCTTTGCCAGTTGGCAAAAAGAGAGGAAAAGTATTTTCTACTATAGATGGAAAAGCATCGTCTTATTTCTATTTATTTGATGCAGTCTCTTCCATCATAGCTGGTTTTACATTCACCATAAATGGATATATACCAATGGTTTTATGTTTTTCATTTTGCGTAATTTCTACAGTATTATCATTTAAATTTAGACATACTGTAATTTTAGAAGAAAAAGTAAAATCAATTAGCTTAAAAGAATATATGGGACAACTAAAAGATTCAATTAAATTTTTTATGGAATCAAGAAGATTAAAACTGTTAATATTATTAAATTCAATTTTTCTAGGATTAATATTTGGAATTGTTAATTTAAGAAGTAGTATGTTAAGTGAGATGAATGTGCCAGAACAATACTTTGGAATTATTTTTGCACTTTTACAATTTGCAGCCGCTGTAACAGCAAGGCAAAGTGAAAAAATACATAAAGCTTTGAGAAATAAAACATTAACATATTTAACAATACCAGTAACTGTATCTTGTATTTTAATAGGTTTTATAGGAAAAGATGTGCTTTCAAAGTCTTCTTTAATACTTATTTTTTTACTATATTTAATTCAATATGCAGCAAAAGGACCATATAGAGGTTTAATGGAAAGATATTTACAAAACTTCACAAATAGAAAAATAAGGCCTAAAATTACAGCGTTAAAAAATTTATCATCAAATTTAATAACTGCAATAATTACTTTGTTATGTGCTATTTTACTAGAAATAACAACAACAGCGAACACTTTTATTATCATTGGCTGTATTACAACCATTATAGCAGTATTATTATTAGATTATATGAGAGATAAAGTGGGACTAAAACCAGAAAAATATAGTAAAGAAGAAATGAAATATAGTTTATATAAACCAAATAAATAAAAGTTGAAGAATAAAAACTTCAACTTTATTTTTTACTTATAAAAATCTTTTGCATAAGATTTATAAATTTCAGGTGCAACTTCAAATTTAATTTCAAAACAATCAAAATCAAAGAGTTCATCTTCTTCTAGGCAATCTAAGTAAAGGTCAAGCTCGTCTAAATTTCTACAAGCTGCAATAATGATTGGATTTAATTTATAGTTAAAACTAAGTTCTAATCCTAAGTCTAAAGCTTTTATAATAGAACCATGCTCTTTATGAATAACTAGATTTAAAGTTTCTCTAAAACGAGAAAAACAAGCATTTTTAAAGCGGTTTAAAGGTAATATATATTCTTCTTCAATAACATCTTGGTAAGAAGAATATTTTTTATTTGAATTTTTATAAATCTTTTCTATATCTGATATAAAATAAGGTAAATATGCCTTTTGATCTTTTTCAGAAACCAATAATATATTACGGTCCATTTTAAACCTCCAAAGTAACTTTTCAATTTATTATACCTACAAATAAAAAAGATGTAAATAAAAAGAAAGGAAAAAAATATTACATTTTTATTACATCTAAAATTATCATATTGAAAAGATAAACATCCTATGGTATAGTAAATATACCAAACAAAAGAAAGGAATACAAAAGTGTATAAAATTAGCAGTTTTGAAAAATCTAAAAAAACTTTATATATACTAGGAAAAATAATTAGTATCTTAATTTGTATAATAATTATTCCAATTATTATTGTAAATATAACACTATTAATAAAATCTTATTTTAATCCAAACGAAATACCAGATATTTTCGGGTTTAAAACTTTTGTAATTGTATCTAAAAGTATGGAACCTACTATAAGTGTAGGAGATACTATAGTTGTAAAAGAAGTAAATCCAGAAGATTTAAACTTGGGCGATATCATTTCTTTTAGAGACGGAGATTCTATTAATACACACAGGATAACCGAAATAGTATCTGATAGTGGAAAAAAGAAATTTAGAACTAAAGGAGATAATAATAAAAATATTGACAAAGAATTAGTAACAGCCTCTAAAATTGAAGGAAAATATCAGCTTAGAATAAAAGGGTTTGGAAAAGTAATAAAAGTTTTGAATAGTAAAGTAACTCTAGTTATTCTTTTAGCTTTTCTTATATTAATTCTTATCTATCAGGTTAGAATTTCAAAAAGAAAACTTAAAAGAAAAGAAAAAAGATATGAACATAATAAGAAAAAATATAAAAAAGTCTAAAATAGAACAAAAGTACTTATGTAGCATCTCATGTTCACCTAAATCTAACTTATCTTTTAGAAGTAGATGAACACGAGGTTTTAAAAATAAAAGAGGACGAGAACAGCGGTGCAGAGTGGATCCAGATAGAAGAAGTTGCAAATAAGAGTACAGAAAAATGGATGGGTGAAAGAGTATACAATAAAATAAACGAAAAATTAAAATATTTTTCTTAAAATATTGTTTTTGTTAATATAAGAATACTAAAACAAATTATAGCTGGTTTTAAAATGGTATTAAAAAGATTCATTTTAAAGCCAGTTATTTTGTATAATTCTAAATAACTAACTAAAAAATTAAAAATTTCACTTACATAAATAGATATAACAAAACCTTTAATACCTATAACAGGAAGTAAAAAATACAATAAAGTAATAGTAATTACTAAATCCAATATATTGCAAATCATAACATTAAATTGCCTATTTAAGCCTTTTAACATTCCATCAATGATATTATCTAGGTACATAAACCAAATCAAGGGAGAAAGGAATCTGATGTAATTGGCACACTCTAAATTTTGGAATATTGCTAAACTAATTTCATTGGCATAAAAAATAAAAATACCAGATACTGTAATCGAAAAAAATCCAGCAATATTAAAAATCTTATGGCAAATATCTACAATCCTCTTTTTCATATTATTTGTTAAAAGAGTTGCAAATTCAGGTATTAATAATCCACTAAACGAACCAATAAAAACAGTAGGAAACATAATAACTGGCAAGGCCATACCTGTTACTCTTCCATATTCAGATAGAGCAAGACTATATGATAAACCATATAACATTAATCTATTTGGAACAATAAATTGTTTCAAAGTAGAAAGCCCAGAACGTATATAAGATGTAATAGAGACAGGAAAAGTAATTTTTAAGATTCTTTTTTTGAAAGTAATTTCTTCTATTTTTCTTGTATAATATTTAGATTTATCAAATTGATATAAAATAAATAGAAACAAGCAAGAAAATACTTCTGATATTACATCTGCCAATATAAGTGATAAACATACACTTTCAACACTTTCTAAAGAGCTAAAGCCTAATAAAACGATACTTACAACAATTTTTATAAGTAATTCTAAAAGCTGAGAAATAGCACTTTTAAAGGCTTTTCTAACAGCAGAAAAATAACCATTTAATACAGAAGAAATTGCAATAAAAGGCAAGCCAACAGCAATTAAATAAAAAGGACTAGGAGATATTTTACCATTTAGCCAATTAAGGGAAATTACGTTTGAAAATAACAAAACTAGTAAACTACTTGCAAACCCAAGAAGTAGTGCAAAAAGCTTACAGCTTCTAACAGCTTTTAATCCATTTAAGTAATTTCCTTTTGCAAATTGCTCAGAAACTAAATATGTACAAGCAAGGCTTAAGCCAGAAGTTGCAAGTGTTACAAAAAATAAATATGCAGACATAACAAGTCCAAATACTCCGACGGCTTCAGAACCAATTTTATTTGATACATAAATATTAAAAGCCATACTAATACTTCTCATAATAAGAGCAGTTAAAGTTAATATAGAACCATTTATTATAAACGTTTTTGTCCTTTTCAAAATATCACCAATAAATTTTATGTACTTAAAATTAAAATATGAATTCTAAAAAAACAAAGTCCAAAATTTACATAATCTCATATTATATATTATTAAAATAAAGAAAGGAGTGAAAATTTTGGAATTAAAAGGAATAAATATAGGTTTTGTTTTAACAGGATCTTTTTGCACTTTTAAAAAAACAATTCCTAAAATTAAAGAATTAGTAAAACAAGAAGCTAATGTTATTCCCATAATGTCTTATAACAGCTATAACTTAGATACTAAATTTGGAAAAGCTAAAGATTTTATAGACGAAATAGAAGAAATTACAGGAAAAGAAATCATTCATACTATACAAGATGCAGAACCAATAGGACCAAAGAAAATGACAGACATTATGGTAATTGCACCTTGCTCTGGAAATACTATGGCAAAACTTGCTTTAGATATAATAGATACTCCAGCTGTTATGGCGGCAAAATCACATTTACGTAATGATAGGCCACTTGTTATTGCGCCATCTACTAATAATGGCTTAAGTGGAAACGCAGAGAACATAGGTAAATTATTGAACCGTAAAAATTATTATTTTGTTCCATTTAAACAAGATAATCCAATTACTAAACCTAGGTCAATTGTATTTGATTTTGAATATTTAATTAAAACTATTAAATTTGCTTTAGATGGAGAACAAATTGGTCCAATATTATTGTGAATATTTTAATTACAAAATAAAATGTCGAAATTTGCGATGACTTTATAAGTCAAAAATAATGAATAGTATTGCAAATTTTGGCATTTTTTAGTAATATTAAAGTGAAGTAAAAATCTCAAAAATGTAGTAAATTATAAAGCTTTGTGATAAAATACATTAATAGAGTTATAAAATAAAGTAACTCTATTTTTATATATTAGGAAAGTCATATTGACTTTCTAATATATAAAAACATATTGCACACAAATTTACGGAAAGCCAAAGAGAAAAGTTAAAGATTGCAAATATTAGGGCTTCCCGATTTGTTCTTGTATAAAAAAATCAATTATGATAGAATGCAAATAAATAACAAGGAGGGAAAAGAATGGATAAATATAATTGGAATTTATCAGAAATATTTAAAAACAAAGAAGAGTTTAATAATACTAAAAAAATGTTAGAAGAAGATTTAAAAACAATAGAAAGCTATCAAGGAATTTTATGTAAAAATTCTGAAAACTTATACGAATGCTACAATATATACGAAAAAGCTTTAGAAAAATATGAAAGACTTTATGCATATGGAATGTTATTTTACAATTTAGATATGTCGAATCAAGAAGGTATTAAATTATATAAAGAAGTAGAAGCATTAGGAACAACATTTAGCACCCAAACATCTTTTATAACACCAGAAATCACATATGAACCAAAAGAAAAAATAGAAGGATTCTTAAAAGAAAATGCTAAGCTTCAAAGATACAAAAGAGATATTTGTGATATATTAGAAGAAAAAGACCATATTTTAAGTAAAGAAGAAGAAAACTTACTTGCAAATTATTCTGAAATATTTTCAGCTCCAGAAAATACTTTTGATATTTTAACAAATGCAGAATTTAAATTTGGAACACTAATAAATGAAAATAACGAAGAAGTAGAGCTAACAGATAGTAATTATACTATTTTCTTAAAAAACAGTAATGTAAATGTAAGAAAGCAAGCTTTTGAATTAATGTACAAAAAATATAAAGAATTTATAAATACAATTACAGAACTATATCTATCAAATGTAAAGAAAACTACAGTTTCAGCAAAAATAAGAAAATATAAATCTAGCTTAGAAAAGGCAGTTTTATATGATGATGCAAGTATAAAAGTATATGATTCTTTAATAGAAACAATTCAGAGCAATATGAGAGTAAACCACAAGTTTATAGATTTAAAAAAGAAAATATTAAAAAAGAAAGATTTCCATATGTACGATTTATATGTTAATCCATTCCAAGTAGAAGAAGATAAAATATCATTTGAAGATGCAAGAAAAGAAGTTCAAGAAGCTCTAAAAGTTATGGGAGAAGAATATTCTAATAAATTAGAAGAAGCTTTTGAAAACAATTGGATAGATGTATATAGCAAGCCTAATAAAAGAGGCGGAGCATATAGTATGGGAATCTACAGTGTACATCCTTATGTATTAATGAATTTTGTAAATAGTAAAAGAGATGTTAGTACAATTGCACACGAACTAGGTCATAGTATGCATTCTTATTATTCAAGCAAAAATCAAACAATTATCGATTCAGATTATACTATTATGACAGCAGAGGTTGCTTCGACTGTAAATGAAATTTTACTAAGTGATTATCAAGTAAAGAACGAAGCGGATAAAAATAAAAAAGCAGAACTAATTTATGAATTATTAGAAATGATAAGAGCAACATTATTTAGACAATCTATGTTTGCTGAATTTGAAAAGATTGTCCACGAAAAAATAGAAAACGATGAAACACTTTCAGCAGAAGATTTAAACGAAATATATTACAATTTAAATAAAGAATATTTTGGAAATGATATGGAAGTTGATAAAGAAATTAAGTATGAATGGGCAAGAATACCACATTTTTATACTGATTTCTATGTTTACAAATATGCAACTGGAATTTCAGCAGCAATTGCTATAGCTACAAAAATCTTAAAAGAGGGAGAGTCTTTTGTAAATAAATATATTGAAATGTTAAAACAAGGTTGTTCTAAAAAGTCCATTGATTTACTTAAAATGGTAGATGTTGATTTAGAAAGTAAAGAGGTATATGAAGCGGCAATTGACTTTTATAATGAAAAAATAAAGGAATTAGAAAATTTAATAGATTAAAAGTATTATAAAAAAGAACAAACAAAAAAACGAACATTTTTTCTAAAAACTATTGACAAAGAATAAATGTTCGTTTATAATAACCCTAAATAGCGAACAAACATTCTTTAAGAATAAAAGGGGGTATTATATGAAAATTTGTATAGTAAATAAGAAAAAATTTATAAAAAGTATATCTATTATAATATTTGGCATATTATTTTTAGTTACAATAGGTATAAATAAAGCTTACTCTAAAGAATCAATAAAATACAAGGAAGAATATATTTATAGTGGAGATACATTATGGTCAATTGCTGAAGAAGAATCAAAAGAAAATAAATATTACAAAGAAGAGGATATAAGGAATATTATATTTGATATAAAAAAAGTAAATAATATAGAAAATAATAATCTAGAAGTAGGGCAGAAAATTATAATTCCAACTTTTTAAAAATTAAATTTACAAAAGATAAAACTGCATTCATTTTATGTTTGCAGTTTTATTTTTACAAATCAGCAAGAGGATTTCTCTCAACAGCACTACGAATTTGGTCATTATTAACATGAGTATATATTTCAGTAGTAGCAATGCTTTCGTGTCCTAAAAGTTCTTGCAATGCACGAATATCAACTTGTCCATATTGATACATAAGAGTTGCTGCTGTATGTCTTAGTTTGTGCACCGAATATTTATTAGTATCTAAACCTGCTTTAGATAGTTCTTTAGATACAACATATTGTACAGTTCTATTACTAATTCTTTCTTTTCTTTCACTTAAGAAAAGGGCCTTTTCAGAATGCTTTTTATCGTGTTTTACACCTTCTTTAGGTCTAACATTCAAATAGTCAGTTAAAGCTTTCATACAAGCTTTATTTAAGTAAATTGTTCTTTCCTTATTACCTTTACCAATAACATTTAGCTTGCACTCACTAAAATCAATATCTTTAATATTTATTCCAACCAATTCAGAAAGACGCATACCACAATTCAGAAATAAAGTAATAATTGCAAAATCACGTTCATAATTTCTATTATCTTCATCAGATACAGCTTCTAATAATTTTTTGCTATCGTCAAGAGATAAATATTTAGGTAATCTTTTATCTTTCTTGGGAGTCTTTAAATTTAGAGCAGGATTATAGTCTAATAAAAAATAAGAGCTTGCATCTTGGCACAAATAATGAAAAAATATACGAATAGTAGAAATTTTTCTAGCCCTGGTCGCTGGTTTACTATGATATTCAGTAGATAAATATCCTAAAAAAGCATGAATATCATCCAATTTAATTCTTTTTACGGTATCAAATGAAATATCTTTTATAGAGATTTCTTTTAAATCGGTTTCTGTAGTTAAATGAAAATGTAATTTAATAAATTTAAAAAACATTGCTAGGTCATAGTTATATTCTTTGATACTATTAGGTGATTTATTTAGTATAGTAGTAGAATAATCTAAAAATGCATTTATAAAATTTGGATTTTCTTCTCGATTTATCATATGTTTCACTCTCCAATTAATTTATTAAGATTATATCTCAAAAAATCTAAAATGTGAACATTTTTTTTAAATTTTGCGCAATGTTTTATTTTTATATTTTAATATTTATATTTGTAAAAAAATATGATATACTAGAAGAACATAATAAAAGAAAGAATGTGATAAAATGCCAAGGAAAAGAAATAAAAGAAATCAAGAAAAAGAACCAAAAGCTATAAGAGAAATGAAAAAGAATAAAAAAAGAGAAGAAAACAAACCTAAAAGAAAAAAGAAATTTAAATTTATAATTTTAATAATATTAATTATTTTAATATTAATACTAGGAATTAGTTTAGGTGTTTCTGCACATACCTGGAAAACTCTTGCTAAAGATATGATTTATAATGAAAATTCAGTCGTAATAGACACTGATGGAAATACCATAGCTGAACTAGGAAGCGAAAAGAAAAAAATACCTCTTGCATCTAGTGAAATTCCAGCGAAACTTAAAAATGCATATGTCGCAATAGAAGACGAAAGATTTTATTCACATAGTGGAATAGACATAAAAAGAACAGCATCAGCAATTGCATCATATATTATACATTTTGGATCTTCTTCTTTTGGAGGAAGTACAATTACACAACAATTAGTAAAAAACCTTACTGGAGATTCAACAGATAGTGTAACAAGAAAAGTAAAAGAATGGTGGAAAGCTTGGCAATTAGAAACTTGTCTTTCAAAAGATGAAATATTAACAGGATATTTAAATGTTATTTATGTTGGACCAAGTATATATGGTGTAGAAGCAGGAGCAAAATATTATTTCAACAAATCTGCAAAAGACTTGAAGCTAGAAGAATGTGCATTCTTGGCAGGATTAAATCATTCTCCAAACTCTTACAATCCTTTCACTAATGACGATAATAGTGAAAAAATAAAAAATAGAACAAAAACTGTATTAGCAAAAATGCAAGAACTTGGTTACATAGAAAGCGAAGAAGAATATAATCAAGCAGTATCAAATGTTGAAAAAGGATTAAACTTTAAAAAAGGTGAGGTAAAATCAGGAAATGGTGTTTACTCATACCATACAGATGCACTTATCACAGAAATAACACAGGATATTCAAAATAAATATAATATATCTGAAACATTTGCAACTAACTATATTACAATGGCCGGATTAACAATTCACAGTACACAAGACTCAAAAGTTCAAGAGATAACAGAAACCGAATTTGAAAAAACTAAATATGTTCGTGCTTCTAAAAATGGAGGAGATCCTTCGCAAGCAGCTATGGTTGTAGTAGACCAAAATACAGGATATGTAACTGCTTGTACAGGAGGATTAGGTAAAAAAACGACATCTAGGCCATTTAATAGAGCTACTCAAAGTGTCAGACAAACAGGTTCGGCAATAAAACCAATAGCAGTACTTGCTCCTGCAATAGATAAAAAAATAATAACTGCTGCGTCAATCTATGACGACACGGAAAAAGACTTTGAAAAAGGATATCACCCTGTAGATTATAGTAAGAGCTTAGGAAAAATAACAGTTAGAAGAGCAGTAGAATCTTCACAAAATATACCATTTGTAGAAATTATGGAAGAAATAAAACCACGAAATGCCATTAAATACTTAGAAAAAATGGGAGTTACATCATTAACTGAAAAAGACCGTGGTTTGCCATTAGCTTTAGGAGGTTTAGAAAAAGGAATTAGTCCTTTAGAAATGGCTGGTGCTTATGCTACTATTGCAAATGACGGTGTCTATATAGAACCTACATTTTATTCTAGAATAAATAGAGAAAATGGGGAAGAAGTAATAAAAAGTAAACAAAAAAAGAAAAAAGTTTTCTCAAAAGAAGTAGCATATATATTAAAAAACATTTTAACACAACCCGTATTAGGTGAAAATGGAACAGCAACATATTGTAAAATTTCTGGTGTAGATGTAGCAGCTAAAACAGGAACAACAGATGAAAATTATGATAGATGGCTTTGTGGATTTACCCCATATTATACAGCAGTTACTTGGTATGGATATGACCAAAATGAGAGTGTGCAATTCAACCAAAGAAATCCAGCAGGATTACTATGGGCAAATGTTATGGCAAGAGTACATACAGGATTAGAAAGTAAAAAATTTGAAAAGCCAAGTACAGTATTAAGTGCCACAATATGTGCAGAAACTGGTATGAGAGCAACAACAGCTTGCAAAAATACTTATACAGAATATTTCTTATGGTTTACAACACCTGATCTATGTACAAAACATTTAGGTGAAGAACTAACCACTAAGGAAGATACAAATGATACTACTAATAATACCAAAGAAATTGTAAAAGGTATAACAGAAGATATAGATGCAACTGAACCACCAAGAACTACAAAACCAGTTGAAAGAAACAATAATATAGAAACAGAAAATAACCAGAATAAAGATAAAAACAAAAATACATCTAATACAAACACCAATACATCAAACGATAATAATAAAACAAATTCCAATACTAATAATGGAACAAATACAAGCAATAATACAACTAATAGCACAAATAACAATACCAATAACGAAACAACTAATAATTCAAGCAATACCTCAGATAATACTTCAAATACGACTGAAAACCAGACAAATAATAATACTGATGAAAATTAGATAATACAAAGAATAAAATCTGTTAGTATGAAAGGAGAACAAATTATGAAACTTTTAGGAAATATATTATGGTTTGTTTTTGGTGGTCTATTTAGTGGCCTTTCCTGGGTCTTATCTGGAGTTATATGGTGTATAACCATTATCGGAATACCCTATGGAAAACAATGTTTTAAATTTGCTTCTTTGGCGTTTGCACCATTTGGAAAAGAAATTGAATATGGTGGAGGAGTACCATCGGTACTTGCAAACGTAATATGGATTATATTTTTTGGAATTCCAATGGCTCTAGAAAATCTATTATTTGGTTGTATTTGGTGCATAACAATAGTTGGAATACCATTTGGACTTCAATTCTTTAAAATTGCTAAACTATCTTTAGCACCTTTTGGAGCTAAAGTAGTAGATTAGATATAAGTTAATTGTAAAAAATCTTTTTATTATTAAAAATTTCTGAAAGGATAGAATAAAAAAACAAAAAAGAACAAAAATATAACTGAAAGGAAAAGTAAAATTGATAGATAAAGAACTTATATTAATTTTAGAAAAAAGATTTAAAGAAAATATGAATAGACATATGAATATTAGATGGAATGATGTTTTAGAAAGAATAAATGAAGATGCCTTACTATCTTTAAGATATATGGAAGAAACAGGTGGAGAGCCAGATATCATTATGTTTGATAAAGAGCTATACCATTATTTATATTGTGATTGTTCAAAAGAGTCACCAATTCATAGAAGAAATTTATGCTATGACAATGAGGCACTTACTAAAAGAAGATCTAACAAACCTATATCAAGTGCAGTATTTGAAGCAGAAAAACATAATATAAAATTATTAACAGAAGAAGAGTATAAATATATTCAAACATTGGAAGATTTTGACTTAAAATCATCAAGTTGGCTATTAACAGAAAATGAAACACGATTATTAGGTGGGGCGATATTTGGAGACAAAAGATATAATAGAACTTTTATTTATCATAATGGGGCTGAATCATATTATTCAAACAGAGGATTTAGAGCAAAAGTAATAATATAAGAATATATTATTACTTTTTTTTCTTCTCTATAGCCTTTTGGATATATTTTATTGCCAATGGTGTCTTGCAACTTGTTTCTCCCATATCCACATATATTTTGCCAATATTTTTGGCAACTTCATATGCTTCTTGTTGTAGAGGCTTATAAAAAGTTCCTACAGAAATTACAAAATTATTCATTGAATAGCGAGCTCGATTATCTCTTTTGTGTATGTTTAATTCAATATTATGCAAATATTGTTCTATTTTTTCTTTACTAATTTTATCATTATTTTTGCATTTTAAAAGTTGGCAATAACATGTCCAACCAGCTGACTGATATAAATCTTTTTTACTATTTATCCATTCATCTGCAATCTCTTGAGCCATATTAGATTTGGCTAATGCTCTTGCTACTGTATAATCAGACAATCCGTGGCAATATGCTTTTTCTATCCAATTAGTAAAATCTTCTTTCGACATTTTTTCAGGATCTGCAATCAATCCTGCTAAATACATAGCATCATAATTTCCTGTTTCATATAATTTTACTGATAATTCATAATTTTTTCTTATTTCCTTTACAATAGATTGCAAATCGCTTGTTTTTACTCCATATAAAGGCTCTTTTGCACCATGGTTTATATAAATTCTTTTAATTTGCTCAGTACCTAGAGATTCTAATCTTTTCATAATAATATTAACATTATATTTCATAACAATTCCTTTTTTATTTTAGTATTCCATAATTTTATATTTTTATAACTTTGCTATAATATTGGACAAAAGTATGATATAATCTATATATTATTAAAAAGGAGGAATTTTATATGTTAGAAAACATAGAAGTTTTATGTCATAGTAGTATAAAAATAAATATAGAAAAGGTAATATATATTGACCCATTTAAAATAGACAAAAATTATAATGATGCAGATATTATCTTTATAACACACGACCATTATGATCACTATTCCGAAGAAGATATAGATAAAATAAAAAAAGAAAATACAATTATTATTGTACCTGAGCAATTACTTACAAAATTATTAAATAAAGGATTTAAGAAAGATCATATTATAACTGTAAAACCAAAAAAACAATATATAGTAGAAGGAATTAAATTTGAAACAATACCAGCATACAATATAAATAAAGAATTACATCCAAAAGAGAACAAATGGATAGGTTATATTATAGAATTAAATGGTATC
This sequence comes from uncultured Clostridia bacterium, assembly GCA_944386705.1. Taxonomy (GTDB): domain Bacteria; phylum Bacillota; class Clostridia; order TANB77; family CAG-508; genus CAG-269. The sequence goes on along the minus strand of CALXCC010000026.1, from coordinate 1,502 downwards.
AAATATTATATCGCGGGAGATACAGACATTACTGAAGAGAACAAAAAAGTAAGGTGTGATGTGGCTTTTGTACCAGTTGGAGGAACATATACAATGAATTTTAAAGAAGCATCTTCCCTAGTTAATAAAATAAAACCGAAAATGGCAATTCCAATCCATTATGGAAGCATTGTAGGTACAAAACAAGACGCAATAAATTTTTTAAAACTATTAAATCCGGAAATAAAAAGCAAAATATTAATGAAGGAGTAGATGAAGGAAAAGGAGAAAAATAAACAATTATTAAAACACAATAAAGACTATGAGGTATTATATGGAAAGATTAGAAAAATTTGAAAAAGCATTGAAAGATATTTTAAACGAATATGATAAATTAGGAAAAGAGCTAGAAAGCTTAAGAAATGAAGGCAAAACAAAAACTACAAAATTTCGAGAATTATTAAGTAAAAAGTTAGTTTATAGTATGATAATAACTATATTTAAAAGATATGATTTAATCGATTAACTTTTCGAATTTAATTTTAAAAATATTAAAATTAAATGAGATATTTATATAGTGAAGGAAGCATATGAAGTTAGATAATTATAATAATATAGGAGGTATTTATGAATAATTGTATTAGTAAATTTACACAAACATTCAAACCAGGAGAAAATTTAATAAAACCAGATGAAGAAATTTTAAATTTTGGTAGACAGATGTTACCAAAAGAGATAATAGAATTATGGGAAGAATATGGATTTGGAGAATATGGCGCAGGTTTAATTAAAGTAATTGACCCTAGAGATTATATGAATAGCTTATATACATGGTTAGGTCAAAAAGATTTTAATAAAATACCAATAATAGTAACAGCTTTTGGAGATATTTTTTATTATCGAAATTTAAAGAATAATGAAAAAGACATATCACTATTAAATATACATTATAGAAAAATTGAAGTTTGTACATATTCATACCAAGAATTTTTTGAAGAATATATTTTAGATGAAAATGTTAAAAAAACTATATTAAGATCTGACTTATATAAACAAGCAGTAGAAAAATTAGGAAAACTTGAATATGAAGAAATATTTTTCTTTACACCTGCTTTGGTCTTAGGTGGCGGAGAAAATATAAAATATATAGAAAAAGGTAATGGTGCAATTCACCATCAAGTTTTATTACAAATGGGATAAAAATTAAATTTGCTAGGAGATAGAAAAGTAAAAATTCTGAAAGTATTTATTCCTATTTCTTATTGCACAAAACTTTTATAATTCAAGCCAAGAATAATGCATATCAAAAAAATATGTATAATTTTTTTGATTTTTTATACATATTTACTGAAAATGTATAAAAAATGTGGTATTTTGCATATATGGAAGTAAAATTTGAAATTAGAAATGTTACCATATAAAAATGTTAATTTAAAAACAAATAAAATTTTAGTCATCAAGAGCATTAGCCGAATTAAAAGGATATGCAAATGCAATTCCGAATATGCATATTTTAATAAATG
>CALXCC010000025.1 GCA_944386705.1 uncultured Clostridia bacterium | reverse complement strand
GTTATCGAATTACCTGCTGGAACAGAAATGGTTATGCCAGGAGATAACGTATCAATGACAATCGAACTAATCACACCTATCGCTATCGAAAAAGGACTAAGATTTGCTATCCGTGAAGGTGGTAGAACAGTTGGTTCAGGAGTTGTTGCTGAAATCTTAGCATAAATTTGATTAAAATAGAAAAAATAATGAGCTTTAGGGACGTTCCTTAAAGTTCATTATTTTTATGTCTTATTAAATTTTATAATAATAAAAATGAACTTTAAGGAACGTCCCTAAAGTTCATAGATCGTCGAGAGCATCATGTAGCTTCTCTTCATACTCTTCGACGATTTCTCGCCAATCTCTAGGCTGCTCTTTAACAGCATAGAGTATTTTTGACATAAGATATTCTATGAGAGCTATCTGTTTAAGCGTTCGCTTATCCAGCTTTTTTCTCTCATTCAAGCCTCTAGTGCCGCCGCGACGATTGGCGCTTGATAAGAGGTGATCTCCTCGACGATTGCTTACTTGCGAAGGCCGATGATGGCCCCTTCTGGAAGCAGAAAATTTTCTTCTTCCATACATACAAAAACCTCCTTTCATTAAATAACTTTATTATATCAAAAAATATATAAAAATGCAAATTTTCAAAATATCCTTGCCTTTTTAATAAAATAATAATAAAATAGATATGTTAAAAATATAATAAAGAAGGACTTAAAATTAGGAGGAACTTTAAATGAAAATAGTATTAGATGCAATGGGTGGAGACAATGCACCAGATGCAAATATAAAAGGAGCAGTAAATGCAATAAATAAAGTAAAAGCAGAAGTAATATTAGTAGGAAAAGAAGATGTAATAAGAGATAAGATAAAAAAATTTTACGGAAAAGAAATGGAAGAAATATCAGATAGATTAAAAATAAAAAATGCAACAGAAACAATAGAGATGGAAGATACACCAACTATTGCTATTAAACATAAAAAAGATTCATCTATGGTAGTTGGATTTAAAATGTTAAAAGAAGATGAAGGAGATGTATTTATATCAGCTGGAAATTCAGGAGCATTATTAACAGGAGCCACACTAATTGTAGGTAGAATAAAAGGAATTGATAGACCAGCATTAGCAGGAATTTTACCCGCATATAAAAGTCAGTTATTACTAATTGATGCAGGATCAAATACAAATTGCAAACCAATTAACTTATTACAATTTGCACAAATGTCTAGCATTTATCTAAAAAATACATATGGTATAGAAAATCCAACTATAGGATTATTAAATATAGGAACAGAAGAAACAAAAGGAAATGAACTAGTAAAAGAAAGTTATAAACTATTAAAAGAAAAATCAGAAGAATTGGGAATTAACTTTGTGGGAAATGTAGAAGGAAGAGATGCTTTTTCAGGAAAAATAAATGCTATTGTAACAGATGGATTTACTGGAAATGTATTTTTAAAAACAACAGAAGGTTTAGGAAAATTTGTAAAGAGATCATTAACAGAAAGTTTTACCAAAAATTTACTATCTAAGGTACTTGCAATACCAGCACTACCAGCTATTAAGCGATTTTCGAAAACAATGGATTATAAATCTTATGGTGGGGCATTATTTTTAGGAGTAAAAAAACCAGTTGTAAAAGCACATGGAAGTAGTGATGAGTTATTATTTGAATATACTATTATACAAGCAGAAAAATTTGTAGAAAACAAAGCAGTAGAAAAAATGAAAGAAGAATTTGAAAAACAAAGAAATAAAGAAAATAAATAACTATAACTACTTAAAAATATAAAAAAAATTTGAAATTTGACTTGATGGTATAAATTTTTAAAAAAGATAAATTATACTTGACAAATAGAAAAACATATAATATAAATGAATTACAACAAAGAAAATATCAAATGAATAAATCATTTGCAAACTTGAGAGGAGGTGAACTCGAAGTTATGAGTTCAGAAGAGATTTTAGAAAAAGTAAAAGGAATAATTGTAGAACAATTAGGAGTTGCTGAAAACTCAGTTACAATGGAAGCATCTTTCATAGATGATTTAGGAGCTGATTCATTAGATATAGTTGAATTAGTAATGGCATTAGAAGAAGAATTTGATATAGAAATTCCAGACGCTGACGCTGAAAAAGTTGTAACAGTAGGAGATGTAGTCGACTACATAAAAGAAAACGTAAAATAAAAAATAGGGCAATAAAATGCTCTATTTTATTTTTGCAAATCTAAAGGAATTAATTTTATTTGTCTAAATAAATCATAAAAATAGTAAAAAATATTTTTTCTTTTAATTTCACAGTCAGTCAAAATATCGCATTCTATAACTGGAAGACCATTAGACATAACAAAAATTGTCCCAAGTTTGGTATCTTTATATATAGGAGCTTCTAAATATGAATTTAATTTAAAATTTATTTCAATAGAAGAAGCGTCTTCTTTTTTTATAGGAATAATAGGAGTATCCAAATTCGAATACTTGATAGATAAATTGGTATCAATACTTTTTATAATATGAATATTATCTAGATTTTCTTTTTTCCATTCTGAGAATTTTTCGTCAATAATGTTCTTTATATTAACATACTCAAAATTATTAAAAGCATATTCTATTAACTTAATACTGTCATTAGTTCTAAACTTCTTTGTATCGCAACCAAGGACTACGCAAATTATATCCATATTATTTCTTTTACAAGCAGTTACTAAACAACGATTTGCTCCATTAGTAAATCCAGTTTTAACCCCATAAACGCCATTTAAATTTCCTAATAATTCATTTGTGTTAGATAATGTCTTTGGGTATCCATTAATCGTTATTGTATATAACTTAGTTCCAACTATTTTTTTAAAAATAGGATTTTCCAAAGCATAATTAGTAAGTAAAGCTAATTCATATGCTGTTGTATAATGCTCATCTGAATCCAAACCGTGCGGAGTCTCAAAATGGCTATTTTTCAATCCTAATTCTTTAGCTTTTAAATTCATTAGATTAGAAAAATCCTTAACACTACCACTACATGTTTCTGCTAAACATACAGCTGCATCATTACCAGAGCACAGTAATAATCCATATAGTAAATCATTAATTGTGATTTTATCGCCAACTTTTAATCCTAGCCTAGAACCACCAGTGCCAGCAGCCTTTTTAGAGACTTGGGTGGTTTGTGACAAATCACAGTTTTCTAAAATTACAATTGCAGTCATAATTTTTGTAGTAGAAGCCATTTTTACTTTTCGATATTCATTTTTTCCATATAAAATTTTTTTGCTAGTTCTATCTAAAACAATTGCTGAACGTGCATTAAGTGAAATATTATCATTATCGCTACTAGAAGTCTCAACAGTTTCAAAATTTTCATATTTCTGAATTTCTTCAGCTATATCAAAATTTTCTTCTTCTAATTCAATATCATCAGCAAAAACAAATAAAAATTGAAAACAAAACACGATAACCAAGAATATAGAAAAAATTTTTATTAATGTATTTTTTAAAACCATATAATCACCATTTAAAATATATGAGAAAAAAATGCAAATATGAAAGTAGATATACAACAAAAAAATATGAATACTAAAAAGCGTATAACACTACGGAATTAAGATTATTTTAATTTAATTCACATAAAATGTTGATTTTGTTGCGAAAATGTAATATAATTGTAATGTAGGAGTTTTTTATTATTTAAGGATGTAAAAAGCCTAATCCGTAAGGGAGTACAGCCTAGAAAAAGTATAGACAAAATATAGTAAAAACTACCTATTGACTAATAAATTAAAAGTAGTAAAATATAATACAAGAAGGAATTATATAAGTAGGTAAAGGAGAGAAAAATATGAACCGAAAAAAAATTATTCTAATGTTTTTAGTAACTGTTATTATAGCAATAGTTTCAATTGTGCCAAGTACCGTACTTGCAGCACCTGCAACACCATTATACTTAGGAATAACAGAATTAAAAACAAATGATACACCAAATATGGGATATGCCATAGGAGATCCTAATACAAACCAGGATACAGGATATGGAGCTAAAATTTGGGATATAGTAGAATATACAGGACCGGACGAAGACGATCAATTAAAAGCAAATGGAAATAAAAACATATATTGTCTAAAAGCAGGAGTAGGTTTCTCTGATACAAAAAAACGTGCAACATATAATATTTTCTTTGATATGAAGAAACAAAGAGAAGAAATAGCAGCACAAAACCAAGTATTACAAAGTATAGTAGAAGGACAAATTCCTGGAAATGAAGAAGGAACAACTGTAAGTAAATATGATGCTTTACTAGCTTTAAGTGATCTTTTATATTTAGTAGGAGATTCTGAAGAAGATAAAAAGGCTTATTTAGAAAGAGCTAAAATTTATGAAGACCAATGGGATACAGTTCTAACAACAGATGATATAAGTAGCGTGCAACAAGCAGCAATGTGGTATTTCACAAATTATTATTTAGATGATGGAAAAACACATGATTTAAAATATGATAAAACAGAAAATACAGCATGGCTTAATTACACATTAGATGGAGTAAAATACGATAGTTTATCAAAATATAATCCAACTAGTGTAGAACCAGGAGATAGTTATGGAACACAAAGACAACTACAAGCAGAAACTTTATATAAATATTTAATTACAACTGCAAAAGCAAATGCAAATAATTATTCAAACGAAGACACATTAGGAGCACCTGCAAAGGTAAATACAAAAACATTAAACTATGAAGAACAAGGCGAAAATTATGTAATAGGACCAATAAACATTTCAGAGCAACAAGGAAATAGTACTCCATATACAATCGATTTCATAGTAAAAAATGGAAATCAAGAAACAAACGAATATAAATTATTAGACAAAGATAAACAAGAAGTAGAAGATGGAAGAACAGTTAGCGATTTTGCAAAAGCAGGTGAAGACTTTTATATTTCATTACCAAAAAGTATAGTTACAACAGTATCAGTATCAATAAAAATAAATTACAACACAACAAACCTTACATTATATGCTTCAACAACAAATAATAGAGAACAACCAGTAATGATACCAGAAAAAATTAAAGAATCAGAAGAAGTGGAACTAGTAGTTACACCAAATCAAAAAATATTTGATTTAGCATTAAGAAAATATATAACAAAAGTAAATAATGTAGAATTATCAGGAGCAAGTACAAGAGTTCCTACAATAGATGAAAGCACATTAAAATCAGGAACAACAGCAACATACAAGCATAAAAAAGATCCAGTAATGGTAAAAACAGGAGATAAAGTTACATATAAAATAACAATATATAACGAAGGCGAAAAAGAAGGACGTGCAACAAAAGTTATAGACCAATTACCAACAGGATTAAAATTCACAAAAGTAATAAGTGGTAACTTTGAGGTAGCTTCTTATGATGAAGAAAACAACACATTAAACTTATCAAGAAAAGCAAGTAACCAAGATAACTTACCAGCATACACTGAAGGAAATTTAAGTTCAGAAACATTAGAAATCGAATGTGAAGTAGTACAAGCGCCAGATACAACAAATAGTAAGATACTTACAAATGTTGCTTGGATATCAGAAGAATTAGATAGTGAAAGCAATATTACAATTACTAACCAAACTGGAGCAGATAGAGACTCAGAACCAGCTACAAAACCAGATGTAAACAAAGACAATATGGAAAACTATACAGGAAATAATAATAAAGAAGATTTAAATGATTCAAACTATTATTATAAAGGACAACAAGATGATGACGACTTTGAAAAATTAATTTTACCACCAGAATCATTTGACTTAAAACTAATAAAAAGAATAGTAGCAGTAAATGACCAAAATGTACCAGAGAGAATAGAAAAAGTAGATGTAAGCAAATTAAACACAATTGGAGAAGATGGAAAACTAATAACTACAGGTGATTATACATTAAACAAAGAGCCAGTATCAGTAAAAAAAGGAGACATAGTTACATATACATTTAGAATTTATAATGAAGGAACACTAGATGGATATGCTTCAGAAATAACAGAAGATATACCAGAAGGACTAGAATTTATCTGGGCTGAAGAAGGATTTGAAAATGATGATACCTTAACAGATGCAGAAAAAGAAGCAATAGAATTTAACCAAAAATACTTATGGGGAAACTTTGTTTATGACGAAAATCATGAAAAAATAATCCAAATTTCTACAGACTACCTATCTAAAGAAACAGAAGCACAAGAAGGAGACAACTTAATACCAGCTTTTGGAAATAACGATGGAACAAAAACAGAAGCGGATATTCATTATAAAGAAGTATCTGTAAAATTAAAAGTAGTTTCAGAGGATGCAACTGGAAATGTTATAAGAAATGAAGCTTGTATATCAGAAGACACAAATAAAGAAGGAAATCCAATAGACGATAGAGACTCAAATACAGAAGAATGGGTAAAATATGAAGACGATGAAGACTTTGATAATATAATTTTACAAAGTTTTGACCTAGCATTAAGAAAATTCATTATAGCAGTAAGCAAAGACGAAGAAATACAAAATGAAGAATATTTAAAAAACCAAGACGGTTCTTATCAAAGAGCACCAGTTGTAGATACATCTAAGTTAAATACATTAGATGAAAATGGAAAAAGAATAACAACAGCCATTTATAATCACACAAAAGAACCAGTATTAGTGCAAAAAAATAATATTGTAGTTTATATGCTAAGAGTATTTAATGAAGGAGATATTGCAGGATATGCAAGTGAAATAAAAGACCACTTACCACCATACTTAGAATTTGTTGATAGTGAATTCAATAAACAATATGGTTGGGAACTATCTGAAGATGGAAGAACAGTAACTACAAGATATCTAGAAAATAGCATAATAAATAAAGTAGAAAAAGACGAAGATGGAAAATATGTATTATCATATAAAGAAGTTCCAATTATGTGTAAAGTAACAGATAACGCAAAAACAAGTGAAAACATAACTAATATTGCAGACATTACAGAATATCTAGACGAAAACAAAGAAAACGCAACAGATAGAGACTCTGAAGCAAACAATGTGCAACTTCCAGCTGACGAAGAACTACCTGGATATAAAGATAGTGAAAAAGGAGAATACATACCTGGACAACAAGATGACGATGACTTTGAAAAAGTAATAGTAAAAAGATTTGACTTAGCATTAAGGAAATGGGTAACACAAGCAATTGTAATTGATAAAAATGGTCAAACAATTATAGATACAGGGCACCAACCAACTGACGACCCAGAAGATTATGTAAAAGTTGAATTAGACAGAAAAAAATTAAACGAAGTAACAGTAAAATTCAGGTATTCAATAAGAGTTTACAATGAAGGAGAAATTGCAGGATATGCAAAAGAAATAACAGACTACATACCAGAAGGACTAAAATTCTTACAAGAAGATAATCCAGGCTGGACAGATGAAGGAAACAATGTTATTTCAACAAGATTGTTGGAAAACACATTATTGCAACCAGGAGAATATGCTGATGTTGAAGTACTACTTACATGGATTAACGACCCAGATAATATGGGAGTAAAAATAAATACAGCAGAAATTTCAGAAGATTACAACGACTATGACGTACCAGATGATGATTCAACACCAGACAACAAAAAACCAGGAGAAGACGACATAGATGATGCACCAGTTTTACTATCAATTAAAACAGGTCAAATTAGAATTTACTTTACACTAGGATTTGTAGTATTAATTACAATAGGAGCAGGAGTTGTTTTAATTAAGAGATTTGTATTATAAAATTAATACTAGAGAATAAAACAAAATGTAAAAGGGCAGATTAATTGAAGTAGGAAGCGATTTCAATTACTGCCTTTTTTATCTAATAGGAAATTTCTTAGAAAATTCTATTAGATAAAAGCCTGGTATTATTTCATAAGAAAAGTTGTATATATTGTAGATATTGCTAAAATAATTAGAATATAGTAAAATAAACAAGTCAAAAGAAAGGAATGATATTAAATTGAAGCAAGAATTAGAAGAATTAGTAAAAATAGTAGAAAAGGAAATTGAACCACAATTTAAAGAATTAGATAGAATTTGTGAAATTAATAGTGCAAAAGTATTAAATGCTTTTCAAGAATGTGACTTACAAGAATCACATTTATCTTCATCTACAGGATATGGAATTGATGAGCCAGGAAGAAATAAAATAGAAGAAATATACAGTAAAATATTTAAAGCAGAAGATGCATTAGTAAGAACACAATTAATTTCAGGAACACATGCTCTAGCAGTTACATTATTTGGACTATTAAGACCAAATGACACTATGATAAGCATAACAGGAGCCCCATATGATACATTACAAACAGTAATAGGAAAAGATGAAAATGCAAGTTCATTAAAAGCTTTCGATGTGAAATATGAACAAATAGAGTTAATAAATAATGACTTTGACATAGAAGCAATAAAAAAACGTTTAGCAAAAAAAGATGTTAAATTAGTAGAAATTCAAAAATCAAGAGGATATTCAACACGTGAGAGTTTAACAATAGATAAAATAGAAAAAGCAATAAAAGCAATAAGAGAAGTAAACAACGAAGTAATTATTATGGTAGACAATTGTTATGGAGAATTTGTTGAAGAAAAAGAACCAATTGAAGTTGGAGCAGATATTGCAGTGGGATCTTTAATGAAAAATTTGGGAGCAGGAATTGCAACTTCAGGAGCTTACATTGTTGGAAGAAAAGATTTAATAAAACTATGTGCAGAAAGATTAACATCGCCAGGAATAGGAAAAGAGATAGGACCATCCTTAAATCAAAACCCGTTATTATTAAAAGGACTATTCTTTGCGCCAACAGTTGTAAAAAGCAGTGTAAAAACAGCAATTTTTGCAAGTAGAATGTTAGAAAAATTAGGATATGATGTAGAGCCAAAATATGATACAAAAAGAGCAGATATTGTGCAAACATTAATTTTAGGATCAGAAGAAAAGTTAGTTAAATTCTGCCAAGGAATTCAAAAAGGATCTCCAATAGACTCAAATGTGCTACCTTATCCGGGAGATATGGGAGGATATGAAGACAAAGTAATTATGGCAGCTGGGACATTTACACAAGGATCAACAATAGAACTTAGTTGTGATGGACCAATAAGAAAGCCTTATATAGCATATATGCAAGGAGGGCTTACATATGAATATGGAAAATTAGGAATCTTAAAAGCCGTAGAATTTATGCAAAAGTAAGATAAATAATTGAACACATTTAAAATACGGAAAGGAGTTTATGTTGTATTTAAAAATTAAATATATCATATAAGATAAAGATGAAAAAAGAAGATAAAAAATATTCGGATATAATATGGTTTATAGAAGTATTTATAGCTACATTTATATTATCAATGTTATTTTCATACATCTCAGCCAATGGGGTATCAAATTTAAGTTTAATACCAGCTATTTTAATTTTAGTTTTAGTAATTGTAATAGGTATTATATTTGATATAATAGGGGTAGCAGTAACAGTTGCAAATGAACACGAATTTCATGCAAAAGCAACAAAAAAAGTAAAAGGTTCAAAAAATTCCATAAGATTAATAAGAAATGCACCAAAAGTTGCTAATATCTGCTCAGATGTAGTAGGAGACATATGTGGAGTATTAAGTGGTGCAATAAGTGCATTAATAGCAATGAAAATAACAGAACAATTAGGATTAAGCTATAATATACAATTTATATTAAGTGCAACAGTTGCAGCTTTAACAGTAGGAGGAAAGGCAATAGGAAAAGTAATAGCAAATAAAAACTCTACACCAATTGTGCATACAGTTGGAGTAATTGTAAATAAATTTAGTAGAAAACAAAAATGAGAAAATAGAGAAAAATTCTTTATTTTCTCATTTTTTCTATGTTTTAAAAGCGAAAAAACTGGTAAAAATAATAAAGAAAAAGGTATTTACAATAAAAAAGAAAAATGATAGAATTTACACATAAGATATATACAAATACCTTATGAAATAATAAAGGAAGGAAAAGAAATATGCAAAAGAGAAAAAAAATAAAAACAAAAAAATATCAAGAATCAACTGGAATAACTTTAATAGCACTTGTGATTACGATAATTGTGCTCTTAATCCTTGCAGGAGTAAGCATATCAATGCTAACAGGAAAAAATGGAATATTAACAAGAGCAAAAGAAAGTGAAATTAATACAAACATAGCAGAGATAGAAGAACAAGCAAAACTCAAAATAACAGAACTAAAAATGAATGAAGTATTAAACGAAAAAGACACTATAAATGGAATAGCAGAAGACCTAATAGAAACAGGAGACTTAAAAAGAATAGTAAAACAAGAAGATGATGGAAAAACATATTTATATTACTTAGTAATACCAGGAAAGTTAGGAAATAATAGTAAAAATGAAAACTTAGTACAAGCTAGAGATGTTTACGGATTAAATAATGATTTAACAGGATATTATATTGATAAAAGTGGAAAAATGTATGGAAACACATCATCTAAAATAGAACTAGTAGATGATCAAGTAATTAAATTTTTTAGTAAAGAATTAAAAGAACTTACACAAAAAGCATTAGGAATTACATCAGATGAAATAACCTATGGAGAACTAAAAAGAATTGATAAATTAACTATTTCAGATCCTAATATAACAGATTTAAGTGATTTAATATTCTTTACAGGATTAAAAGATTTGTCTTTACAGAATTTAAAATTAAAGAATTTACAAGGAATAGAAAATTGTACTAAATTAACCAAATTGACTTTTCAGAGCTGTTCAGCAGAAGAGTATACAGGACTTAGATATTTAGAAAATTTGAATCTTTTAATGTGGGCATATGATGTAAATCTTGATTATGATTCTTTTATAGAAGAAATAAAAGATCTTGAAAATATAACAAGTTTGCAAATTTATCAAAATAATATTAAAGAAATAGATTCTTTATTAAAACTAAAAAGTATTAAAAAAATTAAAACTCTTAGTATTTCATATAACCAAATTAGCAATATAGAAGTATTAAGTAATTTTGATTCTTTAGAAGTATTATATGCAAATGGTATGAAAATAGAGAATATAGATTCACTTGCTAATTTACAAAATATAACTCAATTAAATTTAAGTAATAACAATGTGAAAGATGTTAGTGTTATAGCTAATATGGATAAAATAAAAATTCTATATTTGGATGGAAACCCAAATATTACAGAAGAAAGTTTAGCTAAACTATCTTCAATTATAAATAATTTAAGCGATTTTAAAATTGATATTAATTTAGTAGATAAAATACCAGGAATAAAAAGTTTAACATTAAATTACTTAAATTTAACAAATGAAGACATACAAATATTAGGCAATGTAACAACATTAGAAAGATTAGATTTAAGTGGAAACCAAAAAGTAACAGATATTAGTCCATTAGTTAATTTGAAAAATTTAAAAAATTTAGGTATCCGGAAATACATCAGTAACAGATATAAGTTGCATTAACCAATTAGATAATCTAAGATATTTATATATGGAATATTTGGACGGCATAAATTTAAAACAAATAGAAGATAAAATATCTTCATATGAAGCAATAAGAGTTAGTGATAAGGCCTTAGAGACAATAACAGAATGTACATCGGTTACAAGATTAAGAATAGAATGGGCAAATTTAACAAAACTACCAGATTTATCTAAACTAACCAACTTAACAGAACTAAGTCTTTCTTATAACAAAATTGCAGATTTATCACAAATATCAAAAATCAAGAGTTTGCAAACTTTATATTTAACAAAGGCAAATGGAGAAAATAAAGTAAATTTACCAGATTTAAATCAAAACACAAATCTAAAAAAACTAGAAGTAGCAAATAGTTACTTAACAAGTGAAGATTTAAAAAATATTTCTAAATTACCAAACATTACAAGTTTAAATTTAAGTGGTAACTCAATTAGAGAAGTAAATAATTTAGCAAATTTGACAAGTTTGACATATTTAAATTTAGAAAACAATTTAATTAGAGATTTTTCACCATTAGATCACTTGACAAATTGTACTATTAATAAGGCGAATCAAAGATAAAATAGGGGGAAAAGTAATGTTTTATAAAGAAAATAAAGGAGTAACATTAATTGCATTAGTAATAACAATATTGTTCTCTTATGACGAAAAATTAAAATGTAGTAATAGCAAAGGTTTCCTCCTACAAACAATTTAGTAATTTATAAGTTTTCACATATTTAAAAGATGAATTGCCAAAAATAATAATGCAAATTCATCTTTTTTTGATTTTATAATAATAGAAAAATTTAAAATTATAAATAAAAATTGGAGGATTTGAAAATGGAAAATAAAGATTTAAAAGAAAGTTATATTGATGAAAGGTCAGGAATTGAATATAGATTAGTAGGAGATTATTATTTACCAAATATTGTATTACCTAAACCAAAAAGAACAGGAACTATTGGAAAATATGGAAGATTAAGGCTTAAATATTTAGAAGAATATCATAAACTAGAAGTTATGATAATGAGAGTTAATAACGAATTGATAAGTCATTTATTAGATATAGAAGATGAAGGTAAAGTAAGAGTTGAAAGATTAGTAGAGCAAATGGTGAAAAAAGAAAATGTTACAGAAGAATTAAAAGCCAATAATCAATTAGAATGGGTACAAAAAATGAATAGTATAAAAAGCAGAGCAGAAGAAATTATTTTAAACGAGGTTATTTATCAATAAAATATGAATATGGTCAGATGTATCTGACCAATTGGAAAATCTTGTATTTTAATATTTAAATTATTGATAAATTAATTATAAAATGATATACTATGAAAAAATGAGAAAGGAACTAATAATGGAGAATAAAAAATTAATAGAAAATAATATGCAAGATGAAGAGTTTAAAGAAGTTTTTAGTAATATAAAAGATGAAATATTGAATGCACAATATGATATATTTAAAGGTGCTAATGCTAGAATTTTAAGTATGTATTATACAATTGGTAAGACAATAGAAGATAATGCAAAATGGGGAAATAAATTTGTTAAAAATCTTTCGATTAGGCTTAAAATTGACTTTCCAAATATGACTGGATTTTCAATTACAAATTTAAAATATATGAGAAAATATTATGTAGAGTGTCAAAAAGACGAAAGGTTAAGAGAATGGTCAGCAAAAATTCCGTGGTCACATAATATTCTTATTTTAAGCAAAATTAAAGATGAAAAACAAAGACAATGGTATATAGAGCAAACAGACTTAAATGGATGGTCTTATGATGTTTTAGCTTTTCAAATAAAAAGTGACCTTTATACAAGACAAGTTTTAGGAGATAAACCGAATAATTTTAAAAGAACATTAAAATCTCCACAAAGCGAATTAGCAAAAGATATGATGAAAGATCCGTATATATTAGATTTATCTAATTTAAAAGAAAGTTATATTGAAACAGAATTAGAAAATGCAATGGTAGAAAGAATAAAAACAGTTTTATTGGAACTTGGAAATGGTTTTAGTTTTGTTGGAAATCAATATAGAATTGAAGTAGATGGAGACGAATATTTCATTGATATGCTTTTTTATCATACAAGATTACATTGTTATATAGTTGTAGAATTAAAAAATACACAATATAAGCCAGAATATGCTGGAAAATTAAATTTCTATCTATCAGCAGTAGATGACTTATTAAAAACAGAAAGTGACAATCCAAGTATTGGAATTATATTATGTAGAGAAAAGAAAAAGTTTTCAGTAGAGTATTCTTTAAGAGATATAAATAAGCCTATTGGTGTAAGTTCTTATGAAATTTCAAATATTTTACCAAAAGAAATTTTGGAGGCTTTGCCAACAGAAGAAGATTTGAATTTACATATAGATATAGATGAAAATGAAGAGGATAATAATTAAAATGAAATTGGTCAGACGAATCTGACCAATTTCATTTTAATTATTATGAATTTTTTTGAATATATTATCATTTAAGTGAAAGTCTATAGCAAATGCTTTATTTTTTCAATCTTTTGTGATAAAATATCTTATAAATTGACAATATTAGGAAAAGGAGAATAGCTATGAACGAGATATTAGATGAGAATGTACTAGAAACAAAAACTAATGAAAATCAAATCAATGAAGAAATAATAAAAAAATATAGATTGAGAGAAATTTTAGCTTCAGCAAATATAAGCTTTCTATTTGGTTCAGGAGTTAATGGAAGAGCATTTCCACAATTAATAGGTTTTAAAGAAACTAATAATTTTTTAGACGAAAAGTATATAGGTGATAGCAATTCATTTGAAGAAAAGTTAAATTCATTAGATGAAATAGATAGAAATAAAGCAAATGAATTATTTGTTAAAGAATTTAATATAGCAGAGGAAAATATTGATATGAAACATAGTGATATTATGGATGTAGAAAATTTAATTGAAAATACATACAGATTAGTAGAAACTACAGAAAATAGACAAGATTCATCATATAAGGTTAATATATTTACATTAAACTATGATGATATTGTAGAAACAATATTGCAAAATAAAAGTTATGTTAATAATGTATTGAGTGCAGATTCATACAAAAAAACAAATTTTTTTGATGTTATAGGATATAATTTTAAGTATAACAAAAAGATACCAACATTTATAACTGCAAAATTACATGGTAGTGTAAATCGAGGAATTTTAGCACAAGATGCTATTATATATCCTGGTAATAAAAAATATGAAACAGCGCTTGGTTCAAAATTTTTTGAATTAATGTTTCTAATGAAAGAAGAACTTATTAAACAAAATGCAGTTTTAATTGTAATTGGTTATTCTGGAAATGATGAGCATTTGAATGGTTTAATATCAGATGCAATAGAATCATCACTAACTGTAATATGGTTTAAATATGATAATGTCAAAGATGTAATTCCAGAAACAATAAGAAAACATTGAGATAAGGTTATAGTTATAGACCAACTAGAAGATAAGATAGGAACAGCAAAGAGATGTTCAAATATAATTGAAGGAGTATTTAAAGAATGCTTATAGGAAAGATTGTTGAAGTTAGAGGCATAAAAATATTAGCTAAAATGGATAAAAAGTTACCACCGCATATTATTGAAAATGGAAAGATTATTCCTGCTCCACAAATTAATAGTTATGTTAAAACTAGAGTCGGACTAGATATTATAATATGCCAAATAGTGGGAGAATATTTGAAAT
>CALXCC010000024.1 GCA_944386705.1 uncultured Clostridia bacterium | reverse complement strand
TGCGTTATTTATTGTATCTCTTTTCCATATTTTATTTTTCATTATGTATTACATTTAATTTTATATAATTTTTAGTCCAATTATGCATAAAGCAAGTGTAATTACACTAAATATAACTACCACTTTGTTTTCTTTCCATCCTGATAATTCAAAATGGTGATGTAATGGTGCCATTTTAAATATTCTGTTTCCTGTCTTTTTAAAATATGCTACTTGAATAATTACAGATAGTGTTTCAAGTACTGGTATTAATGCAATAACTATTAATAGAAGTGGCATTTTCAAATAAAGTGCCATTGCTGAAATCACTCCACCTAATAAAAGTGATCCTGTATCTCCCATAAATACCTTTGCAGGATGTAAGTTAAACATTAAAAATCCAAGTATCGCTCCTATTACTATACTTCCAAAAATTGAAAGTTCAGATTGACCTTCCATAATTCCTATTATTGTTAAACAGGTAATAATTATTGCACTTACACTTGAAGAAAGCCCATCTATCCCATCTGTTAAGTTTATAGCATTTGTTGTTGCTAAAATTACTAATATAGCAAATGGTATATATACATAAACTGGCATAGTAAAGTATTGTTTTATTATTGGTATATATGTATCTGTTCCAATTTTTAATCCATAAACAAGGTACACAACGTATGCCACAGATATGATTAATAATCCTAGCATTTTATACATTGGTTTTAAGCCTTCTGTGTTTCTTAATACTAATTTTTTAAAATCATCTATAAATCCTATTAATCCAAATCCTATTGTTAATAATAAAATTGGTAGTATCTTATTTGCTACATTATTTTGATTTGTAAATGTTAGATATATGTATGTTCCTGTAACTAAAATGATCATTGATACTATCATAATTATTCCACCCATTGTGGGTGTTCCTTGCTTTTTTAAATGCGACTTAGGTCCATCATCTCTTTCGATTTGTCCTACCTTTAATTTTTTTAGTATTGGTATAATGAACATACCTAAAATAACTGTTACTACAAATGATATAATTAATACTGATGTCTCTAATTTCAATATTATCAAACCTTTCTTGCTTTTATAATTTTAAGTTTATTTATTTTTTATTTGATTTTTCTATTAATTCTCTTACTATTATTCTTTCATCAAAAGGATGTTTAACTCCATTAATTTCTTGATATGGTTCATGACCTTTTCCTGCCAATACTATAATATCTCTTTTGGTAGCCATTTTTATTGCTTGTTTAATAGCCTCTGTTCTATCTACTAAACAAGAGTATTTTCCTTTTGTTTTTTTCATTCCTTCTTCTATTTGCTCTATAATTTTTTTAGGGTCCTCTGTTCTTGGATTATCTGATGTTATAAATGTATAATCTGCAATTCTTCCTGATATTTCTCCCATAATTGGTCTTTTGCTAGAGTCTCTGTCTCCACCACATCCAAATACGCATATTACTTTTCCTCTTGTGTAACTTTTTACTGCTTGTAATATGTTTTGTAAACTTTCTGGTGAATGTGCATAATCTATCATAATTGGAATTTCCAATTTGTTATCTACCATTTCTGATCTTCCTGGCACTCTTACTTCTAATAGAGCTTGTTTTACTACTTCTTCCGACACACCAAATTTTTGTGCAACACATATTGCAGCAAGTGAATTATAAACACTAAATCTTCCTGGTATGCATGTTTTTACCCTTTCATTTCTATCTGTTATTTTTACTTTAAAATCTACATATGAGTTAGTAATTGTTATATCTTTTGCTAGTACATTTGCATAGTTGTCTATTCCATATGTAGTTATTTGACTATCTGGAAATAGTTTTGGTATTTTTGCTCCATATAAATCGTCTGTATTTACAATTCCTACTTTACACATTTCAAATAGTTTTAATTTTGAGTTAAAGTAATCTTCCATATCTGGATGTTCATTTGGGCTTATATGGTCTTCTGAGAAATTTGTAAATAGTACTATATCAAATTCACATCCTGCTACTCTATGTAGTTTTAAGCTTTGTGAAGATACTTCCATTACAACTACTTCTACTCCTTCTTTTACCATTTTGCTAAATAGTTGTTGTAATTCTAAACTTTCTGGTGTTGTTCTATCACTATCTTTTAGTTTTTTTCCATTTATATATGTTGCTATTGTTCCAATTAGCCCTACTTTTTTTCCTGCTTTTTCTAGCATTTCTTTTATCATAAATGTAGTTGTTGTTTTTCCTTTTGTTCCTGTTACTCCTATTAATTTGAATTTTTTAGATGGATTTCCATAAAAGTTACTAGAAACAATTGCTAGTGCTTTTCTTGTATCTTTTGCCATAACAATGCTTAAATCTTTTGTTACATTAAAAGCTTTTAAGTCACATCCTTCTTCTATAATAATAGCTGATGCTCCATTTGCAATGGCATCGTTTATAAATTTATGTCCATCTACTGCAAATCCTTTTATTGCTACAAAGAGTTCTCCTTCCTTTACTTCTTTAGAGTTACTAGAAATTCCTTTAATTTCTATATCTAAATCTCCTTTTGCTTTTAATCCTTCTAGTCCTACTAACATTTCTTTTAATTTCATTTTTTTAGATCCTTTCGATTTTAATAAATTATTCAAGTCAAAGTTTTGACTTCAATTTTTTCTATATTATATAACTAATTTCTTTTTTTGTATATACTTTTTACTTTATTTTACATATATTTTACTTCCTTGGTTCACCATAATTCCTGCATTTGGTATTTGTTCTTTTATAAAAGTATTTTCTTTGTCTATTTCTTCTTCTCCTGTATTTTCTATTTCCATTTCTAATCCACTTTCTTTTAATATTTTTTCTGCTTCTTTGATGCTTTTTCCTAATATGTCTGGAGTTTGTATTTGTTCTACTGTTTCTACTTCTTCTTGGTTTCCTTGCGCCACTTCTAAGTATGGTAATATTTCACTAAAAATCTGGCTTCCTACTGGTGCTGCAACACCACCTCCTTGGTGTCCTCCTTCTCCGTGTTGGATTATATAAGGTTACTAATAAGACTACTTGTGGATTATCTATTGGTGCAACTCCGGCAAAAAGATGTTACATATTTATTTGTGTTCACTCCATCTTCTGATGTCCCTGTTTTTCCACCTATTCTGTATCCTGCAACTTTTGCATTTTTTCCAGTTCCCTCTGATACAACAGATTCTGCCATACTTAGTACTTTTTCTGATGTTTCTTTTGAAATTACTGTTTCATCTTTTTGTACTGGTATGTCTGTTATTTCTTTTGTTTCGCTATTTATTATTTGTTTTACTACTCTTGGTTTTACACTTGTTCCTCCATTTGCAATTGCAGATACTGCTGTCGCCAATTGAATTGGTGTAATTTCAAATCTTTGACCAAAACTAATAGTTGCAAGTTCTACTGGTCCTACTTTATTTTCTGCTAAAAATATACTATTTGCTTCTCCTGGTAAGTCTATTCCTGTTTTTTCTAATAATTTAAATTTTCGTAAATAACTATAATATTTTTCCACTCCTATTTTTTTCCTTAATCCAATAAAAACTGGATTACAAGAATTCATCAAAGCTTGCCTTAAACTTTCTGAACCATGTGGTCTATAATATCTCCAACATTTTATTCTAACACCTGCTACTTCAATTCCTCCAGTACAACAAAATTCTCCTTCATTATCTGTGTCAGTTATTCCTTCTTCTAATGCTGAAGAAGCAGTAATTAACTTAAATACAGAACCTGGTTCATATGTATCTGCAATTGCTTTGTTTCTCCAAACAGCTTGCAACTGTTTTGTTTTTTCTGCTTGCTCCATAGAATCCCAGGTTTCTTTTAATTCGTCTGTGTATGGTTCATATGGTTCGTTTAGATTATAAGATGGATATGTTGCCATTGCTAAAATGTCCCCATTTTGTGGATTCATTGCTATTACGTTTCCACCATCTGTACACTTATTATCTATACATGCTTCTTCTAAATATTTTTCTACAATTGATTGAATTGTAAAGTCTATTGTTAGTACCAAATCGTTTCCGTCTATTGCTGATACATAGTTTTCTCCTTCTTCTCCAATTTCTCCTCCTTTGGCATCTGTATGTCTTCTAATACTTCCTTGTTTTCCTTTTAATTCATTATCATATTTTGCTTCAATTCCATCTAATCCTTGATTATCACTTCCGCAAAATCCTATTACTTGTGAAGCTACTTTTCCATAAGGATAATATCTTTTTGTATCTTCATCTATATTAATTCCAGAAATAATATTATTTTCTTCCATCCATATACGTAACTGATCTGTTTTTTCTTTATCCACTTTTTTTACAATTGTTTCAATTGAACTTCTTTTACTTACCTTTTTTAAAGTTGTTTCATAGTCTAATTCAAATAATTCAGATAATTTTTTTGCTACTTTTTCTTTATCTTCTTTTGCAATACTTCCTGGATTTACTGTTACTGTTTCTACTGTACTGCTAACTGCTAATATTTCTTTTCTACTTGCATCATATATTGTTCCTCTTTTTGGGTTTATTTTTCTATCTAGTGTTTGTTGTTCATATGCTAAGGTCGATAGCTCACTTCCTTGCACAAATTGAATAAAGCCTATTCTTCCTATTAAGCATAATAAAATTAAAAAACATACAAAAAGTGTATTTCTCATTTTTCTTTTACTTGATAATTTTGTTAGAATCATAAAAAAAATCCTCCTATTTGATTTTATTAGGATGATTTTTATTTATTACTATCACTATTATTTATTAAATATTTTATCTACTATTTTTTCAAACCAATTTTTTTCTTCTTCAATTACTACTTCTTCTGTCACAGA
Source organism: uncultured Clostridia bacterium (assembly GCA_944386705.1). Classification (GTDB taxonomy): domain Bacteria; phylum Bacillota; class Clostridia; order TANB77; family CAG-508; genus CAG-269. Next base: position 10,491 of record CALXCC010000024.1, on the reverse strand, counting down.
TTCTACATAGTCTTTTTTTGGTAATGTTACATAAAGTGTTTGTTTATTAGTTAACTTTTGCATTCCAAGCTTTTCTTTTGCTAGTTTTTCAATGTTATTTAAATTTAATCCATTTTCTATACTTACTTGTAATTGTTCATTTTCTTTCTCAAGTGAAGATAATTCTTTTTTTAGGCTTTGCATTTCACTAAATTTTTCATTAATTTGCGAGTTTCTATAGCTTATTGTCAATAATAGTGCAAATATAGCAATAACAAGTAAAGTTAATTTTATTTGTTTCCTTTTTTGTTCTTTTGAAATTTTTATTTCTTGCCTTGGTAAGTCTTGAACAATTTTTAATTCTCTTCTTCTATTTTTCTTCTGTGGTCTATTATCTGACTCTATTTTCTTTGGGCTAGTAGTATACTCGTATCTATTTTTTGACATAAGCTATAAAACCTCCTTCCTTGTTTATTTTGTTATTTTTTTTCAAATATTCTTAATTTTGCACTTTTACTTCTTGAGTTTTCTTCTTTTTCTTTATTAGTTGCTACAATTGGTTTTTTAGTTATTATTTTTCCTAAAGCCTCTGCTCCACATACACAATATGGTAAATCTTTTGGGCAAATACATTTTCCTTTTGCTTCGATATAAGCATTTTTTACTGCTCTATCTTCTAAAGAATGAAAAGTTATAATACACAGTCTTCCTTCTGGATTTAAAACATCTATACAATCTTTTACTGTTTTATATAGAGGTTTTATTTCGTTATTTACTTCAATTCTAATTGCTTGAAATGTTCTTTTCGCTGGATGACCATCTTTTTGTTTTGATTTTGGTATTGATTTTTCTATAATTTCTACCAATTCTTTTGTCGTTTCTAATGTTTTTTGTTTTCTATATTCGCAAATATTTCTAGCAATTTTTCTTGAAAATTTTTCTTCCCCATATTCGTAAATTAGATTTGCTAGTCTTTCTTCTTCATATGTGTTTAGGACTTCTTTGGCTGTTAACTCTTGGGTTTTATCCATTCTCATATCCAACTTATTTTCTCCCAAATAGCTAAAACCTCTATTTTTCTCATCTAGTTGGTAAGAAGAAACACCCAAATCTAATAATATTCCATCAACTTTATCTATCTTTAATTCTTTTAGTATATTTTTTATGTTGTCATGATTGTTATGTATATAAATGATATTTTCAAATTCCTTTAAATTTTCTTTAGCCGCTTTTAAAGCTTCTTCATCTCTATCTATTCCAATTAATTTTCCTTTTTTGCTTAATTTTTTTGCTATTTCTTTGCTATGTCCTGCTCCTCCGAAGAGTTCCGTCAACATATATTCCATCTGGTTTTATATTTAAACCTTGAATACATTCTTCTAACATAACTGGTTTATGTTTAAATTCCAAATTTTACACCTCTAAAAAGATAATTTGTTCAATCAAATACAGCTAGCAATTTTTAAAACTGCCAGCTGTATTCTATTCTTATGTTTATTCTTTTGGCTTTTTAGCTTCTTTTGTAACAAAATCTTTTGTACGTTTATCTTTTGTGTACAAATATTCTTTTGTTCTTTTATCTTTTGTTTGTTTTTTTCTTTTGTAAACTTCTCTTTTGTTTTTTACTAATTCTTCTTTCGTTAATTTTTCTTTAGTACTTTTTTCTTTGGTAAATTATATAAACTTTTTCAAGTTATATACCTAGCATTGTCATATTTTGCGCTATTTCGTCTGCTGATATATTTTCGTCGCATTTTTCCCAAGTTTCTTTGTTCCATATTTCAAGTCTAGTTCCTACACCTATTACGACAACTTCTTTTTCTAATTTAGCAGCTGTACGTAAGTTATTTGGTATTAGAAATCTTCCTTGTTTATCTATTTCACATTCAGTTGCTCCTGATAAGAAAAATCTTACAAAGTTTCTGGCATTTCTATCAGATAAAGGTAAAGCTTTTAACTTTGTTTCGAAATTTAACCACTCATTTTGTGAAAACGCAAACAGACATCCATCTAAACCTTTTGTTACGATGAATTTTTCTCCCATATCTTGTCTTAATTTTGCTGGCATTATTAATCTGCCTTTTGTATCTAGAGAATGCTCGTATTCACCAATTAGCAATTATCTTTCACCTCTCTCCACTTTTTTACCACTTTGTACCACTTCTCTCCACTTAACTAAAATTTTAATATAACTTTTTATATTTTGCAAGCTTTTTTGTGATTTTTTTTTATTTTTTTATAATTTTTCTAGTTTTTTACTTATTTTAATTTTTCTGTATCTTTCAAATTGAACTATAAGTAGCATTTACTGCTTGTTTTCTTATTATTAGTTCGTTCTTTTTTATCTTTCTACTTGCTATACTTTTTATAGTAATTTACGAGGAGGAACGATATGAACGAGCTAGAAAGAAACTTAAGAAAGAACATAGGTAAGAAAATTAAATTAGCCAGAACTCAAGCAAATTACACTCAAGAGCAGTTAGCTGAAAAGCTTTGCTTGTCTACTAGGTATATTAGTCAATTAGAGCGTGGTATTGCTTTTGGTAGTGCAACTACTATTACTAGCATTTGTAAAGCTCTAAATATTAATTCTAATTTTTTATTTGATGATTTAATTCAAAGTGATTCTCCTACTATTAACGAATTAGTGAGTCCTAGTTTTTTGGAAAATTATTTGAAATTAGACAATTATAATAAGTTAATAGTTAATATGATTACTAGCGAGTTAGTAAAATTTCAAAAGGCATCTGATAATGCAAAGAAAAAAGCATAGTATAGAAAAAAGTGTCAAAATTCTAAAAAACTTTTCGACACTTTTTTCTTTTTTATATTTTAATTTATAGTTGTACTTGTTGGTCCTGTACCTACAACATCCTCTTGTAAAGATCTCCACGTATTACATCCGACAATTCCATCTGCTGATAATCCACGTGAACGTTGATAACTAACAACTGCATTATATGTTGCTGGCCCAAATATTCCATCTAATCCATTTGTTCTATATCCTAGTGTATTTAAGTCGTCTTGAGCAATTAATACGTAATTACTTAAACTTCCTCTTCTTAATGTAGGATATCCTCCTGTCGGACAAGCCGGTTTTCCGGAATCTTTTGTCAAAATGTACCCATGTAGGCGTAAGTGAAATTGGTTCCACATAATACCAAATTCCTGAATTGTTAGCTGACCTCCATAATTCAGTTCTTCGAGCAGGTGTTAATGTTTGCCCAACATCAAATGCTACTCCAGCATAGTGTTGACTTTGATTGCCATGACCGCCCTCGTATGGTCTTTTGAAAGCAAAACCTACAGGTATTGGTCCCCCAAATAAATATCTTTGTGTATTCCATGTTTGCATCGTTCTTTTTGTAGTCCATAAGATATTACTTCTGCTTGAACCTCTAAATTCTCTTACTTTTAAAGTTCCATTGGTATTATATGGCATAGGTTCGTTTTCTCCTCTATAATATGTTTCCATACGATCTGTATCATTATTAAATACTAATATCTTTGCCATAAAAAATAATCCTCCATTTATAGCTTTTTTACTATAATATGAAAGAATTATTTTTTTGTTACCTATTTTTTTATATTGCTCTTGCCTTTACAATAACCCTCATTTTGCTATCATCTGTACAAGTAATTAAAGTTATTTCTTTCCTTCCTTCTGTTAATTGTGATGTACAACTCACATCATCTGGTGTTACTTCATATCTACTGTATACAGCATATTGTAACATTTTACCTGACTTATCTGTTATTTCTATTATATCTCCATTTTCTAGTGTTGGTACTTTACTAAAAAATTTTGTATTTCTGTAATTATGTCCTACTATACAAAAATTTCCAACTTCATTAGGATCTGCCCCCCAAAATTTTGTTGGTGACATTTTTAGTAATGCTTCTGTTTCTTCTACAGAATCTGTTTTACCATCAAGAACTGCATAATTTACATTTATTTTTGGTATATTTATTGTTGCAATTTTTATGTACTCATATCCATCTTTGGTAGTTTCTGTCTTTACGTTTTCAAGAGTTGCTTGTGGCTCTGTTGAAGATTCATCGATTTGAGCTACTGTTTCATCTAGCACTGCAATTAATATATTATTTTTTGCAATTGTTGTGTCTTCTACTGGTGTTTCTTCGTTAAAATTTGTTAAAATTTGTTGTGCTGTTTCTTCACTTTTACTTTTATCATATTCAGCATAAATACAGAAAGAAACTAAAATGCATATTAAAAAAACAGAAAAAAAGAAATTAAATTTATATACTTTCTTTTTTCTTTTTAGTTCAGGTGTAATATATAGTTTTTTAGTTACTAATATCTGATTCATTTATTTCTCCCTATTTTATACTTCTTTTTTATTATAACATATAAATATACTTTTTTAAATAGTTTTTTCCAATATCTTGTTGGTTATTTTTGCAAAGTCTTCTATTTTTAATTTTTCTGCTCTTATATCTTCTGCTAATTCAAGTTCTTTTAGTATTTCCAAACCTTCTTCTTTATTTAGAAATACTTTTGTATTTACTAGAGCATTTAGTAATGTCTTTCTCCTCTGCATAAAAGCACTCTTTATGATTTTAAACATAACTTTTGGACTTTTTACTTCTACTGGTGGATTTTTTCTTATGTTTAATTTTATTACTTTTGATGTAACTTCTGGCTCTGGTATAAAAGAATCGTTTGGAACTTCTAATATTCCTTCTGAAGTAGCATAATAATAAACTGAATATGTAATTGCTCCAGTTTCTTTGTCTCCCGGTGTTGCAATTAATCTATCTGCTACTTCTTTTTGTATCATAACTGTTATATTGTTTAAATCTAGTTTTTCTTCTAATAATTTCATAATAATAGGTGTAGTAATGTAATATGGTAAATTTGCTACAATTTTAACATTTTTAAAGTTGTATTTTTCTTTTTCGCTTTTTATTAATTTTTTTAAATCTACCTTTAATACATCTTGATTTAATAATTCGAAATTATTATATAAGTTAAATCTGTCTTCTAATATTCGTATCATCTTTTTATCTAATTCAATGCAAATTACTTTTCCAGCTTTTTCTAGTAAGTATTTTGTTAGTGTTCCCAAACCAGGTCCAATTTCTATTACTAAATCTTCTTTTTTTAAGTTACTACTTTCTACTATTGTTTCTATAACAGATCCATTTATTAAAAAATTTTGCCCTAAGGATTTATTAGCTTTAATATTGTACTTTTTCATAATAAATCTTGTTTCTTCTAAAATATTTTCCATAGCTTTCCTCTTCTATCTATTTAATTTTTATAAAAGTTTGACACACAAAGTGTAAAAAATACTATAAATCTACTATATATTAAATAGTACTATTATTTTATTATAAAATCCTTATTTTTTCAAGTTTTTATTGATTTTTACGTTTTTTTAATATAAAATAAAATTGCAAATTTTAAACAAAAGAGGCGATTTAATGGAAGATAGAAAAAATTCGAAGAAGAAAAATATGAAAAAATCAAAAAATAATTTAAAAAATTCTAAGATTTCTAAATCTAAAATTAGCAAATCAAAAGATTCTAATGTTGTAAAAATCAAATCCTCTTTCGAATATAAGAATTTTATTTATACAAAAAAACTAAGAGTTACTCTTGTTATTTCTGTTTTAATTTTCTTAATTCTACTTGGAAGAATTGGTTTTTTACAGTTTGTACAAGGCAATTCTTTAAAAGAGCAAGCTTATAAACAACAAACAATTAACCAAATTATTAGTCCAAAACGTGGTAATATTTATGATTCTACTGGTAAAGCTTTAGCAATTGGTGCTCAAGTAGATACAATTACAATTAATCCGTCAAAAATCACAAAGAACTCTGACGAAGAAACCAAAAAATTAAAAGAGACTGTTGCAAAAGGACTATCTGATATATTTTCGCTAGATTACAACGAAACTCTAGAAAAGGTAAATAGCAACTCTCAAGTAGAAACTATTGCTAAAAAAGTAGACAAAGAAAAAGTAGATAAATTGAAGCAATGGATGACTGATAATGATATCTCTGTTGGAATTAATATTGATGAAGATACCAAAAGATATTATCCATATGGTTCCGTTGCTTCTAATGTAATTGGATTTTGTGGAAGTGATAATCAAGGTTTAAGTGGAATTGAATCAAAATGGGATTCTGTTTTAACTGGTACTCCAGGTAAAATTGTTAGCTCAAAAGGTAGTGATCAACAAGAAATACCAGATTCTGAGGAAACTTATATTTCTGCTGAAAATGGAAGTGATTTAACACTTACTATTGATTTAAACATTCAAACCATTGTGGAAAAATATTTAAAACAAGCAGTTGATGAAAATAATTGTAAAAAAGGTGGAAATGTTATTGTTATGAATCCTAAAAATGGTGACATTTTAGCAATGGCTACATATCCAGATTATGATTTAAATTCACCTTATACTCCAAATAGCAAACTTGCTGAAACTTATAATTCTCTTTCTAGTGAAGAAAAAAGTGAAGCTTTATATAAAATGTGGTCTAACAAATCTGTATCTGAAACTTATGAACCTGGTTCTGTTTTTAAAGTAATAACATCATCAGTAGCATTAGAAGAAAATATTACAACAACTGATAAAGAAGATGATTTTATTTGTAAAGGCTATGAAGAATTTGAAGATGCGTCTGCTTCAAAACCACTAAGAATTTCTTGTTGGAGGACTAACCCTCATGGTGTTCAAAGTTTAAGAGATGCATTATGCAATTCTTGTAACCCTGCATTTATGCAATTAGGTAAAAGAATTGGTGCTCCTACTTTATATAAATATTACGAAGCTTTTGGATTGTTTGATTCTACTAACTCTGGATTATATGGAGAACAAAGTAGTATTTTCCAAAAGTTAGAAAATGTAGGACCTGTAGAGCTTGCTACTATGTCTTTTGGCCAAAGATTAAATGTAACGCCACTTCAAATGATTACTGCAATTTCATGTATTGCAAATGATGGAATATTAATGCAACCTAGAATTGTAAAAGAAATAAAAAATACAGAAACTGGCTCTGTTAGTGAAGTTCCAGTTAAGCAAGTAAGACAAGTTATTTCTAAGGAAACTTCAAAACAAGTAAAATCTATGATGGAATCTGTTGCTACTATTGGTACTGGTAAAACAGCAGCAGTAAATGGCTATACTATTGGTGGAAAAACTGGTACTTCAGAACCTATTTATACAAGAACCGAAGATGGGTATGTTGCTTCATATGTGGCAATTGCCCCAGTTGAAGATACACAAATAGCTTTACTACTTACTTTATATGATCCACCAAAAAATAATCACCAAGGTGGTCAATTGGCCGGTCCAGTTGTTTCTCAAATGTTATCTGAAATATTACCTTATTTAGGAATTCCTTCAGATGAAGCTACAACATCATCTGATACATCTTCTAATTCAATTATTGTACCAGATGTAAGAAATAAAACAGTAGCTGAAGCTGAAAAAACTTTAAAAAATGCAGGATTTAAAGTTAAAACATATGTAAATGGTGACCCTAATAATTTATTAGTGGCTGACCAGACTCCAAAACCTGGTGCTTACTTAGCTAAAAATTCTATAATTGTACTTTATGGAGAAGGCAGTGAAGTTTCTACATCAGTAAGTGTTCCAAACCTTAAAGGTATGAATGCATCTCAGGCAACTAATGCTCTTCGTGAGAAAAATTTGAATATTAATATCGAGGGCAAGCGGTACTGTTGCTTCTCAGGATTATGCAACAGATGAACAGGTGCAAGAAGGAACTATTATAAAAGTAGTTTTAAAACAAAATTTAAAAGATGCACATTAATGTATTTATAAGAATCTAAGAAAACTTTTCTAAATAAAAATAAAACTTATTATGAAATAAATTCATAATAAGTTTTATTTTTATTTAGTAGCTATATAGTAGCCTACTCCCCTTTTTGTCACTAGAATTTTTGGTGCTGATGTATCTTTTTCTATTTTTTCTCTTATTCTTCTTACTGTTACATCAACAGTTCTAATATCTCCATAATATTCATATCCCCAAACTTTTTCAAGTAATGTCTCTCTTGTTACTACTTGTTCTGGTTGAGAAGCTAAGAATTTTAAAACTTCGAATTCTCTTAAAGTTAAATCTATAATTTCTCCTCTTACTTTTACTTCAAATTTATCTAAATCTAATTCTAAATCTCCTACTTTTATTTTGCTTTCTTTCTTTTTTTCTTCTTTTTTTACTTCAATATTTATGCTATTAGAAACTGCTTCTACTTTTCTCAAATTAGCTTTAACCCTTGCTACCAACTCTCTTACACTAAATGGCTTTGTTATATAGTCATCTGCTCCTAATTCTAAGCCTAATATTTTGTCTATTTCTCCATCTTTTGCTGTAAGCATAAGTATAGGAACATTTAAAGAATTTTTTATTCTTTTGCAAACAGATAATCCATCTAACTTTGGAAGCATTATGTCAAGTAAAATCAAATCTGGTTTTTTTTCTAAAGCTATATCAACTGCTGTTAATCCATCATTTGCTTCTATTGTATTATATCCTTCTTTTCTTAAGTTATAAACCAATATATCTCTAATTGGTTGTTCGTCATCAACAATTAAAATTGTTTTTGCATCATTTTCAATTTCTTCTTCCACAAAAATTCCGCCTTTCTTGTTTAGCTTTATTTTCATAGTATATTTATATCATAATTGAATTATGAATACAAGTTTTTTTAAGAAAATTATGTGATATTTATATATCAAACTTTTGTAGTACTCTACAAAATTAAAGACTAATTCTAACTATTTTTTAATTTTTTATTTTTCCCCCACCTAATACAATTCCTTCTTCGTCATAAAATACTACTGATTGTCCTGGAGTTATTGCTCTTTGTGGTTCATTAAATATAACTTTAACCAAACTTCCTACTTTATATACTGTTGCTTTTGCTTCTTTTGCTCTATATCTAATTTTAGCTAGACATTCTAGTCCTTCTTTTAATTTATTTTCTACATTTACTATCCAATTTAAATCAAATGCTTCTAGTTCGCTTTTATATAAATCTTTTTCATTTCCTACTACTACTTCATTTTTATTAATGTCTAATTTTATTACATATAATGGTTCTTTATAAGAAATTCCTAATCCTTTTCTTTGTCCTATTGTATAATTAATTAAGCCATTATGTCTTCCTAAAATTTGGCCTGTTTTTAATACTATATTTCCATTTTTAGGTTTATTATTCATATTTTCTCTTAAAAATTTTTGATAATCATCATTTTCAATAAAGCAAATTTCTTGACTATCTTTTTTATTTGCAATTTCTAGGTTATACTCTTTTGCTAAATTTCTAGTATCTTCTTTACTTGTATTATTTTGTAAAGGAAAAACTATATATTCTATTTGTTCTTTTGGAATACCATATAAAAAATATGTCTGGTCTTTTTTTTCTTCATTTGATTTTCTTAATACATATTGGTTATATTTTTTAGAATATTCTATTTTAGCATAATGACCAGTTGCAATAAATTTGCAACCTAATTCTTTTGCTTTTTTATAAAATGTTCCAAATTTCATATGTTTATTGCATTCTACACATGGATTAGGTGTTTTTGCATTTTCGTATTCTTCTATAAATTTATTTATAACATTACATCTAAACTCTTCTTTACAATCTAAAGTGTAGTGCTCAATTCCTAATTTTTTACATACTTTTTTTGCATCATTTATTGCATTTTCATTTGTTTTTTCTAACAAATTCATTGTGCAACCAATAACTTCATATCCTGCTTTTTGTAATAAAATTGCTGATGTGGAACTATCTACTCCTCCACTCATTCCTAATAATATTTTTTCTTTCATTTTTCTCCTTTTTTATGTATTATTAATTTATCTTTGTTTTAAAAGCAATCCAGCCTAGATAAGCCGGATTGCTATTTATTTTCCTTCTATGTCCAATTTTATATGTACATCTTTTAGTTGCTCTTCTGTAACGTGTGATGGTGCTCTCATAAGTAAGTCTCTTGCTTTTTTATTTTTAGGGAATGCTATTATTTCTCTTATATTTTGAGAGTCTGCAATTAACATTACCATTCTATCAACACCTGGTGCTGCTCCTGCATGTGGTGGTGTTCCATATTGGAATGCATTATATAATGCTCCAAATCTATTTTTTATTTCTTGTTCTGTGTATCCTGCTATTTCAAAAGCTTTAACCATAATTTCTGGATTGTGATTTCTTACTGCTCCTGATGCCATTTCATATCCATTACATACTAAATCATATTGATATGCTAAGATATCTAATGGATCTTTATTTTTTAATGCTTCTAGTCCACCTTGTGGCATTGAGAATGGATTATGACTAAAGTCTATTGTTCCTTCGTCTGATAATTCATACATTGGGAAATCTACTATAAAGCAGAATTTGTATACCCCTTTTTCTATTAAGTCTAGTCTTTTTCCTAATTCTATACGAACTAAACCTCCAATCTTTTCCGCTTTTCTCAATTCGTCTCCTCTAAAGAATATTCCAG
>CALXCC010000023.1 GCA_944386705.1 uncultured Clostridia bacterium | reverse complement strand
CTCATAAAAAGAAAACAATTTCTATAAGAGGCAAAGCAATCAAACTTCCAGAGGAAGAACACTTCGTATTTGAAAATCATCATGAAGCAATTATTTCAAAAGAAACTTTTGAACTGGCACAAAATATACGAAAAAGAAAAGCAAAGTCAAAATCTACATCAGGAACAAGAAAAAGAAATTATGCTTTTTCAGGATTAATTAGATGTGGTGATTGTGGCTTTGGAGTAAGTCGGCATAACAATGAACAGAAAACAAAAACAGAAGGGATATGAATGTTCACAATATAGAACTTATGGAAAAGCAAGATGTAAATGTCATGAAATAAAGGAAAGTGATATAATCATTCATTTAAAAGAATTTCTAAAATTTACAAAAGAAAAATATCAAGACGAAATAAATAAAATAGAAATTGAAGTTAAAACTAGTAAAGAACAAACCAATAAAGAAAAAATTAAATTTGAAATTGAAACATTAAAAGCAGAATATAAGGTGTTATTAAATCAAAAAATAAAAGATTTAGCCAATAATACAAATGAGTATCAAAAACAGATGATAGAAGATTCATACAAAGAATTAGAGATAGAAAAGACAAGTAGAATAGAAAAACTACAAGATATTTTACAAAAAGAAGAACAAGAAATTTCAAAAGAAAAAATAATAAAATTAAAAACTGCAATGGAATATTTTGAAGAAGTTATATCTGCTGAAGTCCCTAACAGATATGCTTTAGAAAATATAATTAACACTATATGGATTTATAGTGATAAAACTGTAAAATTTGATTTAAAAGTAGATATTGGAAATTGATATAACTATCCCCACATTGTGAGATTTTACCCCTGTGTGCACAACAGAAATGATAGCATTTACCAGAGCACATACATATTTCAAAGAAATGAACACAGAATTATTAGGCTTAAGTGTAGACAGCAATAGTTCACATTTAGCGTGGATGTATGACATTTATTGTAGAACTGGAATAAAAATTTCATTTCCAATAATTGCAGACAGAAATGGAGAAATTGCAAGAAAATATGGAATGATAGTAAATGACATAAGTAATACACAAACAGTTAGAAATGTATTCATAATAGATGATAAACAATATGTTCGAACAATACTAGTTTATCCTATGAATGTTGGACGTTTTATACCAGAAATAATAAGAATAGTAAGAGCGCTTCAAATGGCAGATTGTACCAATGGATCAACAGCAGCAAATTGGATGCCAAATCAACCGGTAATTGTACCAATGCCTAAAACATACCAAGAATTAGAAGAAAGAGTAGAAAGTATTAACAAGAATAAAAATGGAATAAGTTGGTATTTAAGTTTTAAAGAACCAGAAGAAAAATGCATTATGTCTAAAGAAAATGAATGCAATTAAAATGTATTTTTAATAAAAAAACTTCCATAATAATAATATGAACATTTTAGTTCAAATATTTGCAACATATGGAGGTGTGGAATGGAAAAAAAACAAGAAATAAATTGCACAGTAGGAAGTTGTAAATACAATAACAAACAAAATGCGAAATGCACATTGCAAACCATTCAAGTAGAGCCAATTGTAAATCGTGATACAATGAAAGCTGACGAATCTATGTGTGCTAGTTATAAGCATATATAAAATTAATTTTAAAAGATATAAAGTATAGTTTGCTTTATATCTTTTTTTATAAAAAATTTAAAAAATTACAACTTTTACGAAATTTAATTGTATAATAAATGTAATAAAAATATTAGGAGAAAAAAATGGAACAAGATAAAATTTTATATAAAAAATTTCTAGAAGGAGATAACGAAGCATTTAATGAATTAATAAAAAAATACAAAAGTAATATGATTTATTTTATAACAAGATATGTAAAAAATATTGAAATTGCTGAAGATATATTCCAAGAAGTAATGTTATATATTCTAGAAAATAAGGAAAAGTATGACAATAACTATTCACTAAAAACATATTTATATACGATAGCAAAATCAAAAGCAATAAATTACCTAAAAAAAGAAGAAAGAAATATACAACTAGAGGATAATTACATAAGCGAAGAAAATATTGAAGATTCTATTTGTTCAAATGAAAATGTAGAAAAGATACACCATATAATAAGAAAAATGCCAGTAGATTACCAGTTAGTAATACATTTAACTAAAATAGAAAAATTATCATATAAAGATACTGCAAAAATTATGGGAAAAACAGAAAATCAAATCAAAATATTGGCACATAATAGCAAAAAGAAATTAAAGGGATTATTGATAAAAGAAAAGGTGATTGAAATGAAAAATAATAAAGTAATAAAATTTTTATCTATATTTTTAATCGTAAGTATCCTAACAGCAGGAGTGGCTTATGCAAGTTACACTATTTATCAAAAAGTATGGAAAACTCCCGAAAAGTATAATTTAAAACAGGAAAACGAAGTAACAAAAGAAGATAAAGAAAAAAGTTTATCCAAGGAAGAAGCGATAAATAGAGCTAAAGAGATTACAGAAAGTTTAGGTAAACAATTTGGTAATGTAATAAGTGCAGAAATCAATAAGACTGTATCTTCAAATCAAATGAACTGGAATATAACAACAGATAATAAAATAGGAGTAACAATAGATTCACAAACAGGAAAATTGTTTTCACTATCAGATTTTAGTATAGATGATACTAAAGTAGAAGCAACAATGTCAAAAGAAGAAGTAGAAAAAGTAGCAAATGAAATTTATTTGAGCTTAGGATATAAAGAAGGAGAATATAAATTAAAAGATTTAAGAAAAAATGAAATTACAACAAATACTAATCTATGGCGAGCAGATTTTTGCAAAGAATATGATGGGCTATATAATGATTATCAATGTGTAAGAATAACTTTCATACCGGAAATAAAGCAAATAAGTATATATACTTTATTTGATTATAAAACTGATAATAATCCTACCCAAATAGAAAAAGAAAAAGCAATTGAAATTGCTAAAGCTAAGGCAAAAGAATTAAATAATGATGAAAGTAAAATAAAAGAAATCAATGCAGAATTAAAATTTGAGAAGATAAATACTTATGTTTATACACAAGAAGAACAACAAGAAAATGTAGGTAACAATGAAAATAAAATTCAAAGTACTGATGATACATATGGTTATAAACCACAAGAATTAGTTAGAAAAGTATGGAGAGTGGAGATAGAGTATTATATAGTGACTTTACAAAAAAAGATGCTTATTTTGTAGATTGTACAACCGGAGAAATATTAGGTGGAGATGCTATAAAATAGATTGACATATTTAAAAAATAGAAATATAATAGGGAGGAGAAAAGGCAAAACGCCTAAAAAGGAGGAATATTATGTTAGTTACAACAAAAGAAATGTTTGAAAAATCTATGAAAGAAGGATATGCAATAGGAGCATTCAATGTAAATAATATGGAAATAATTCAAGCTATTGTTGATGCAGCAGCAGAAGCAAAATCACCAGTAATTTTACAAGCATCATCAAGTGCTATCAAATATGCAAGAATGGAATACTTAATGAAGATGATAGAAGCAGCAGTGCAAGAACACCCAGAAGTTCCAGTTGCTATTCATTTGGATCATGGAGCAGATTTTGAAATTGCTAAAAAGTGTATAGATGCAGGATTTACATCAGTTATGATTGATGGATCAAAATATGATTTCGAAGAAAATGTAGCATTAACTAAAAAAGTTGTAGATTATGCACATTCTAAAGGAGTAGTAGTAGAAGCTGAACTTGGAAAATTAGCAGGAATTGAAGATGATGTTAATGTAGATGTTGCAGATGCTATGTATACAGATCCAGCACAAGCAGAAGAATTTGTAAAAAGAACAGGATGTGACTCTTTAGCAATTGCAATTGGTACAAGCCATGGTGCTTATAAATTTAAAGGAGAAGCAAAATTAAGATTTGATATTTTAAAAGAAATTAAGGAAAGAATACCAAATACTCCAATAGTATTGCATGGCGCATCAACAGTAATTCCAGAATTGGTAGAAATGTGTAATCAGTGTGGTGGAAATATCCCAGGAGCAAAAGGAGTACCAGATGAAATTTTACATGAAGCAAGTGTATCAGGAGTATCAAAAATTAATGTTGATACAGATTTAAGATTAGCAATGACTGCTGGAATTAGAAAAGTATTTGTGGAAGAACCAAATGCTTTTGATCCAAGAAAATATTTGGGTACTGCAAGAGAATTAATTAAAGAAACTGTAAAACATAAAATGGTAAATGTTTTTGGTTCAAGTAACAAAATCTAAAAAATAAAAAAGATGTTAAGGAGAATAAAATTTCTAATATTTTTATTTTCTTTAACATCTTTTTGAGTAATGAATTTTTAGAATTGTTTATTTTTTAGGTTTATAGCAATTTGTCTTTGAGCATCTTTTTTTGCAATATCTTGACGTTTATCATATAATTTTTTGCCTTTTCCAATACCAAGTTCAAGTTTTACAAAACATCCTTTAAAATATAAACTAATAGGAACAAGGCTGTAACCTTTTTGTTTTGTAAGACCAATTAATTTATTAATTTCACGTTTGTTAAGTAAAAGTTTTCTATTTCGTAAAGGATCTTTGTTAAAAATATTTCCATGTTCATATGGGCTAATATGCATTCCAACGACAAAAACTTCACCATTTTTTATTAATGCATATGTATCTTTTAAATTAACTTTTCCACTTCTGATAGATTTAATTTCTGTACCAGAAAGAACAATACCCGCTTCTAATTTATCTTCAATATTATAATTATGATAAGCCGTAGGATTTTTTGCAACTAATTTTGTATTCATATTATTACCTCGTTATATAAAAATTAAATTTACTACCTAATTATAACACAGAAAAAAAAATAATGCACCCCAAAATAATATAAAATACATTGAGGTACATATAAAAAGAAATAGAATTAATCTCTATCGTCATAATTTGAAGAACGCATTTGTGCTCCATAGTACCAAACTAAAGCGACGATAGCAATTGCAGCAATTCCCATAATTAGCCAAGTCCAATCAGTAGACGACATTCCCATAAAAGTAGCTGGATTTGTAGATGTTCTAGTAGCGTTGTATCCAGTATTAGTATTAGTTCTATTATTTGAAGTTGTTGCATTTTTCATAGTGTTTCCAGCATTATTCATACCTTTTTCTATTCCTTCAGTAGCATTTTTGGTAGTATTTGCAACACCACCAGCTGCATTTTCTACAGTATTTTCGGCACCACCTACAACATTTTTAACTCCATTTGCTGCATCTTGCATCATTTTACCTGCATCATTTGCAAAACATAATGTAAATGTAAAAATACAAAAAATAAGGATAGTGATACTTAATAATATTTTCTTGTACATAAAAGCTCCTCCTATAAAAAATTAAAACAATTATTTTCATAATAAAGAAACATAAAAATAATTCTACTATTATTATTTTAAAAAATTAATAAAATATACATAGAAAAAATAAAAAGTTCTAATGATAGAACTTTTTATTTTTTGAAAAATTTGAAATTTTTATTTTTTTAATCTAATTAAAATAGCAATTGCAAGTAAAACTAATAAAATGCCAATTACGATTAAAAGAATATTAAGAATATTTGATAATCCTAGATCACTTTCTGGAAGAGAAGTATTTGATACAACTGCTGAAGGATTATTTGTATTTGTATTTGTTGTAGCATTTTGTGTAGAGTTATAAGTATTGTTGCTTGAAGAAGTGTCTACTAAATTATCTGAAGTATTAGTGCTTACATCTGTGTTTAAAGTGTTATCAGTAACATTATTTGTTACGTTATTTGTATCTGTGTTAGTAACATTATTTGTAGTATTTGCTGTTAAATCTTCTGTTAAGTTTAAATCAACAGCATAGCAACAATTAAACCATAGTACAAAAATCATTGAGATAACTATTAACATTATTAATTTCAAGTTTTTTATTCTAGACATTTTTTACCTCCTCTTGAAATAAAATTATTTCATTTCTTTTGTTTTTCAAGATATATAATATCACAAAGGACAAATGCTGTCTAGTAAATTTATCAAAAAAATTAAGAATAAATTAATAACACAAATAGTTTATTTTTTATAGTAATTATGATATAATAAATACGTTATAACGAAAAAAGATGGAGTGATTTTTTTGGACGAGAACTTAGCACTTGTAAAATATGAAAAATTATCCACGAAAGAAAAAATAATTTTATACTTTTTTTTATACGCTTTTATAGGTTGGTGTTTAGAAACATTTTATGCATTTACAGTATTTGGTCATTTTGTAAAAAGAGGTTTCTTATTTGGACCAATTTGTCCAATATATGGATTTGGAGCAGTATTATTAATTATAAATCTATCGAAAATAAAAGGTAACAACTTTAAAAAATTTATGGTATCTATGGTTGTATTTTCTGTTTTTGAATTTATAGCATCATGGATTCTAGAAATTGTTTTTCACCAAAGATGGTGGGATTACTCAGATGCATTTTTAAATATTCAAGGAAGAATTTGTCTTAGCTTTTCACTACTATGGGGAGTAATAGGAGTTTTATTTGCAAATATTATACATCCATTTATAAAAAAAAGAGTAGACAAAAGGATAAGTAGAAGTACATTAAAAGTACAAAGAATACTTCTATATAGTTTTTTTGCAATATTGTTAGTGGACTTTATAGCATCTTGTATAAAAAATATAACATAAAAAGACGATTGGAATCGTCTTTTTATTAGCTATTTAATTCTAATTAGTTGTATTAGTATCATTAGTATTATTTTCATTTTGATTATTATTTGAAGGTTCTATTTCTAATTTTCCTAAAGTATAATTTAAAACATCTAAGCTAATATTTGCAATAACCTCATCTGCTTCAGGAACACCTTTTGTAAATATTCCAATTAAGTAAGGATGTTCACTAAAAACAATTCCATAGTCATGAACATATCCATCATAGCTTCCATATTTATGAGCGACATCATAATCTGTAATATATTTTTTTAAGTAAATTCCCATAGAAGATTGTTTCATATCCTCGATTAAATCTTTATATGAATCTTGATTTTCGTATAAATGATTTATAACATCATAAGCATAAGAAGCAGATGTAATATTTTCGCTATAAAAATCTTCTGGTATTATAAGGTCTTCTTCTGCATATTCTACAATATTATGACGGCAATTATTATAACCCAGGTTTTTGATTAATATATTTACAGCTGTATTGTCACTATTCACAATACTTTGTTTTAATAGGAAAGATAATGGGATTTTATCACCAACAGAGTAAGTTGCGGAAGTTGTTCCACCACCTTCTTCATAGGTTCCGTCAGCATACAAAATTTCAGAATCTTTTGTATATGTACCATCATTTATTTTATCATAATAATACATTGCTATAGGAACTTTAACTGTACTTGCAGCTGTAAAGAAAGTATCTTCGTTATAAAAATAATATTTTTCATTTTCCTTATTATAATAGAAAAATGCAAAATTATTTTCATTTAAATTATATTCTTCCATAGTATTTTGCATTAATATTTTAATATTTTCATCTTCTGAAGGAATTATAGTTTCTTCTACCATAGTAATATCTCCATTATTCGAAGTTTCTTGTATATTACTTTCGCTATTTTCTTTTACGGTAACAGGCTGTGTTTTTTCTAAAGTATTAATATCTTGATTATTTAATAAAAAACTAACCCCAATAAGTGATAGTAATACCAAATATAAAGATTTTTTAAATTTGGGTTTATAAGTATCTCTTTTTGAATGTTTTCCTCTTTTCAAAATAACGTCTCCAATCTATCATTTGTTTAATTAAAATATTTAAGATAATTATATCAAATTTAAATAAAAAATGTCCATTTTATTTTAAGAAAATTTAAAAATAAAATAGAATTGTTTAAATAAATAAAAAATTTTAAAAAAACTATTGACTTGGAGCTAACTCTAAGTGATATATTTATAATATGTTAAAAATTTGATAAAATATGGAAGGAGAGAAATATATGGAAAATAAAAAAATAGTTGTATTTCATACATACACAAACCATACTAAAATAATTGCTCAAAACATAGCAAAAAAACTAAATTGTGATATTTTAGAATTAAAACCAGTAGAAGAATATTCGAAGGACTATCAAACCGTTGTAGACGAATATCAAAATAATGAAAGTGATAAAAAAACACCTAAAATAGAAAAAATAAATGTGGATTTAAGTAAATATGACGAAATAATTATAGGAAGTCCTGTATGGTGGTATACAATAACTCCTGTAGTAAGAACTTTTTTAAAGGAAAATGATTTATCAGGGAAAACAATTATACCATTTGCAACAAATGCAGGATGGCTAGGAAGAACATTTAAAGAAATAAAAAGTCTATGTCCTAATTCAACAGTAAAAAATGAAATGAACATTGTATTTACTGAAGATTATAGAGAAAATCAGTTAGTAACATCTCCAGATGAAATAGACAACTGGATAAATAGTTTATAAAAAATTATATAAATATAAAAGAAAGGAAGAGTGATGTATTATGGTAAAACAAACAGCAGGTAGAGACAGTTTAGGAGAATTTGCTCCTAAATTTGCAGAATTAAATGACGATGTATTATTTGGAGAAGTATGGTCAAGAGAGGATAAGCTTTCATTAAGAGACAGATCATTAGTAACAATATGTGTGTTTATGGGAAAGGGTATGGTTGATAGTTCATTAAAATATCATATATTAAATGCTAAAAACAATGGAATAACAAAAGAAGAAATGGCAGAAATAATTACTCATGCAGCATTTTATGCAGGATGGCCAAATGCTTGGGCAGTATTTAATATGGCAAAAGAAGTATATTCAGAAGATAATAACGAAAATTTAGAAAAACAACACGGAGGAATATTTGGAATGGGAGAGCCAAATACAGCATATGCTAACTACTTTATAGGTAACTCATATTTAAAACCATTGACTAAACCAGGTTCTTCAGTAGTATCTATTGCAAACGTAACATTTGAACCTAAATGCAGAAATAATTGGCATATACATCATGCAACTAATGGCGGAGGACAAATATTAGTATGTGTTGAAGGAGAAGGATGGTATCAAGAAGAAGGAAAAGAAGCTAGAAAACTAAAACCAGGAGATGTAGTAACAATACCAGCAAATGTAAAACATTGGCACGGAGCTGCAAATTGTTGGTTTAGTCACTTAGCAATAGAAGTACCAGGAGAAAATACATCAAATGAATGGCTAGAACCTGTAAGCGATGAAGAATATAATAAACTTTAAAAATCAGGAGGTAATTATGTATTTAGAAAAAATTAATAATCCAGAAGATATAAAAACTATGGATAATAACCAATTGAAGATATTAGCTTCAGAAATAAGAGATGCTTTAATGAATAGACTTTCTAAGAAAGGGGGACATTTTGGACCAAATTTTGGTATGGTAGAAGCAATTATTGCGCTTCATTATGTATTTAATTCTCCAATAGATAAAATTGTATATGATGTATCACACCAAAGTTATCCACACAAAATTCTAACAGGAAGAAAAGATGCATACCTTTATGAAGAACATTTTAAAGATGTTTCAGGATATACAAACCCAGAAGAGAGTAAACATGATTTCTTTAACATAGGACATACATCCACTTCTATAAGTTTAGCTTCAGGTTTAGCAAAAGCAAGAGATCTAAAAAAAGATAAAGAAAATGTAATTGCAGTAATTGGAGATGGTTCTCTAAGTGGAGGAGAAGCCTTAGAAGGTTTAGACTTTGCAAGTGAACTAGAAAGCAATTTTATTATTATTGTAAATGATAACGATATGTCGATTGCAGAAAATCACGGTGGATTATATAAAAACTTAAAAGAGCTAAGAGATAGTAAAGGGAAAACTTCTTGTAACTTATTTAAAGCAATGAATTTAGACTACATTTATGTAGAGGATGGAAATAATTTAGAGGAATTAATAAAAACTTTTAAAAGTGTAAAAGATATTGATCATCCAATAGTAGTTCACATTAACACACAAAAAGGAAAAGGATATAAAATTGCTGAGGAAAACAAAGAAAACTGGCATTGGTGTATGCCTTTTGATATAAAAACAGGAAAAACAAAAATTACTTCTGACTTTGAAGACTATGGAACACTAACAGCAAATTATCTATTAGAAAAAATGAAAAATGACGAGAAAGTAGTAACAGTAGTAGCAGGTGTTCCAACTAATATTGGATTTACAAAAGAAAAAAGAGAAATAGCTGGAAAACAATTTGTAGATGTAGGTATTGCTGAAGAGCACGCTGTCGCTTTTGTTTCAGGAATAGCCAAAAACGGTGGAAAACCAATATTTGCAACACATTCAAGTTTTATGCAAAGAACTTATGATCAATTGTCTCAAGATTTATGCATAAATAAAAATCCAGCAACTATATTAGTAAACACAGCATCAATATATGGAATGAATGATGTAACACATTTAGGAATATATGATATAGCAATGATGAGTAATATTCCAAATTTAGTATATTTAGCGCCAACAAGTAAGGAAGAATATTTTTCAATGTTAGATTGGAGTATAGAACAAAATACTTACCCTGTAGCTATTCGTATTCCATGCAATGGTGTAATATCTTATAAAAAAACAATAGATAAAGATTATAGCAATTTAAATAAATATAAAGTAGAAGAAAAAGGAAGCAAAATTGCTATTTTAGCATTAGGAGATTTCTTCCAACTTGGAGAAGAGATATCAAGTGCAATAAAAAAAGAAATAGGTATAACACCAACATTAATAAATCCAAGATATATCACAGGGATAGATAAAGAATTGCTTGAAAATTTAAAGAAAAATCATAGTGTAGTTATTACATTAGAAGATGGAATTCTTGAAGGAGGATTTGGTGAAAAAATAGCAAGATTCTATGGTATAACTAATATGAAAGT
Source organism: uncultured Clostridia bacterium (assembly GCA_944386705.1). Lineage (GTDB taxonomy): Bacteria > Bacillota > Clostridia > TANB77 > CAG-508 > CAG-269. The sequence goes on along the minus strand of CALXCC010000023.1, from coordinate 4,875 downwards.
TAAAAACTACGGAATAAAGAAAGGCTTTTATGATAGATTTATTGTAGAAGAACTATTAAAAGAGAACGGGATTTCAGTAGAACAAATATTAAAAGATGTAAAAGAAATGATAAAATAGAATTGATAGAGGTGAGTAGCAATTACAATAGCAGAAGTATGTAAAAAATATGATTTAACGGCAGATACCATAAGGTATTATGAAAGAATAGGTTTAATTCCTACAATTCCAAGAACAAAAAATGGAATAAGAGATTTCGACGAAGAATCTTGTAGGTGGATAGAATTTATAAAATGTATGAGAAGTGCCGGAATGGAAATTGAAATTTTATTAGAATATGTTAATTTATTTAAACAAGGTAAAGGTACCGTTGTTGCAAGAAAGGAATTATTAGAAGAACAAAGAGAAAAACTATTAAAAAAACAAAAAGATATAAATGCCACAATTAAAAGGTTAAATTACAAATTAGAATTATATGACGAAATTATTTCTGGAAAAAGAAAAGACTTTATGGAAGATATTTAAAAGAGCTGAGAAAAAATCAGCTCTTTTGCTATGAAAAACTAAATTTCTTGACCACACATTCAAAAAATTGACTAATTTTTTTAGTTACAATATAATATTTTATGGTTTTTAGGAGGAGAAAAATGAGAGCAAGAACAAAAATCATAACATTCGGAAAAAAAGAAATTAGTAAAATAGTACTTTTCTTTTTATATCGTGCTTTTAAAGTTAGTTACTATTTAGATACAAATATAGAAAAAGAAATAAAGAAATGGAAAGAAAATATGCAAATAGAAATTAAAACTTGTGAAAATGGTCCATTTCTTATTTTAAAAAAGTCAAACAATCAAATTAAAAGAATAAAAAGAAATGATACAAAAAGTGATATATCTATTCAGTTTAAAAGCTTAGATTCTGCTTTTTTAATGTTAACAGGAAGACTTGGAGTAGCTAAAGCTTATGCTGAACATAGATTTATCCTAAAAGGAGATATTTCAGAGGCTATGAGCTTTGTAAGATGTGTAGATATAATAGAAAGCTATTTATTTCCGAGAGTTATAACTAAAAGAATTTTAAAAGCAAAATATAAAAAACAAAAAAGCAGTATTTTGATGTATGTACATATTTTAATAAATAGATAAGGAGAAAAACTATGATTCCAAAGTATTATGAATTTCAAAATTCAACAAAAATTTTATCTGGAGAATTTGCTTTAGAAAATATCCCAACAGAATTAAAAATGTTAAATGCAAAAAGACCTTTATTTTTAAGTGACGAAACATTAAAACAAATAGGAACTTTGCAAATTGTATTAGATGCAATAGAGAAACAAGATTTTAAAGTAGGAAAGATATATACTCAAATTCCGCCAGATTCAGATTTAGAATTAATTAAGAAAATAGCTAAAATATATAAAGAGGAAAACTGTGATAGTATTATCGCTTTAGGAGGAGGTTCTGTTATCGATACAGCAAAAGGAGTTAGAATGGTATTATCACAAGAAATAGAAGATATACGTAATTTAATGGGAGCAGAAATTTTAACTTACGGAAAACATATTCCTTTTGTTGCAATTCCTACTACAGCTGGAACAGGCTCAGAAGTAACAGCAGTTGCAGTTATATTAGAGAAGTTAAAACAAATTAAGATGGAATTTATTTCTTACAATTTACTACCAGATGTGGCAGTTATTGACTTTAGAATGACAAAAACTTTACCTAAAAAAATAGCAGCATCAACAGGAATGGATGCATTATGTCACGCAATAGAAGCATATACTTGTCTTCAAAAAAATCCTATGAGCGATGCCTATGCAATTAGTGCTATAAAATTAATTGGAGAAAACTTAATTGAAAGTGTAGAAAAAGGAAGTAAGATAGCAAGAATTGCTATGGCAAATGCATCTATGATGGCAGGTGTTTCTTTTTCTAATTCTATGGTAGGTTTAGTTCATGCAATTGGACACGCTTTAGGTGGAGTATGCAAAGTACCACACGGAAATGCAATGAATATTTTAGTTCCATTTTGTATGAAATATAATATGGACAAAATTGGAGAGAAATATGGAGAAATCTTATTATATTTAGCAGGAGAGGAAGTATATTTAAATACACCAAAGGATAAAAGAGGAGAAAAAACAGTTAAAATAATTGAAGAAATGAAAGAAAAATTAAATAAATTAACAGGTTTACCAATTACATTAAAAGAAGCTGGAGTTAAAAAAGAAGATTTACCAGAAGTTGCAAAAAAGGCAATTAATGATGGGGCAATAATTGTAAACCCAAAAGAAGCGGGATATGAAGATGTGCTTGAAATTTTACAAGAAGCATATTAAAATTAGGGCTAGTATATGCCTTAGAAAGGAAGTTTTTAGTAAATAGATATGGATATAGAAAATTTAATAAACAAACAAAAGAATTTTTTTGAAACAAATAAAACAAAAGATATAAAATATAGAAAACAAGCATTAAAAAAACTAAAAGAAGTAATTTTAAAGAATGAAAAAGATATTGAAATAGCACTTAGGAAAGATTTAAATAAATCAAGCTCAGAAACTTATATGGCAGAACTTGGGCTTTGTTTATCAGAAATAAATTATATGTTAAAACATATTGGAAAATGGGGAAGAGATAGAAAAGTTCTAACACCACTTTCTCAATTCCACGCAAAAAGCTTTGAATCGCCAGAACCTTATGGTGTAACACTGATTATTTCTCCTTGGAATTATCCATTTATGTTAGCTATAGAGCCACTAATTGATGCAATAAGTGCAGGAAATTGTGCTATTTTAAAACCATCTGAATACTCTCCTAATACTTCTAAAATAATAGAAAAAATGATAAAAGAAACATTTGAAGAAGAATATATATCTGTAGTACAGGGAGAAAAAGAAGTTTGTATGGAACTTTTAAATAAAGATGTAGACTATATTTTCTACACTGGAGGAACAAGAGTAGGTCAAATTGTTATGGAACAAGCAGCAAAAAGATTAATTCCTGTTACTTTAGAATTAGGTGGAAAAAGTCCTTGTATTGTAGATAAAACAGCTAACTTAGAACTATCAGCAAAAAGAATACTATTTGGAAAAATACTAAATGCTGGACAAACCTGTGTAGCACCAGATTACCTATTAGTACAAAAAGATATAAAAGAAAAATTAATGACTTATTTTGTAAAATACATAAGAGAGTTCTTAGGAAATAATCCTATTCAAAATCAAACTTACCCACACATTATAAACGAAAAACATTTTAAAAGATTGCTTGACCTATTAGAAGGAGAAAAAATATTAATAGGTGGGAGAATAAACCATAAAGAAAGAATTATAGAACCAACTTTTATAGATGGAAATACAGCAAAAAAACAATTATTAGAAGAAGAAATATTTGGACCAATAATGCCAGTATTTACTTATGATAAAATAGAAGAAGCAATTAGTTTTATAAAGAAAAAAGAAAAGCCACTTGCTTGTTATCTATTTACATCTGATAAAAAGCTAGAAAAGAAAGTGCTAAACGAAGTATCTTTTGGTGGAGGATGTATAAATGATACAATTATACATCTAGCAACTTCTAGAATGGGATTTGGTGGAGTAGGAAATAGTGGAATGGGCTCTTACCACGGTAAAAAAGGTTTTGATACTTTTACACATTATAGAAGTATTGTAAAAAAATATACGTGGATAGATCTTCCAATTAGATATATGCCTTATACTAAAATGAAAGATAAGTTAATAAGATTTTTCTTGAAATAAAAATATAAAAAATCAAAAAGTATTGCAAATACTGAGAAAATAATATATAATAGCAACGTAAAAAAATTATGTAACCTATTTAAGCTAGATGGGAGGAGACAACAATGAGCAAAAAATTAGAAATAGGTGACGAAATTGTTATTTATCCTGAAGGAGGGTATAGCTATGTAGTTACAAAAGATATAAGCGGAATTAACTATGAACAGGAATTTAGTTCTTTATTTTTACCAGAAGAACTAATAGCAGTTTGTATTGGTAGAGAAGATATGGAAGGTGTATTGTGTGATAAATACATTTTAAAAGAAATACCAGAAGAATTAGAAGAGCTTTGTCTAGGAGGAGAATCGGGATTTATAAACCAATCTGCAGTATTAGATTCAGTAGCAGGAATATTAAGAGGAAAGGCTAAAGACGGTAGAAAAATAAAATATGTAAGAAGTGTGACGGACGAAGATATAAATAAGCTTTTTAATGTTACGATTGATTTTAAAGGTAAAAAAGTTTATCAAGAAGGAATAGGTAAAAACATTAATGAAGAAGAAAATTTTGGAAATAGTTTAGATATTAACTTAAATTTTAGTCAAAGTGCAATTAAAATAATTCGTAAACATATAAAAGGTAAATATATAGACTTTACATCATATTATTACTCAGAAGAAGATTTACAGGTGGAAGAATATTTAAAAAAATTGGTTTTTCTAAAAGAATCATATTATTTAAATTCCCCTGGAGTCTGTTGCGATTCTGATGCTGCTGGTTTCGGACCTGGAGGTGTCGATGGTGGTTACGTCTTTTATGGCAACTACGACCTGTTCGATTCGGATGGCTATTGGCACTCCTATGTGATGGCTGTGCGCCCCATTTTTTATCTAGAATCTGAAAAAGAACTTCAAGAAAATAAGGATTTGGAAATCTTAAACAAAAAAGGATAAATAACAAAAAATTAAACCCCTTGTAAGGGGTTTTTTTAAATTTATAAAAAAGATTGACTACATATCAATATTTTGATAAAATATGTATATAATATTAATGGAGGTGTTTATTATGCCAATTATTAGACCAAGTTCTGATTTAAGAAATAATTACAATGAAATTTCTACAATTTGTCATCAAACAAATA
>CALXCC010000022.1 GCA_944386705.1 uncultured Clostridia bacterium | reverse complement strand
GTATAAAATATAAATTTTAAATATATAACAATTTTTCTAGTCATATTTATTAGCTTCGATATTATAATTTCAGGAATGGTGGGAATAAGACAAGAAGAAAGAAGAAACAATATACCAGCCAAAGGAAATGTAGATTTATTTTTTGATAAATATTACCCAGATGAAAGGCTAAAGCAAATATATTCAAATGCAAAATTTGTAGAATGAAAAAGAGTTGTTCTATCTCTCTTGTTCCGTAATTTCTTTTTATGATATACTAATATAAATTTTATATTGTAAAAATAAAAAAATACCAACATTTTAAGTTTTAGATCGTGTAATATATGTGAAAGCAGAAAAGAGGTGCTAGCTTGAATGAAATAAAATTAATAAAAAAATGTCAAAGAGGAGAAAAAGAGGCATTTAATAATTTAATTACTAACTACTATCCTTATGTATCGAAGTTTTTAATGAAGTTAACAGCAAATGAAGAACTAATACAAGATTTAGTGCAAGAAACATTTTTAAAATTAATAACTAATATTGACAAATTTGATACAAAAGGAACAGCTAAATTTAGTACGTATCTAATTAAGATAGCTAAAAACACATATCTAGACTACTTAAAAAAGAATAAAAAAATTTCTTACCAATTAGACATAGAAAATATATCAGACACTAGTTTTGAAGAAACAATGATAGACAAAACGCAAATATCAGAAATATTAAAAGAAATAGATAAATTGCCATTTGAGCAAGCACAAGCTATAAAACTTAAATATTTAGAAGAATATTCTCTAAAAGAAATAGCAAACAAAATGAAGACAAAACCAAGCACAATAAAAAGTAGAATATATGAAGGAAAAGAAAAGCTAAAAAAGAAATTAAAAAATGGAGGTGTCTTAAATGGATAAAAATTTAGAAAATCTTCTATCTAATTTAGAACCCAATATAGACAAAAAATGTTTTGAATTAAAACAAAAGAGAAAGGAAAAAAGACTACAAAAATTATTTATTATAGCAAGTATCTTATTATTAATTATTCCAAGTACATTAATATTATTAAATATAAATATTTGGGGATTTATTATAGGAGCAATAGGAATAATATCAGTTCTAACAATAGCAATGCTACCAATAGCATTAAAAGAAGAACCAAGAGGTGAATGTTATGAATAGATTTATAGAAAAAATCAACTTTAAAAAAGTTGCTATTTTATATATTATAATAGTTTTACTAGTAGGAATTGGTTTAATGATATTTATAGGGAACAAATTTCAAAACAAATTAAAATTTATCTATAATTATTACAATATTAGCGAAAAGCTTGAAAAAGATCATTATAATATAGAAGAAATAAAAGAGCAAATAAATAACATATCAGATAATTCAGAAGATATAGTAGATGTCTTAATATTAAACAAAGAAAACCAAATTTTATATTCTAGTAAAAATTCTGAATTAGCAAAAAATAAAGAATTTATATTAAATAAAAAAAATAATCAAACAAATAAGTATTTTACAATACCAGATGGGGATAATATAATATTTAGATTAACAACTGATAAAGAATTAATTATAACAACAGTATTATCAAATTTTGAAACAGAAATTCAAAAGAATTATGAAAATGAAGTTTTTTATGAAAAAAATTTTAATGATAAAAAACTGTATTTATTAAGTTATGCTATTAATAATACTACTGGAGAAAAAATATATTTTATAAATGAAATGCATCCTGTTGCAAATGGTAAAACTTATATAAAAATAGCATTAGCAACTATAATGTTCTTCTTTATGATATATTGGATATTAGTTGCTTTATATATTTATCAAAATGCCTTAAAATCAAAATTGAATCCATATTTATGGGGAGGATTAATATTACTTACAAACCTTGCAGGAGTACTTATATATATAATATACAAACAAAACAATAAAACTTGTTTTAAATGTGAAACAGTTCAAAGTAGAAACAACGTATATTGCATTAGTTGTGGAACAAAACTAAATGAAACTTGTAAAAAATGTGGTACAATTATAAATGGGAAAGATAAGTATTGTTCTAAATGTGGAGAAAAAATAGAATAAAAATTTAAAAATTTTACCAACTTTTTTGTTTTCTAATCGTGTAATAAATGTCTAAAAATTCAAAGGAGGAATAAAAATGGATAAAATACACGGATTATCAAACAAAGAAGTAAAAGAACAAATGCAAAAAGGAAATGTAAATAAAACACAAGAAGACAGTTTAAAATCAAATTGGCAAATTATTTTTGATAATGTTTTTACACTATTTAATTTATATAACTTAATTATAGCAATTGCTCTTATTTGTGTAAAAGCATATACTAATGTATTTTTCTTTTTAATTATTGTAGTAAATGTATTAATAGGAATCATACAAGAAATACATGGAAAAAATTTAGTAAAAAAGTTATCAATATTGAATACATCAAAGACTACAGTTATTAGAAATGGTAAAGAAAAGAAAATAGAAGTAGAAGAAATTGTATTAGGAGATACAATTGTATTAGCACAAGGAGACCAAATTCCTTCAGATTCTTATGTTGTAGAAGGAGAAATAGAAGTAAATGAAGCTTTGCTAACAGGAGAATCAGACCTAATACTAAAAAGTAAAAACGACAAATTACTTTCAGGAAGTTATGTAGTAAGTGGAAGATGTTATGCAATAGTAGAAAAGATTGGAGCAGATAATTTTGCAAATACAATTATAAATTCAGCCAAAAAACAAAAGTCAAATAATTCAGAATTAATATCTTCAATGAAAAAAGTAACTAGATTTACAAGTTTTGCTATTATACCAGTAGGAATTATATTATTTATACAAGCATACATTACAAGACAAACAGATTTAGCACAATCTGTAATTGCGACATCGGCAGCCTTACTTGGAATGTTACCAAAAGGATTGCTACTATTAATTACAATATCATTGGAATCAGGTGTTATAAAATTAGCAAAAAAACAAGTATTAGTACAAGACTTATTTAGTATAGAATCTTTAGCTCATATTGATACAATTTGTTTAGATAAAACCGGAACGATAACAACTGGAAAAATGAAAATATCAAAAGTAGAAATATATAACGAAAAAGTTTTACCAAAACAATTGAGTGAAATGATGACAGCTTTTGCAAATGAAATGGAAGATAATAATGCTACATTTAAAGCGATTCAAAAATATTATAAAGGTGAAACTATTTATGAAAGGGTTCATAATGTTCCTTTTTCATCCGAAAGAAAATGGAGTGCTATTTCTTTTAAAGATATTGGTTCTATTATTGTTGGTGCGCCAGAAAGGCTATTTGAAAAAAGTACAAAGGCAATGCCAGAAAATATAAAAGACTTACAAAAACAAGGAAAAAGAGTATTAGCAATAGCATATACAAATGAAGTAATAGACAAGCCAGAACTACCAGAAATACAAGTAGTAGCAATAATGATATTAGAAGATCCACTAAGAAAAAATGCTAAAGAAATGTTAGGATATTTTAAAAAACAAGGTGTAGATGTAAAAATTATTTCAGGAGATAATCCACTTACAGTCTCTAATATAGCAAAAATTGCAGGACTTGAAAACTATAATTCTTATATTGATTTGTCTACTATAAAAAGTGATGAAGAAATAATAAATTTAGTTGATAAATATACTATTTTTGCAAGAGTATTACCACATCAAAAAAGTATAATTGTAAAGGCATTGCAATCTAAAAATCATAATGTAGCAATGACAGGAGATGGAGTAAATGATGTAATAGCTTTAAGAGAAGCAGATTGTAGTATAACACTTCCAGATGCTACAGAAAGTGCAAAACAGGTATCTCAAATCGTATTACTTAACCCCGACTTTAGTGTATTAAAAGATATATTAATGGAAGGAAGAAGAGTTGTAAATAATATAACAAATGTTGCAAGAATATTTTTTATAAAAACAATATACTCTGTGCTATTATCAATATTTTGCATATTAACCAATACAGCTTTCCCATTTATACCAATTCAGATAACACTTATAGATTTAATAATTGAAGCATTTACATCTTTCTTTATATCTTTTGAAAGAAATGAAAAACCAATAAAAGGCAAATTCCTAAAAACAGCATTAACAAACGCATTGCCATTTGCAATTACAATTATGCTAAATATAGTAATTTTAACTATATTAAAAAATGTAATAAAAATAGAGCAAAATACATTAACAACAATGATGTATTTGCTAATAGGATTTGTAAGCATATTGGCAGTACAAGAAGTATGCAAACCATATAATAAAAAGCATATTTTCTTATTTACAACAACAGCACTAGGATTTTATGTAGCAGTATTTCTATTTAGAAATCTTTTAAAATTATCGCCAATAAATCTAGAACAATTATTGATAATTTTAGTTTTAGCGGTAATTAGTTATATTTTAATATATGTAAAAAGAAAATATTCGAATAAATAAAAAAGAAAACTTAAATTTAACTTATAGAAAAGTTATAATTTAGGTTTTTTTCGTTACACAAAATATTGCCTTTTATATAAGATTATGTAATAATATAAACTGTAAAAAATGAATAAGAAAGGGGAAAAAATGATTAAAATATCCAATATAACAAAGAAATTTATTAGAAACAAAAACAAAAAAGAAAAAGAAGAATTCTATGCAGATAAAGACATCATTTTTGAAGCAAATGACGGAGAAATAATAGGAATACTTGGTCCAAATGGAGCAGGAAAAACTACCTTACTTAGAATGATAGCAGGAATATTAGAACCAACAGAAGGAAAAATTACGTTTGATGGAATGAATTACAAGGATAACGAAATAGAAATCAAACAAAAAATAGCATATTTATCAGGAAACACAAAAATATATGATACTTTATCAAGTTACGAACTATTAAAAATGTGTTGTGACATATATGGTGTTTCTAAAGAAAATAGTGAAAAAAGAATAAAAGAAATTACTAAGGTATTAGGTATGGAACAATTCTTATATAACAAAATAGCAAATTTATCTACAGGACAAACACAAAAGGTAAATTTAGCAAGATGCTTAGTACATAACCCTAAATATTATATCTTAGATGAAGCAACAACAGGATTAGACATAATATCTAGTCAAATTATATTAAACTTCATAAAAGAAGAAAGAGAAAAAGGAAAAACAATTTTATATTCTACACACTATATGGAAGAAGCAGAAAATATATGTGATAGAGTAATTATGATAAACAAAGGAAAAATTATAAAAGCTGGAACACCAGAAGAAATAAAAAGGGATACAAATACTAGCAATTTAAGAGATGCATTTTTTGCAATGATTGGAGGTGTTTCAGATGAGGAATAATTTATGGAACATTCTAAAAAAGGAACTTCGAGAATTATTTAGAGATAAAAAATCTTTAGCAATGATGCTAATAATACCAATATTTATACCACTTTTAGTTATTGGAATGTCAGCTTTATTTGAATCACAAGTAAGTAAAGATGTAGAAGAATACAATAAAATTGGTTTTGCATATGAAATGTCAGAAGTAGAAAAGACCATAGCTGAAGAAATGAAAATCGAAATTATAAATGGAAATGAAGAAGAACTAAAAGAAAAATATAACCAAGGAGAAATCGATTTATATATAACAAAAGACGCAAATAAATATATTATAAATAGCGATGGATCAGATACAAGTACATATTCAAGTAGCTTAATGGAAAACTATTTTAATACATATAAACAATACTTACAACAAAACTATTTGCAAGAAAACAACTTAAATCCAAATGATGTATTAAATATTATTACAGTAGAAGAAAATATGATTGAACAAGATAATTACTTTGCAAATTATATAAAAAATTATGCTTTCCTTTTCATAATGATGGCAATAACGGTATCTGCTACATACCCTGCAACTGATACAACAGCAGGAGAAAGAGAAAGAGGAACATTAGAAACACTACTTACATTTCCAATAAAGAGCAAAGATATAATTGTAGGAAAATTCTTAGGAGTAACAGTAGCCTCTATTATTACCGGTATTATAAGTTTAGCGTTAGCAATCATATCTTTAGTAGCTACAAAAAATATGTTTTCAATATATGATGGAATCGATGTAATGTATTCTCCAACAGCAATACTATTTGCAGTTATAGTAATTATTGCATACTCATTCTTTATAAGTGGATTATGTATTGCTATTGCAAGTACATCAAAAACATTTAAAGAAGCACAAAGTGCATTAACACCTTTAACATTTATATCATTTTTTCCTGGAATGATTGCGTTTATGATGGGAATTACAACAACTCCAATACTTTCAATAGTGCCATTTTTAAACTTCACATTAATATTTACAGATATTAATAATGGAAATATAGATATATTAAATATATTATTAATGACCATATCTACAATTGTTTATATAAGTTTAGTATTTGCACATATCATAAAACAATATAAATCAGAGAAGGTATTATTTGCAAAATAAAAATAAAAAAACTTTAAAAGAACTACAGCAGTAGTTCTTTTTTTTCAAAATATAAAAAAATTAAAAAACATATTGACTTATTATAATAAAGTGTTATAATAACACCATAACAGATATAACAGCAAGGAGGGATAAATGAATATAATAATTAGTAATGATAGTGGAATACCAATTTTTGAACAAATAGAAAATGCAATAAAACAAGCGATATTTTCCAATGAACTTAAGGAAAAAGATATGCTACCATCTGTAAGAAGTTTAGCAAATGACTTAAAAATTAGTTTTTTAACTGTAAAAAGAGCTTATGATGGATTAGAACAAGCAGGTTTTATAAAAACAATTCCAGGAAAGGGAAGTTTTATTGCTCCTAAGAATTTAGAATTAATTAAAGAAGAAAAACTAAGAGAAATACAAGGCTATATAGAAAAAATTTATAACATATCAAAGATATCAAATATTTCTGAAGAAGAAATTAAAGAATTATTTAAAATGATATTTGAGGAGGATTTTTAGTATGAAAAATAACATTGAATTACAAAACCTTACTAAAAAATATGTAGGTTTTGAACTAAAGGATATTAGTTTTAATGTGCCAGAAGGTTGTATTGTCGGGCTAATTGGAGAAAACGGAGCCGGCAAAACTACAACTATTAAATCGATATTAAATATTACTAAAGCAGATGGCGTAATAAAAATATTTGGAAAAGATAATAAAGCCTATGAAAAAGAAATAAAAAAAGAAATTGGTGTAGTATTAGACGATAGTTTCTTATCAGATTATTTAACAGCAAAACAAATTAATTCAATAATAAAAGATGCGTATAAAAACTGGAACGAAAATAAATTTTACGACTTATTAAAGCAATTCAATTTACCAACAGATAAACTAGTAAAAGATTTTTCAAGTGGTATGAAAATGAAATTAAAAATTGCAACAGCAATATCACATAACCCTAAACTTTTAATATTAGATGAGCCTACAAGTGGACTTGACCCAGTTGTAAGAAGCGAAATTTTAGACATATTTAGAAAATACATAGAAGAAGACGAAACAAGATCAATATTATTATCAACACACATTACAACAGATTTAGAGCATATTTCAGATTATATTGTATTTATAGAAAAAGGAAAGATGGTATTTAATTTACCAACAAATGAATTGTTAGAAAATTATGGAATTATAAAATGCAGTGAAGAAGATTTCCTAAAAATAGATAAAAATGATTATATAAAATATAGAAAACAAAAATATCAATATGAAATCTTAACAAGCAATAAAAACAATATAAGAAAAAGATACAATATAGCAACAATAGATAAGCCATCAATTGAAGACATAATGTTATTTTATATTAAGGGGGAAAAATAATTATGATAAAAGGACTATTAAAAAAAGATTTATATAATCTATCAACCTATAAAGCATCTTTAATTATAGTAATTCTATTTTGCGGAATTGCAATAATAGGAACAGAAGCTGTAACTTTTGGACCAGTGATAATATGTTCAATAATTGGAATGATTTCACTTTCTACATTTAGCTATGACGAAATATCAAAATCAAATAAATATATCCTAACATTACCTACAAGTAGAAAAGAAATAGTAAAAGAAAAATTCATTTTAGCAATAGGCTCAACTATTTTAGGCGGAATACTAGGTTTATTGCTAACAATTATAGTTATAAACGTTATGAATTATTTAAGACCAGAAAATATAATAAATATTGATTACGAAAGCTTAATCATAACAACAATAGGAGGAATGTGGGGAATATCTTTAATACAGTCAATACAAATACCAAGTATATATAAATGGGGAGCAGAAAAAGGAAGAATACAAATGTTTATATTATTATTTGTATTAATAGTAATCGTTCTTGGAATTGCTTTTTTACTTATGAAAGCTAATTTTTATATAAATGTAGAAATGATAGAAAGTTTTATGAATAAATATGGATTAATTTTATTGGCTTTTTTTATGATAATAATGTATTATATATCTTATAGAATTTCGTATAAGATATATAAGAAAAAAGAAGAATAGTATAAATAATAAGAGATAAAAAATGGTAGAATAAATTAAATTTTCTATCATTTTTTTATATGACAAAATACGAAAATAACAAATAAGGGGTCTTTTAAAAAATAATATTTAAGAGGAGTTTTAAACAATAATATGAAACATATAACATTAAATAACGGAATAAAAATGCCAATAATAGGATTTGGTACCTGGCCTTTAAAAGGAGAGGATTGTGAAAGAGCAGTTATAGACGCATTAGAAGTAGGTTATAGATTAATAGATACGGCACAAATGTATAAAAATGAAAAAGAAGTAGGAAATGCAATAAAGAAATCTAAAATACCAAGAGAAGAGATATTTATAACAACAAAAATATGTAGTCCAAATACAACCTATAATAAAACAAAAGAAGCAATAAATAAATCTTTAAAAGAACTTCAGTTAGAATATATAGATTTAATGCTAATACACGAGCCATATGGAAGCTCAGTAGAAATGTATAAAGCAATGGAAGAAGCATATAAAGAAGGAAAAATAAAAGCAATAGGAATTTCAAATTTTAATATAAACGAATATAATAATTTTATTAAAAATTGTAAAATAATACATACAATAAATCAAGTAGAAGCCCACATATTTTTCAGAAAAAAAGACCTACAAGAAACTATGAAAAGACATAAAACAATAATGGAAGCGTGAAGTCCTTTAGCAGCAGGAAAGGAAAAAATTTTTGAAAATAGAATTTTAATTAATATAGGAAAAAAATACAATAAAACCCCAGCCCAAATTGCATTAAAATATTTAGTACAAAACGATATAATAATAATACCTAAAACATCTAATAAAGAAAGAATGAAAGAAAATATAGATATATTGGATTTTGAATTAACAGATACAGACATAGCCCAAATATCTAAACTGGATAAAAACAAATCTTTATTTGGTTGGTACTGAAAATAAAATAATTTTTACTCAAAAATACTACACAAACTAAAAAAAATGTGGTAAAATATAACAAGCTATAATTACAATTAAAGGGAGGAATTAAAAATGAGTCGGACATTCTAAATGGCACAATATACAAGCAAAAAAAGGAAAAGCTGATGCAGCAAGAGGAAAAATATTTACAAAACTAGGAAGAGAGCTATTAATAGCAGTAAAAGAAGGTGGATCAGACCCAGCAGGAAACTCAAAACTAAAAAATGTAATAGCAAAATGTAAAGCAGCAAATATGCCAAATGATACTATTAACAACGCTATAAAAAAAGCATCTACTAGCAATGAAAATTACGAAGAAATTACATATGAAGGATATGGACCAAATGGAGTAGCAGTAATTGTAGAAGCAGCTACTGATAACAAAAATAGAACAGCAGCAGATGTAAGACATGTTTTTGATAAAGCAGGTGGAAACTTAGGAACAACAGGATGCGTATCATATATGTTTAACAAAAAAGGAGTAATAGTAGTAGAAAAAGAATCTACTTCTATGGACGAAGACGAAATAATGATGCTAGCAGTTGATAGCGGAGCAGAAGACTTCCAATCTTCAGAAGAAATATATGAAATAACAACGGATCCAGCTGATTTTTCAATGGTAAGAGAAAAATTAGAAGAAGCAGGGCTAGAATTTTTAGAAGCAGAAGTTCAAATGGTGCCAACAACAACAGTTAGTCTAGACGAAAAAGGAAGAGAAAAAATGGAACGCCTAATTGAACGCTTAGAAGAATTAGACGATGTTGCTAATATTTATCATAACTGGGAAGAATAAATTTAAGACTAAAAATAGATAAATGACGCAAAGTTGTTTATCTATTTTTAAAATACAAAAGCAAATTAGTAATCTTAAAAAGGAGATTAAACATATGAATCAAAAGAAAAGTAAAAAAATAGTATTAATTTTAATAATTATAATGTCTATCATTATATTAATAGGAGGAGGTTTATTTCTTTTTTTAGGAACAGATTTATTTAAGAACGATAAAGAGTTATTTTTCAAATACGCTTCGCAAATAGGAGACTCTAAGCAAGGAATAATAGAAAACTCATTAAAACAATATATAGAGAAAAAAAATCAAACACCTTACAGTAACCAAGGTAGATTTAAAATAGAAGTTACATCTCAAAATCAACAACAATATGAAAGCCTAAAAGATTTTGATATTACCTTTTCGGGACAAGTGGATAAACCAAACTCAAAAAACTTACAAGAAATTAGTTTAAATTATTCAGATTCTGTTAAATTTCCTATTAATTACAAACAAATAGGAAATACAATTGGATTACAAACAGATTATGTAGGAAGCAAATTTATAGCTGTTGAAACTGATAAGTTAAACAATTTATCATCATCTGAAACTGATGTAATTGTAGGAATTTTAGGCGGAGCTAAGCAAATTGAAAAAATGACTAAAATACCACTAACAGCAGAAGAACTAATCCAAATTCAAAATAAATATGTAGGAGTTTTAAACGAACAATTAAGTATTGACAAATTTGCTAAAGTAGAAGAATCAAACAGAAATGGCTATAAACTATCTTTGTCAGGAGAAGAATTAAAAAATATTTTAGTAAAATTACTAGAAACACTAAAAAATGATCAAACAACCTTAGAAAAAATAAATGAATATCTAAAAGCACAAAAAAATTCAGCCAGTATAACAGCAAGTGATATAGAAGAACAAATAGAAGAAATTAATAGTAGTACTGATTTAGAGAACGAAACGATAGAAATTACAATATATGAGAAAAACAGAAAAGTAACTGCTATATCAACAAAAACTAATAACATAATAATAAATTTTGAAAAAGAAAACAGTAATAAAGAGCTTGTATATCATATAATACTTAAACCAGTTACAGATGCAGAAGAAGCACAAGTAACTCTAGATATTGCTTATACGAATAATTCTGACCTTCAAAAAATGAAAGAAACTTATACATTTGGATATAAAACACCAGAATTAGAATCTAAATACATATTTGAGAACAATGTAGATTTCACAGTGACTAACAATATAGAAGAATTCACAAATGAAAACACTATGATATTGACAAACTATGAGCCAGAACAAGTATCAAGCTTCTTACAAGCAGTAAACCAAAGAATATCTCAAGTAAACCAACAACAAATGAACCAACTGGGGTTAGAGCTAGACCAAAACCCATTATTTATAGGAATTATAAATCCATTACTAGAAATAAGTATAGAAAGTACAGCTATTAGTGCAATGGGAAAAAACAACTTAAGTCAAGAGGAAATAGAAAGCTTTAATCAAAAATTTGAACTTTACCAAAGTACAAACCTAAAAGGAGTAACTGTAAAAGGGTTACTATCAACAATATCATTAAACAACGAAACACAAGAAGACACACAAATAACAGAAATAAATTTCAACGGTGAAGAATACGAGGCAAGTGAACAAAATATAGCATTTATCAAAGAAGATGTGGACACTGAAAAAAGCTACAGAGTAGAATTCGAAAAAGACAATAATACAGGAATTATATATAGAGCTGTAATTAATGAAAAATAACAGTTCTAAAACTAAAAAAAGAGCATATAGTAATATAGGCTCTTTTTTTGGCTAAACAGTACCAGGTACCACTTAGCCAAAAATGGATAAATGGTACCTGTCCCCAACATAGCCAAAAATGGTCAAACGGTACCTGTCCCCAGTATAGCCAGAAAGGAAAAGTACAAATGAAAGAGATATTAAGATACTTTCCAATTAATATATATAGTTTATTAGATAATACTTTTAAGCAGAATAAGCAAATATTAGAAGAGTTACAAGAAATAAGAATTAGATGTAATAGACCAATTATTTTAAAGCTTAGAAATGTACAAATTGTAATTGAATATGATGTGAGTCAAACGGAGTTATTACAAATATTAGAAAAACTATGTGATAACTCGATTTATGCGTATAAAAATCAAATATGTGAAGGATTTATAACTGTTAAGGGTGGACATAGAGTAGGTATTACGGGAACAGCAGTTGTAGAAAATAAAAAGATAATAAACTTAAAATACATAACAAGTCTAAACTTTAGAATTGCAAGAGAAGTTATAGGATGTAGCAATAGAATCTTAAAAGAAATAATAGATAAAGAAAATAACACTATATTTACTACTTTAATAGTATCTCCGCCAGGAAAAGGAAAAACCACAATATTAAGAGACTGCATAAGAAATATAAGCAATGGAATACAAAGTATAAACTTTTCTGGAAAGACTGTACGGACTAGTGGACGAAAGAGGAGAAATTGCAGCTATGTATCACGGAATACCACAAAATGATGTGGGAATTAGGACAGACGTAATAGAAAATATTTCTAAATCAAAGGGAATGAAAATGTTAATTCGTTCTATGGCACCAGAAGTAATTGCATGTGACGAAATTGGAACAAAAGAAGATGTAAATGCAATAAAAGAAGCTGTTTTTTCAGGAGTAAAAGGAATTTTTACAATGCACGGAAAAGATTTAGAAGATATAAAGGAAAACACAGAAATTAAAAGTTTAATAGATAATAAAAAAATTGAAAAAATAATTTTTTTATAGAATAACTTTTAGTTCTAAAATAAAATCTTATGAATATAATATTAAAAATAGAAAGGACAAGGTTAAAAAGAGATGCAGATAATAAAATATTTTATACTATTTTTAATTTTAGTTTCTTCCAGTTTGATAGGAAAATTTTTATCAAAAAAATATGTTTATAGACTAAAAGAATTAGAAGAAATGCAAAATGCATTAAATGTATTAAAAAGTAAAATAAAATTTACATATGAACCAATTCCAGATATATTCGAAGAAATAGCTAAAAACTCTAGTAAAAATATTGGCAAAATATTTGAAACTGCTAAACAAAAAATGAGAAAAACCACGGCAAATGTGGCATGGGAAGAAGCAGTTGAAGAAACAATTACAAATATGAACAAAGAAGATAAATATACTTTAAAAACACTATCTAAATTACTTGGACAAACTGATAGTGATGGACAAATAAGCCAAATAGAAATAACAGAGAAATTTTTAGAAAAGCAGATAAAAGAAGCAATAATAGAAAAACAAAAAAATGAAAAAATGTATACAAAATTAGGTACAATAATGGGACTTGCTATTGTAATTGTACTTTGTTAGTTTTTGAAAAACTACTTCTTAAGTAGAGGGGGAAAAGAATGGATATAAACTTATTATTTAAAATAGCAGCAATTGGAATTTTAGTAGCTGTTTTACATCAAGTATTAGTAAGAGCTGGTAGAGAAGACCAAGCAATGATGACAACTTTAGCAGGATTAGTTATTGTATTAACTATGGTAATAAAAGAAATTAGTGGACTATTTGATACAGTAAGAACAGTTTTTAATTTATAAGTTTAAACTTTTTCTTAAAAAGAAAGGATAGAAATGGAAGTTGTAAAAATAATTGGAATTGCTTTAGTTGCAGTAACAATGATAATAATTTTAAAACAATACAAACCAGAATTTGCAATATATATAAGTATACTCTCAGGTATTTTAATTTTACTTTTGGTAATGGACAAACTAACAGGAATAATAAATTTATTACAATCCCTAGCAAGTAAAGCTTCTATTAATAGTACATTTTTAGTATTGCTAATAAAAATAACAGGAATAGCATTTTTATCTGAATTTGCTGTAAGTATTTGCAAAGATTCTGGAGAAACTGCAATTGCAAGTAAAATAGAGGTAGGAACAAAAATAATTATTATAGCTATGTCAATACCAATTATATCAAGCTTGTTAGAAATAATCTTACAAATATTGCCATAGAGAAGGAAGTACAAATGAAGAAAATAAAAAGTGTATTTTTAATAATCATAATCTTTATGTATATATTTTTTTTAATGCCAATAAGTTATGCAAATGAACAAGATACAATGAAAGATCAACAAGAAGAATTTAAAATAGAAGATTTTATTAAAAGTTCAGAAACTTATATAGAAGGAGAATTTTTTGAAGGGATTGATTTAAACGACATTTTAGATAATGCAATTAAGGGAGAAATTAATAACAATACTTTATTAAAAAAAGTAGTAAGTTTGTTTGGCACAGAAGTATTAACAAGTCTAAAGACTATAGGAAGTATCTTAGTAATAATAGTAATTCACGCAGTTTTAAAATCAATTAGTGAAAGTCTAGAAAATGATGGAGTTTCCAAATTGATATATTATGTCCAATACATTTTGATTGTAACGATTATTATGTCAAATTTTAGGGACATTGTAAAACTAGTGCAAGATACAGCAAGCAATTTAGTAGGTTTTATGAATTTATTAATTCCACTTCTTATGGCACTAATGATGTATACAGGAAGTATTACAACAAGTACAATAATACAACCAATTATAATATTTATAATAAATTTTATTGGAAACATAATACAAAACCTAATAATTCCACTAGTTCTAGTATTTGCAGGTTTAGTTATTATATCTAAAATATCAGACAGAGTAGAAATAGCAAAGTTATCAAAATTTTTAAAATCCGGAATAATATGGTTTTTGGGAATTATTTTAACAATTTTTGTTGGAGTAGTTTCGTTAGAGGGAACATTATCTAGTAGTGTAGATGGAATAACTGCTAAAACAGCAAAAGCAGTAGTAAGTTCTAGTATACCCGTTGTTGGAAAAATCTTAGGAGATGCGGTAGACACAGTACTTGGTTGTGGAATTGTTCTAAAAAATGCAGTAGGATTAGTGGGAGTTATTATAATTGTTGGAATCTGTATTATGCCAATTATAAAATTATCGATGCTTACAATAGCATATAAATTACTCTCGGTCTTAGCAGAACCAGTTGCTGACGGCAACATAATAAGCTTATTAGACCAGATAGGCGATATTTTTAAAATATTACTAGGAATTTTATGTGCTATATCAGTTATGTTAATAATTGGGACAACGTTAGTTTTAAAAATGTCTAATACGGCTATGATGTATAGATAATAAAAACTATAAGGGGATAAACGAATGATAGAATTTATAAGCTCTTGGGCAAAAAGTTTAGGTGTAACAATTGTCTTGGTATCCATTTTTGAAATGTTACTTCCAAACAATAAAACAAAAAAATACATACGAATGGTATTAGGAATATTTGTAATATCTACAATAATATCACCTTTTATTAAAAATAAAGATAAACTAGATTTAAATAATATAAACCTAGAAAATTACGTAAGTATAGAAACTGCCACTGTAGACCAAAAGAGAAAGAAAGAACAAAATAAAGACATATATGAGGAAGAATTAGAAAAAAACATAACAAAAAAAATAGAAGAACAAGGCTAT
>CALXCC010000021.1 GCA_944386705.1 uncultured Clostridia bacterium | reverse complement strand
AATATGGAGAGAAGAATAAATATGATAAAATTATCCGAAAAATTTAAAGAATATAAAACATTAATAGGAATTACAACATTATTAATTGTACTATGTATAGGAACATTTATATTTACTAAAATAAAACCGGCAGAAGAAACTATAGAAGAAGTGGTAAATCACGTACAATATTTTGAAACACCAGATAGAATATTATTTAAAGAAAAAAATCAAGACAATTATTATGTCTTTACTAAAGAAAGCAAAGCATATACAGATTTATTAAATGAATTAATAAATGGAATTGATAGTAAAGAAAATGGAAAGATGCTATCAGCAGAAGAAATAAAAACTATAGAACAAAACGAAAATTATATAGAACTAGATTATGACACTATAAGTAAAAACTACATTATTGCATATGAAAAAGAAGAAAATAGTGTTATTTTTAGAAATGATACAGGTGGTCAAGTAGTAAAACAGAAATTAAAAAATAAAGAAAAATTAAATGAGCTATTACAAGAAAAAATAGAAAACAATGAAGTAAATTGCTATCATATGGAAGATTCGAAAGAATATAAAGTAAAAAATGAAGTGCCAACTGAAACATTTATAGCAAATACGCAAGAATTTAGACAATATGAAACTGGAGTTTATGGACTAAAAGTTCAAAGTGAAGAAAAGCTAAATCAAATATTACAAAGATATAATATAGAACTAGAAGAAGAAATACCAAGTAATATATTTGAAAAAACAGATGTAATAGTTATGTTATCAAATTATGATATACAAAAAATCGAAACAAGAATAGGAGGTTTAACCTATTACTTTAAAGGAGATAGAAGACAAGATAGCTATACAGTTAATATATTTGGAGCAAGTAAAGCAATAAACACAAATTGTATATATAGAAATATGGATAATATAACAGGAAATATTTCTTATGGCAGTACAAACAATAGTAATAACAATAATAGTAATAATACTGCAAACACAATAAGCAAAACAAATTCTAATGCTACAACCACAAAACCAGTAGATACAACAGTAAGAATTACAAAAGAACAAGCAGGAGATATAGCAGACGAAGAAGCAAAAAAACAAAAATATCAATATCAACCTTGGGTGTCTGACTTCACATCCAAAAACATATCTTATGAAACAGGGGAAACAGTAGTATCTGCAGAATTATTATATTCTTTAGACGAAATACATAGGTTATATTATTGGGAACAAGAATGGATTGTAAAAGATTCAAATGGAAATAACCTATATCAAGGGCAACCAATGTGGTGTGTAAGATTAGGAGATAATAATGACCCTTTAACAAATTTATATATCTATGTAGATGCTACTAATGGAAATATTTTAGGAGCAGGAAAAGCAAGTGACTAGAAAAAACGTGTAAAAATTCTTAAAAAAAGCGGAAATTATGTGTAAAAATCATTAAAAAAGCAGGAAAAAACGTGTAATTTTTCTTTAAATATGCTATAATATATAAAGAGGTGATGCATAATGGAAAGAAAAATAATGAAAAAATTAATAGAATGGAAAAATGGCCATAATAGAAAGCCTTTAATATTAAGAGGGGCAAGACAAGTAGGAAAAACATATATATTAAAGCAATTCGGTGAAGAAAACTATAATAATGTAGCGTATTTTAACTTTGACCATGATCAAGAATTATACCAATTATTTGAAAACACAAAAGATCCAAAAAGAATATTAGAGCAATTATCATTTGTAAATGGAGAAGCTATCATTCCAGAAAAAACACTTATAATATTTGATGAAATACAAGAATGTCCAAATGCTCTAAATTCATTAAAATACTTTAACGAAGAAGCAAACGAATATCACATTGTATCTGCTGGTTCCTTATTAGGAATTAGGTTATCGCACACATCATTTCCAGTAGGAAAAGTGGATTTTTTAGATATGTATCCAATGACATTTTCAGAGTTCTTGATAGCAGAAGGATTAAGCAATTTAGTAGAATATATGGAATCTATAAGCAATTTTGAAAATATACCAGAAATATTTTTTTATAGGCTTGAAGAAAAGTTAAAAGCATATTTTATCATTGGAGGGATGCCAGAAGCGGTAAAATCTTGGGTAACTGAAAAGGATATATCAAAAGTAAATAAAATACAAGAAAATATTTTGAAAGCTTATGAAGCAGATTTTTCAAAACATACTACAAATATAGAAGCCAATAGAATATCTATTATTTGGAATAGCGTCTCTGCACAACTTTCAAAAGAAAATAAAAAATTTTTATACCAAGTTGCAAAAGACGGTGCGAGAGCAAGAGAATATGAAGGTGCTGTAAACTGGCTTAATGATGCGAATTTAATATATAAAATATATAGTGTAACAAAACCTAGTATGCCACTAAAAGCTTATAATGATTTATCAGCATTTAAAATATATGTGAATGATGTTGGACTTTTAAGAAAAATGACAGATTTAGATAGTATAGTGGTAATAGAAGGAAATGGAATAATTGAGTTATTTAAAGGAGATTTAACAGAAACCTATGCTTTAGAAATACTATTATCAACTAGATTAAAAGCAAACTATTTTACCTTTGATAATAAATACGAAATAGATTTTATTATACAATATAAAAACAATATTATACCTATCGAAGTAAAATCTAGTGAAAATATAAATAGTATAAGTCTAAAACATTATAATGAAAAATACAATCCTAAAGTACGAATACGTTTTTCAATGAAAAATTTACAAAAAGATAATAATTTAATAAATATACCACTATTTATGGTAGAATATATAAAAAAGTTCTTAACTGAATAAAGAACTAAAGGGGGAAACCTAATATGAAAAATAAAAAAATATTAATCGGAATAATTATAGCAATAATAGTTATAGTAGTTGGAATAACTGCAACTGTTCTAATTATAAAAAACAATGAACAAGAAGAAGCAAAAGAGTTATTAAATAGCTATATAGAACTTATAAACAATAAAAACTATGAAGAAATGTACAAAAAAACCTCAAGTATGAATATGAGTCAAGAAGACTTCATTACAAGAAATAAAAATATCTATGAAGGAATAGACGCAAGTAATATTAAAATAGAAATAAATGATGTAGAAAAAGAAGAAGGAAAATACATAATAAATTATCACCAAAAAATGTACACATCAGCAGGTGAAGTAGACTTTAATAACACAGCAAATATAGTAAAAGAAAATAATGAACTTAAACTACAGTGGAAATCTAGTTTAATCTTCCCACAATTATCTGGAGAAGATAAAGTAAGAGTATCTACTTTAAAAGCAAAAAGAGGAAGTATATTAGATAGAAATGGAGTAGCACTTGCAGAAGATGGAAACATAGCATCAGTTGGAATTGTACCAGGAAAATTAGGCAAAAATAAAGAACAATCTATTGCAAAAATCTCTGAATTAACCGGAGTATCAGTGGACTATATAAACCAAAGCTTAAATGCATCATATGTAAAAGACGATACATTTGTACCTGTAAAGAAAATAGTAAATAGTAATACTTCACTAAAAGAACAATTACTTCAAATTTCAGGAGTTATGATAAATAAAGAAGATGGAAGGATATATTCTTTAGGAAAAGAAGCAGGCCACTTAATAGGATATGTGCAAGCAATAAATAGTGAAGAACTAGAACAAAATGAAGGAAAAGGATATACAACAACCAGCCTAATTGGAAAATCAGGATTAGAAAAAGCATATGAAGATACTTTAAGAGGCATTGACGGAACAAGAATATATTTAGAAGACAGCAATGGAAATGAAATTGGAGAAATTGCAAAGCAAGATAAAAAAGACGGTCAAGATGTAAAATTAACAATAGACAGCACACTTCAAAAGCAAGTATATGAACAAATGAAAGAAGATAAAGGATTTTTTGTAATAATGGAACCAAAAACAGGAGAATTATTAGCGTTAGTTAGTACACCAACTTTTGATTCTAATGATTTCGTAGTAGGTTTAACAAATGAACAATGGAACAATTTAAATAATGACGAATCAAAACCATTATATAATAGATTTATTCAAAAATATTGCCCTGGTTCAACTTTCAAACCAATAACAGGAGCAATTGGAGTAACTCTAGGAACGATAGACCCAAACGAAGATTTAGGTTATACTGGAACAAGTTGGCAAAAAGATAGTTCTTGGGGAAATTATAAAATTACAACATTAACAGGATATAATGGACCTAAAAACTTACTTAATGCAATTATGTATTCAGATAATATTTACTTTGCACAAAGTACATTAAAAATGGGAGCAGAAACATATGTAAGCAGTCTAGACAAACTAGGCTTTAATGAATCTTTGGAATTTCCAATTTCACTTGCAAAATCTCAATATGCAAAGGATAATGGAAACAAAATCGAAGGAGAAACAAAACTTGCAGACACAGGATATGGACAAGGAGACCTTTTAGTAAATCCAATACATATGGCATCAGTTTATTCAGCATTTGCAAATGATGGTAATATGATAAAACCAAGAATTGAATATGACGAAAGCAAAAATGGAGAAATTCTAATAAAAGATGCATTTTCAAAAGAAGCGGCAAATACAATAGAAAATGATTTAATTCAGGTCGTAGAAAAAGGAACAGCAAGTGATATGAAAATTGAAGGAACAACAATTGCAGGAAAAACAGGAACAGCAGAATTAAAAACTTCTAGTGAAGATACAGAGAGTGGGACACTTGGATGGTTCAACTGCTATACAAAAAATAGAGAAGGAAACGATTTACTAATAGTAAGTATGGTAGAAAATGTGCAAGATAATAGTGAAGGTGGAAGCCATTATTTAATTAAAAAAATTAGAACAATATTTTAAAAAATATATTTCGGAAAAGTCTAGCAAGCTCTAGACTTTTTTTGACAATTTATATATAATATAGCTAAAATAAAAAGCGGAGGTTTTCAAAATGTATGAAAGAAGTGCAATTGTCTTAGAAAAACATTTTCAAAAAATATTAGGATTTAACAAAGAAAATAATATAAAAGAAAATTACGAAAATTACGAACAGATAGTAACAGAAGCAAAAGAATATCAAAAAATAGTTGAAGAAGAGGAACAGGTAATAAAAAAATTTGATGAAGTAGCACAAGAGATAGGAGAAATACAAAACACACAAGCAAAACTTTATGAAAATAATATAGAGATGGAAAACGAAAGAAATCAACTTTTTTGCGATTTAGGAGAGAACCCAAGCTTTTTAGATCAAAGACTTCAAAAAATAGAGAACAAATTAGAAAAAAACAATGAAGAAATAAAAGATTTAAGAGAAAGATACGTAAAAGCTCTAGTAATATTTACTGAAAGACAAAAAGAAAGAAATAGATATACACGTACTCATAGAACAGCAGAAGCAGATCATATAGCTAATATTGAAAAAGCTAATAAAATATTTAATGAAATCTTAGAAAAAGATGTAAATAAAACAAAAAACTTTATAAACGGTGACACTGAAGAAGCAAAACAAGAAATAATTGATATTATGATAAGAAATGGAAAAAATGAAAAAGTACCATTTAATTATCAAATAATTGAAAATGCTGTAGACGTAAGAATGAGTATTGCAAAAAGAGAAGCACAAATATATTTAAGTATCTATGAAAAAATGAAAAAGCTTTTAGTAGAATTAAGCAATGAAACAATTAAATTAAAAAAATCAGAAAAATTACTAAGAGATTCTAGTGTAAAATTAGCATTTTTGAATGCAGAAAAAGAATATATTGTAGATTTTTTAGATAATGAAAGAATGTCAGCAATGTATGGAAAAAAAGCTCATAATCAATTAATGGAAGAAGCTTGTAAGAATTTCAGATCAGATATCGAGCAAATAGATAATTTATATGAACTAATAATAAGAGAAACAACCTCAAAATCAACAAAAAAGGCTTATAAAGAATTATACAACAAAACATATCTAAAAGGTATAGAAGAAAAAGAAAAGGACTTTGAAAAAGAGGTAACAAACATAAAAATTAATACTGGAACAGTAATTAATTCTAATTATTGGAGAATTGAAGGAATAAAAAATATATATAATGTATTTAATGAAGAAGTAGAAGAAAAATTTGATAAAGATTTGTCAGAATTTAAAATAGAGGAAAAAGAAGATTTAAAAGTTAAAAACATAAAAAATAAAACACAAAATAGTAAAAAAACACAAGAAAAAGATGAAGTTAATTTAGAAAATGATAGTAAAGAGACAATAGAAAAAGAATACATAAATAGAGATTCAAATTCTAGTGAAGAATACAAGGAAGACAAAGAAAATAAAGAATTTGACATCGACGAAGAATTAGAAGAAATTGAAGAATATAATGAAGATTTGGATGACGAAGACATTTACTACGAAGACGAAGAAGACCACAACGAAAACTTTGAATACGAAGACGACGATAGAAAATACGATGAAAACTTCGATTTTAACGAAGAAGAATTTGAATTTAACGAAGATGACGAAGAAATAATAGAAGACAAAATAGATAAAATAATAAAAAATAGCAGAAAAGGAACAATTAATACAAGAAACAAAAAAGAAAAAGGACTATTTGGAAAACTATTTAAAAAATAGGAGGAAAAATTAATGATAAACATAGAAAATGTTACCAAATCTTATGTAAAGGGCAAAAAATCAATTGATGGCTTAAATTTAGAAATTAATAATGGAGAAATATTTGGATTTTTAGGACCAAATGGAGCGGGAAAAACAACTACAATAAAAATGATAACAGGAATATTAAATCCAGATGAAGGTGATATCTTAATTGATGGAAAAAGCATACAAAAAGAGCCTATAGAAGCAAAGAAAAACTTTGGATTTGTTCCAGATAGTCCAGATATGTTTTTAAAACTAAAAGGAATAGAATATCTAAACTTCTTAGCAGACATCTATGAAATTCCAAATGAAGTAAGAAAAGAAAGAATAGAAAACTTAACAAAAAAATTTGAAATATACGAAAACTTAAATGCTGAAATTCAAAGTTATTCTCATGGTATGAGACAAAAAATTGTAATTTGTGGTGTACTTTTAAACAATCCTAAAAATTGGATTCTAGATGAACCAATGACAGGTCTAGACCCAAAATCTTCATATGACTTAAAAGAAATGATGAGAGAACATTCTAAAAAAGGAAATACAGTGTTCTTTTCAACACACGTATTAGAAGTAGCAGAAAAATTATGTGATAGAGTAGGCATTATAAATAAAGGAAAATTGGTTTTTGTTGGTACATTTGAGGAAATGAAAAATAAATTTAAAGAAAACACATCTTTAGAAGAACTATTTTTGGAGATAACAGAAAATGAAAAATAAAGTATTATCATTAACAAAAGTATTTTTAAGAAGTTCATTTCAAAATATAGAAACCGCAAATAACCAAAATAAACAAAGCCAAAAATCAAAAGCTATGATAATTTTATATGTTTTTATATTTGCTTATTTAGCAGGAATAGTAGGATTTTTTAGCTTTCAAATAATAAATGGCTTATTGCAAATACACCAAGAACAAACTTTTTTAGGAGTCATCTTACTAGGAATAGGAGTATTTGTATTAATACAAACAATATTTTCTGCAATTAGCCTACTGTACTATTCAACAGACAACGAATATATTTTACCCTTACCATTAAAACCAAGTCAAATTTTAATGGCTAAAACAAATGTATTAATGTTAACTGAATATTTTATTGTATTAATAATAGGATTTATACCACTTTTAATTTATGGAAATATGACAGATGCAAATCCTATCTATTATATATCTATGACAATGATATTAATCATATTTCCAATTATTCCAGTACTAGTATCTAGCTTACTTGTCTTAATTGTAATGAGCTTTTCAAAATTTACAAAAAATAAAAACCGTTTTCAATTAATAGCAACTATACTTATACTGGTAGTAGTATTTGCAATATCATTTACAACTAGTGGAACTGAAAGCTCACCAGAAAAAATGATAGAATTACTTACAAAGGCAAATGGACTTGTAGAAATAATAGAAGGAAAAATTCCAACTTTAAAAATGGCAATTGATGCATTAGCAAGTAGCGAAGTAATGACAATATTATTAAACTTGGGTGGAATTTTAGCAATAACTGGAATACTATACGCAATTTATATATTACTTGGACAGAAATTATATTTAAAAGGAGCAGTAGGAAATTTATATAGTGGTAAAAAAACAAATAAGAAAATAAATGACAAAAAAGCTTTTAGAAAAAGCAGTTTGGCAAAAACTTATATAGGAAAAGAATTTAAAATACTAATTAGAAATCCAATCTTCTTTATGCAATGCATATTACCAGCAATTTTATTTCCAATAATGGTAATTGTATTTGGAATAATAGGAATGAAAGAAGAAGGTATTCAATCAATAACCCAAATTTCAGAAATGATACCAAACAAAACTTCAATTATACTAGGGGCAGGAATCTTAGTAGTAATACAATTCTTTTCAATGTTTATATATATATCTGCTACAGCAATATCAAGAGATGGTGAAAATGCAGTATTTATGAAATATATACCTGTTTCGATTAACAAGCAATTAGAGTATAAAGTTATGCCAAACATAATAATAACAATAATTATGGATATAATCACAATAGCAATAGCTGAGTATATATTTAAGATGCCAATTTTATATGTAATATTAATAACGTTAGTAGCAATACTTATAGGAATTATACAAAGCTATCTAATGTTAATAGTAGACCTAAAAAAACCAAAACTAGAATGGAGTTCGGAATATGCTGTAGTAAAGCAAAATATGAACCTAATTTGGCCAGTTATATTAGGAATTGCAAATATTATAGTAATAATAGGGCTAACAGCTTTAATAAATGGAAAAGTAAGCACATATATTGGAATGTTTATATTTGTAATTATCTATTTAATACTTTTAATGATTGTAAAAAAATACATAAAAAATAATGCAACTAAATTATTCGAAAAAATATTCTAATTGAAATATATGGAACAGAGGAATCTGTTCCATTTTTAGTCATAAATATTGAATAAAACGAAGAGTTAAAGAAAATTCAGTAAACATTGACAATAAAAATAAAAAGTGTCATAATAGATTATGCGAAAAATAGAGAAAAAAGGAGAATTTTTATGAGAAAATACTATTTTACTTCTGAAAGCGTAACAGAAGGACATCCAGATAAATTATGTGATACCATTTCGGACTGTATTTTGGACGAATACTTAAAACAAGACAAAAATGCAAGAGTAGCAGTAGAAACATTTGCATCAGGAAATAAAATAACAATTGCAGGGCAAATAACAGCAAACGGAGAAGTTGATATTGAAAAATTAGTAAGAGAAAAAATAAAAGAAATTGGATTTGATAATGAAAAAACAGACATAGATTATAAAACATGTAAAATAGATATAAATATAACAAAGCAAAGCCCTGATATAGCATTAGGAGTTGATATAGGAGGAGCAGGAGACCAAGGAATAATGTTTGGATATGCAAGTTCTGAGACAGAAGAATTAATGCCATACGCTATTAGTATAGCACATAAACTATCAAAAAGATTAACAGAAGTAAGAAAGAAAAATATAATTCCATATTTAAGACCAGATGGAAAAACTCAAGTAACAGTAGAATATGAAGACAATATACCAAAAAGAATTGAAACAATTTTAATTTCTACGCAACATAAAGAAGGAGTAGAACAATACAAGCTGAAAAGAGATATTATTGAAAATGTAATAAAAGCTATAGTACCAGAAAATATGATAGATGAAGATACTAAATTATATGTAAATCCAACAGGAAGATTTGTAATAGGAGGACCTTTAGGAGATACTGGGCTTACTGGAAGAAAAATAATAGTAGATACATATGGAGGTTATAGTAGACACGGTGGAGGGGCCTTTTCAGGAAAAGACCCAAGCAAGGTGGACAGAAGTGCAGCATATATGCTTAGACACATTGCTAAAAACATCGTTGCAAATGGATATGCAAAAAAATGTGAAATTCAGGTAGCTTATGCAATAGGAATGAGAGAACCATTATCGATTTGTGTAGATACATTTGGAACAGGAACAAAAACAGAGGAAGAGTTAGTAAAAAAAATCAAAGAAAAATTTGATTTAACACCAGATGGAATTATAGATTATTTGAATTTAAAAGAACCAATATATAGTAAAACGACTAATTATGGTCATTTTGGTAAAAAAGATTTACCATGGGAGAAAATTATAGAGTTATAACAGTAAGAATGTAAATTGACATAATGTGAAAAAAGTGCTATAATATTTATTGGCACGTAATAATAGAAAGATAGATTGGAAAGAAAATAGATATATTTTTAGCTCAATCTAATATGTGCAATATTTTAATGGTTTTTTTATAGGCAAGGAGGAATTACAATATGATTTTAGAAAAACAATTAGAATTATTATTAAAAAACTATGCTGAGAATGCAATGGGAAAGGTTATAAGTTGGAAAGGAAACAATTTAGAACAAAAATTTGAATCTATGGAAAGATTGTTAAATAACGAGGAAAAAGAAAATAATCCTTTTTATAAAGCATTACTTATTTTTAAAGAAGTACCTCATTATATTGCTGGTGGAGAATATATGTGGATAGATCTACCAAAAATTTTAAATGATGAGGAATTTACAAAACAACTAAAAGTCTTTTACAATGTAGATTATCCTAATCTATTAAAAGAAGTAGATTCAGATTTCTTCTCATCAAATCCTATCTGGATGACGATGAGTGAACCAGAAATAGAAAAAGGCATTTATCCTGTTGTTATAGAACATAAAGGAAAAAAATGCATAGTTTTATTGTTTAACAAAAAAGAAGCTTAAAATTAAGCTTCTTTTTTGTATTTTAATAAAAGACCAAAATAATCTTTAGAATTAATTTTTTAAATAAATTTTTTGTACATACAACTTATTTGCAAAAGATTGAACAACATTTCTTAAAATATACTGCTCTTGAGAAAGACGGTCATTATTAATATAACTTTCTCCAGTAAAAGTCATTTTAATAGCTTTTTCTAATTCAGAACAAAAACGATTATAAGCTTGGTCAATAGGAGAAGTTTCAATTGCTAAAGTAATTAATTTTTTTATTTCTTCCATACTATAAATTTGTTTCAAAACAAAAATAACAAATAAATAAGCAATATGTTCTCTACTATATTTTTTATTAACAGGAGACTTAACAACTCCGTGCTTTACATAGTTATTAATCATAGTTTTCGTTATAATATGTCCACCTTTTTCATTATCACTTGCTATATAATTTGCTAAATAATTTTCAAGTAATGAAACAACTTGGTCAATATATAAATCAATTTCCGGAATTTCTTTCCACCTAGGTAAATGAAATTTTTCGATATCTTCATCAATGATAAACTTCTTTTCTGCCATAAAATCACCTCATTTCACAATATAGTAACATTTTTAGAAGAGTTAGTCAACCACTTGACTTGTTATTGAATATGTGATAACTTAGTATTCAATACTAGATAAAGGAGAAAATTATGAGTAGAGAAAGATATTTTGATGCAACTGAATGCCAAAATATAAAAGAAATTTTATACAATTCAGTAGAAAAATACGGAGAAAATATAGCTTTTATCATAAAGCATAAAAACCATAACGAAGTAACATATGAAAATATTACATATAAAAAATTATTAGAGAATGTAAATAGTTTAGGAACAAAATTATTTGATTTGGGATACCAAGATAAAAGAATTGCGATAGTTGGAAGAAATTCGTATGAATGGGCACTAGCACACTTAGCTAATCAATTAGGAGGAATAGTATCAGTTCCACTGGACAAAGAATTACAACTAAGCGAGTTAGAAAGCTCTTTAGAAAGAAGTAAGGCAGATATTGTAATTTTTGACGAAAAATACATAGAAAATATAGAAGAAATAAAAAGAAGAAATAATACAAATTTAAAAGAATATATTTCTATGAAACCACTAGAAAATTACAAAGATATATATACACTAATAAATGAAGGAAAAAAATTAATTGAATCAGGTAACAGCAAATATATAGATAAAAAAATTGATTCAAATAAAATGAGTATATTATTATTCACATCAGGAACAACATCTAAATCAAAAGCAGTAATGCTATCACAAAAAAATATAGCAAGTAATGTATATGCAATGCAATTGGTAGAAAGATTTTACGAAACAGATGTAAATCTAGCATTTTTACCATTTCACCATATATTTGGCTCAACAGCTATGGTAGTAATGCTAGCATATGGAATAAAAACAGCTTTCCCAGATGGACTAAGATATGTGGCACAAAACCTAAAAGAATACAAAGTATCAGTTTTTGTAGGAGTACCATTACTAGTAGAAGCAATCTATAAAAAAATAGAAAAAGGAATTGAGGAACAGAAAAAAACAAAATTAGTAAAAGTAGCAAAGGAAATAAGCAATTTCCTATTAAAATTTGGTATTGACATTAGAAGAAAATTATTTAAAGACATAATAAACGAACTTGGCGGACATATGAGATTTGTTATATCAGGAGGAGCTCCATTAGATAAAAAAGTAGCAAAAGGATTTAACGAATTAGGAATTAACTTAGTTCAAGGATATGGTTTAACAGAAACAGCACCAGTAATATCAGCAGAAAATGACAGAAAGGTAAGATATGGTTCAATAGGTGTTCCAATGGACAATGTAGAAGTAGAATTTGAAAACAAAGACGAAAACGGAATAGGAGAGCTAAAAGTAAAAGGTCCAAATGTAATGCTAGGATACTATGAAAACGAAGAAGCAACAAATGAAGTTTTAAAAGATGGATGGTTCTATACAGGAGACTTAGGTTATATGGATAAAGACGGATACATCTTTATAACAGGAAGAAAAAAAGATATGATAGTTCTAAAAAATGGTAAAAAAGTATTCCCAGAAGAACTAGAAATCTTAGTAAATAGACTAGACGAAGTTGCAGAATGTATGGTATTTGGAATGCCAGACAAAAATGACAAAAACGATATAAAACTTTCAGTTAAAATTGTATATAACAAAGAATATGTAAAAGAAAAATATCCAAATATGGAACAAGAAGAATTAAGAAAAATAATTTGGGAAAAAATAAAAGAAATAAACAAAACATTCCCACCATATAAATATATAAAAAATATGATTTTAACAGATAAAGAATTAATAAAAACAACAACACAAAAAATAAAGAGAAATGAAGAATTAAAAGAAATCAAAAAAATGGAACAGAATTAACTGTTTCATTTTTAGCATTTTGGAGTAATAATAATTTGCAATATTATGTAAAAAATGCTATAATGCAAACATTAACAACGTATGAACCTATTTTAAGGCAAGATGGGAGGAAGAGACAATGGAAAAATTAGAAATAGGTAAAACGGAAATTGTTATTTATCCAGAAAAAGGGCTTACTTATCTAAGCCCGAAAGATAGAAATGGAATAATAGACCAAGAATTTAATTCTTCAAATTTACCCAAAACATTAAAAGCATTGTATATGGGAAAAGAAAAAGTAAAAGGAATATTGTATGAAAAGTATATATTAAAAACAATACCAGGAGAACTGAAGGAATTTTTAGTAAAAGGAGAATCAGGTTTTGTAAATCTAAGTAGAGAATTAAACTCTGTAGCAGGAATTTTACAAGGAAAGGCAAAAGATGGAAGAAAAATAAGATATGTGAGAAGTATGGATATAAAAGATGTTAATAAACTTTTTAAAATTATTATTAAAAATAAAAAAGTTTATCAAAAAGGAAGAGAAAAGATAGATATTAATAGAAGGAGTAATTTTGGATGTAGATTTAACATTGATGATAATTTTACTGAAGAGCTAAGAAAAATAATTCGTAAGCATATAAAAAGTAAAAAAATTAAATCTACAGCATATACTTATCATATAGAAGATTTACATACAGATGAATACTTAAAAGAATTAATTCTTTTACCAACACCATACTATTTAAATTCTACTGGAGTTTATGTTCATCCTGGTGATTCTTGTGGATATTCAAGTCGTGTGGACTTTGGTCACGGAGCTATTGGTGTTGGAAGTGTCTATCATGGTTATGGCAACTTTTTTCATTCGGATGGCATTTGGGACTTCGTTGGACTTGCTGTGCGTCCCGTCTTTTTTCTAGAATCAAGGAAGAAATAAGTAAAGAATAAATAAATAATGGATAAATAACAAAAAAGGGCTCTTGTAGGAGTTCTTTTACTTTTTAAAAGTATATGGTAAAATAGAAAAGTAGAAAAATATAATATACAAGGAGAACAATTATGGAACAAGATATAACTAAAATAATTCCTAAATTCCTAAAAGAAAAACTAGAAAAACAATATGGAGAAGAAATATCTAAAAAAATTATAGAAGGATATACTAAAAAAAGAAAAGTAACATTACGTGTAAATACACTAAAAAGCAGTGTAGAAAAAATAGAAGAAGAATTAAGAAAAAATGGTATAGAATATGAAAAAGTAAAATGGAGTAAAGAAGCATTTATTATAAAAAATGTAAGAGAAAAGGAAATACAAGCATTAGAAATATACGAAAAAGGAGAAATTTATTTGCAAAGTTTATCTTCAATGCTTCCACCAATTATTCTAAACCCAAAAGAAGGAAAAGACATTTTAGATATGGCAGCAGCACCTGGAGGAAAAACAACTCAAATTGCAGCACTTGTAAATAATAAAGCTAATATTACAGCTTGCGAAATAAACAATATTAGGGTAGAAAGATTAAAATATAACTTGGAAAAACAAGGTGCAAAATGCGTATATGTAATGCAAGTAGATTCAAGAAAAATTGACGACTTTTTCTCATTTGACCAGATTTTATTAGATGCACCTTGTAGCGGAAGTGGAACACTAAAATTAGAAAACGGAAAAATAAATGAAAATTTTACAGAAAAACTAATTCAAAAATCAACAAAATCACAAATGGCATTATTAAGAAAAGCAATAAAAATATTAAAACCTGGTCAAGAAATGGTATATTCAACTTGTTCAATCTTACAAGAAGAAAATGAAAATATAGTAAAAAATGTATTGGCACCGGGAAAAGTTGAAATCACACCAATAAATTTTCAAGAAAAAGAAGAATTACCATTACTTCCAACTAAAATAGAAGAAACTCTATGCGTGTGCCCAAACAATGAATACGAAGGATTTTTTATAGCTAAAATAAAGAAAGTAAAATAGAGATATAAGTATATGGTGCAAAATAACAAAATGAATAAATAACAAAAAAGCTCTTGTAAGAGCTTTTTTTAATGCAAATAAAAACTTAAAAAACTAAATTTCTGTAATTTTTAAATTAAACTTATCTTCAAAAACTTTTTTCTTAGCTATATACTCTTTAGTTTTAAAACCTTTTACATCAATAACTTCTGTAGAATTATCTTTATTAAAAACAATAAAGTCAGCCTTATATTTTAAGCCAGGAGCTAGTATAAAAGTAGGTTGCAAACAAAAGCCATTAATTTCTTTTACTTGTAATTTTATTTTTAATTCACAATAAAAATCAGCTTCTTTTTGACTATCAAAAGTATGACCATCAATTGAAACTTTATTTGCCCTATATTTACTTTTTCTACCTTTACTATTAGTAAAATTTTTATAATCTTCAATACTCCAATGTTCCATCGATTTCTCCTATGTTAAAAATGATAAAACTATTATATAGAAAAAAGATAAAAAGTGCAACTTTAAAATAAAAAATTATATATAATGATATGAAAACGTTAATAAACAAGAATAAAATTTAATCAAAACTATTGCAAAAAACAAAAAATGTGATATAATACTAAGCATAAATGCAAAAAACTGTAACAAGGACAAGATAAATAATATAATATCTTAAAGAGAGCCAAAGGTTGGTGAGATTTTGGTAAGTAAAAATTATTTATTATCACCTTAGTTTGTTGCTAAACTGAAAAAACAGTAAGTTAGCCGTAAATCTGCGTTAAAGATAAAAGAGTGAGTGATTGTATTTTATATATAGATTTACTAACTTAGGTGGTACCGCGGAAATGAGAAATCTTTTCGTCCTAATAATAATTAGGATGAAAAGATTTTTTTGTTGGCAAAAATGGGGACGTTTCTTTTTGGACAAAATGTCAAAAAGGGGACACATTTTGGAAAAAGAAGATATAAAACAAGAAGTGTCCCCAATTGGACAAAATGTCCAAAAGGAAACGTCC
>CALXCC010000020.1 GCA_944386705.1 uncultured Clostridia bacterium | reverse complement strand
TAGGCTCTTATTACTATCTTTTTTTTATTTCTACTTATTATTTTTAAATTATTTATTTGGTTATAAAGTTTATTTAAGATACTGCACTTTTGGTCATTAAAGTGTAGCTCTCTCTTTTTACGGCCTCAAGACTTACATCGTTTTCGATTTTCTTTTGCATTTTTTACCTCTTTTTTCTTTGTTTTTACTTTATAATTATATAGTTTATTTTTTTATTTAGCAATAGCTTTTATCAATTTTTTCTTTCATCCAAATTGTTTTTGATATTATTCAAATATAAAATCATTCCCAAAAATGATATAAAAGATTATATTATATTGTAGAAAGTAGGGAATTTTATGAAAAAGATGGATATAAACAAACATATTAGTAGAGTATGTCAAGAATATAGACTAAAACAAAATCAAGTAGCAGAATTAACGGGATTAGAACCTAGACATATTGTCGCAAAATGGATATTTTACTTTCTACAAAATTACTAATATACTTGAAAATTTTTTCAACAATTGATACTATATATTCTAAGTTAAAATTAATTTAAAGAAAGGAGTTATGGTATATTTAACTTATCCAAATATATCAAGCAAAATTTATATGTTAAAAATAAGACAAGAAAATAAAAATGATTATGAAGAAGTATATAATGTTATTAAAAAAGCTTTTGAAACAGCTGAACATAGTGATGGAAATGAACATAATTTAGTTGTTTCATTAAGAAATAGTTCTAGCTTTATTCCAGAATTATCCTTGGTGGCAATTCAGGACAAGAAAATTGTTGGTCATATTTTGTTTACTAAAATTAAAATTGGCAATAATGAAGAATTAGCTTTGGCTCCAATTGCGGTATTACCAGAATATCAAAAACAAGGTATAGGAAGTAAATTAATAAAAGAAGGAAATAATATAGCTAAAAAGCTAGGTTATCATTATTCAATAGTTTTAGGAAGCGAAAACTATTATCCAAAGTTTGGCTATATTCCAGCAATACAATTTGGGATATATGCTCCTTTTGATGTCCCAAGTAAAAACTTTATGGCTATAAAATTAAATGAACCAGATAATAAAATAAATGGTGTTGTCAAGTATGCAAAAGAATTTGGTATATAGTATACATAGAAAAATCGACTTGTTATAGTCGATTTTTTTCACTTTCGCAAAAGCTCAATAATTATATCTTTTGGTGCGCCATAGAGGGGTCGAACCTCCGACCATCAGATTAAGAGTCTGCTGCTCTACCAACTGAGCTAATGGCGCATTTTTAAACTTTTTAAATTATATTACCTTTTTATAGAGTTGTCAATAGGTATATTTAACAAAACCTGATACTTTTTAAAAGTATTGTTAGTACTGCACTTTACGCACAGTACTAACGAAGTATTAACTTTTATTTTTTCTATTCAGTTGTTGTTAAATTTGATTGTTGTTCTTCTGTCCCAGTACTTTCTGGTGGCTTGCTCTCTGTTTGTTCCTCATTGCTTGGATTTTCTGTAACATTTGTACTATCTGTTTTTTGATTTTCAGCAACTTTTGTTCCTTTTATTACAATTCTTGTCATTGCATTATAGGTATCTTTAGATAGCAATTTTGTAGAAATTACTTTTCCATTTAACATTTTTGTAATATAAGTTTCTGTTTTTAATCCATTTACTCCTTTTTGTTTTACTTTTTCTGTCCCTACTGGTAAAGTTGGATCCTCTATATATTGCGTTGTGTATGGAATACTTGCCACTGATTTTGTACTAAATTTAAAAGTATATTCTTGTTCTTCTTTTAACCCATAAATAGACACTGTTGCAATTCCATTTTTAGCTGTTGCTACTACTCTTACTGGGTACTTTCTAGTATTTTTAAATTTAAAGTCTGTCATTCCATATACAACTGTTGCATCTCTACCTGGTCCTACATAAGAAGTTACAAATTGGTGGTTTCTTCTTTCTACGATTTCTAAGTTTGCCAATAGTACAGAGTTATATAATGTAGAAGAAATTTGACAAATTCCTCCACCTATTCCATCTACAACTTTACCTGATTCATATATTTTTGCATTCTTATATCCTGATGATGCTGTTCTAGCTCCTAATGTTTTGTTATAAGAAAATATTTCCCCTGGTAAAAGTACTGTTCCATTGATTTTTTTGCAAGCAATCTCTAAATTTGTTGTTCTATCTTTGTCACTTACATCATATCTTGTTGTAAATGTAGATAATTGGTCTGGGAATGCTTCTGGTCCAATTTCATCTAGTGTTTTATCTGGTTTTGTTATGATTAATTTTATAACATATTCTTCTTTATCTTCTTTTAATAATTCTTTTGCTGATTCTACGTCAAAATCTATTCCTTCTACTTCAGGGTAAACTGCGAATGGTTCTTTTGTAAAATAAGCATCTTGAGCTTCTTTGTAAATTTCGTCGTGTATTTTATCTATGTCTATTGCCTCGGGTTCTTTATTTATTACTGGTATTTCCATAATATTCTCTCTTATATTTATATCATTTAGCCTTTCTTTTATTTTTTCTAAAATTTTATCTGTATCTATGGTAACCCCAGCTTTTCCTTTTGTAATTATTAATTCATCTTCCTCAATAGAATAACTAGATTCTATTACAACTCCTGGTAAATTAACATTCATATCTTCTATTGTTTGTTTGGTTACTTCTTCATTTAGTTCTATTTCAACGGGAATATTTTTCTTGCCTATTAATGTAAATAAAATATCATAATTACTTAAAAATATATTTGATCGTCTTCCCGTTAAAAAAGCTTTTTCTACTGCTTCGTCTACTTTATAATTTACTTCCATTAAAGTTGGTGTTAGTGTAGTTTCAAAATCTTTATATTTTAGGTCTATTTCTGTCTCCTTTTTTTCGTTATAGATTGCATTAATTTTTCCTTTTGCTTCTTCTTTTGTTAAACCTGATACATCTATTCCTGAAATTGACACTCCACTCATAATTTTATTATTATTGACATTTATAAGTGCAAAAATTGTAGATATAAACAATCCTACTATTAGTAAAACTCCTATAATAGCTATTAAAGCTGTATATTTTCTCTTATTTTTTTTGTTTTCCATTTTGTTCATTTCTTTTTCTATTTTTCTAGGTTTTTCTTTGAGTTTTTTAAATTTTTCCTTTTGATCTGAATTTTTTTCAATCTTTTTTTTGTTTTCTTCGTCTTTTTTGTCTTCAACTACTTCATTTTTATTTTCTTCTGTTGAATCCATTTTTTCATCATCCTTTTTTTCTTCAACTAAATGTTCTTTCATATATAAACCCCTTTTATTTTTTCTACTTAAATATTATCATAAACTTGTATTTTTTACAATATTTTTGTCTTTTTTTATAATTGCCAAAAAACACCTATTTAATAGTATGTTCAAAGATTTTATTTATTACTTTTTTTCATTTTCTTATATATTTTTTTTAATTTTTTAAAAAAAGACTTGAACATTGTAGAATTTAATATTATAATGTAAACAGCAAAAGATAAATAAGGAGAGAAATTAAATGGAGTTAACAAAAAATATATTTTTCAATACAGACAAATTAGTAGAAAATAGTAAAGTAAAAATATCATATATTGGGCAATTATTCCAAGATGCTTCTTCTGAAGTATCAATTCATTATGGTTTCGGAGTTAATTGGGACAATGTAACAGACGTTAAAATGGAAAAAACAGAATTAGGTTTTCAAGCAGAAATAAACTTATTAGAAGGTGATTCATTTAATTTCTGTTTTAAAAACGAAAATAACGTATGGGACAATAATAATGGACAAAATTATATTTTCAAATTAGAAAAACTACCAACTGAGTTATTAGTTTTAGACGATGAACCAGTTTCTTTAGGATCTGCTAGGAAATTAAGAAGATCTTATTTATGGAGTAAAAAAATTCGTTTAGCAGTTTATAAAATAATAACTTATCTTCCAAAACTAATTTCTGGAAATTATAAAAGAAAATTAACAGATACAAATGAACTTTAGGGACGTTCCTTAAAGTTCATTTTTATGTTATAATCCATCCACCATTTACAGATATAACTTGTCCTGTTGTAAAATTATCTTCCACTAGCCAATCTACACATTTTGCAATATCTAGAGGCAAACCAATTCTACCAAGTGGTGTTTCTTCTTTTAATTCATTTAATTCTTCTTCTGTCCATTTCGCATTCATTTCAGTTCTAATCATCCCTGGCGCTATCGAATTTACTCGAATATTAGATGGGCCTAATTCTTTAGCTAGTGCTTTTGTTAAACCATCCATTCCTGCTTTTGATACAGAATAAATTACTTCTAACGAACCTCCTACAACTCCCCAAGCTGAAGATATATTTATAATACATCCATTTTTATTATGTATCATATTAGGTATTACTTCTTGTGACATAGCAAAAGCTGAATATAAATTTGTATTTATAATCTTTTCCCAATCTTCGTCTGTTTCATCTGTAAAAAGTTTATATTCTGATATTCCTGCATTGTTAATTAGAATATCTACTTTTTTGTATTTTTCTAATGTATGTTCTACTAATTTTTTTATTTCTTCTCTTTTTGATACATCTGCTTTTTTTATATCTATTGATATATTTTCTTTTTGTAGTTCATCCTTTAAACTTTTGGCTGACTCTTCAGATTTACAATAATTAGCTACTACTTTTATTCCTTTTCTTGCTAACGTTTTTGCAATTTCTCTTCCTATTCCTCTTGATGCTCCTGTTACAATTGCTACTTTTTGCATTTTTTACACCTCTTTTATTTTAAATAATTTACTTATTATAATAGCAAATTTTCTTTTGTTTTTCAATATTTTGCCAAAAGTGGCATTTTTTTGTTTCTTACGCCTGTAAAAAGTGGCAACTTTTGAACTTTAAGGAACGTCCCTAAAGTTCAAAGTTCAAAAAAAAAAGCCAATAATTAAGAGTTATCTCAAAACTAATGACCTTTATTGGAGCCACTTCCCAGATTCGAACTGGGGACCCTCGCATTACAAGTGCGATGCTCTGGCCAGCTGAGCTAAAGTGGCATTATTTAATTTTAGTTGGTGACCCGTACGGGAATCGAACCCATGTCTCCGCCGTGAAAGGGCGGTGTCTTAACCGCTTGACCAACGGGCCTTATATATAAAGAACTAAATAATTCTTTTGCAAATTATTTAGTTCTTTTGGTGAGCTATCCGCGACTCGAACGCGGGACAACTTGATTAAAAGTCAAGTGCTCTACCACCTGAGCTAATAGCCCACATACTGGCGTTATTCATAACGCCTTTATATATTACAATATTTTTTCATAAATGTCAATACATTTGTGAAAAAAATTTGTTTTTTTTGTGAATTTTTTTGTTTTTTATGCATTTAATTTTGATATAACCTCTTCAACATCGATTCCATGAACTTCGCAGGCTTCTTCTAAAGTCTCCATTTGTGAGGCTGGGCATCCCAAACAATGCATTCCTACTTCTAATAAAACTTCTGCTTTTTCTGGTGCTTTTTCTAAAATTTCACCAATTTTTGTATTTTTATTAAATTCCATTTTGTACCTCCTACAATTTTTAATAGCTATGTAAAATCTCGTTTTTTCATAACCATTCTTTATTTTACCACATTTTTCAAAAAAAGTATAGACAAATCAAAAAAAATATTGTATTATGGTAAAAAATGTAAGGCGGTGATATTATTTCAAACTTAATTCACTTCTTTTTTATCACTTTTATTATTTATCTTTTTATCACTTTATATTCAATTTATACTTTTTTTGAAATAATTTTATTTCATAATAAGCAAGGTGCTAAATTAAAGATCAAACAGAAATACTTTTAAGAAAGGAGGCTTTTTATATTTTTACCAATAAAAAAAAATTAATACTTTCTTTTGCATTTTCTATTTTATTTCTAATTTTCACAAGCTTTTTAAGCATTAAAATTTTTTATCCTCTTTACACCGCAAAAGAAGTCATTATTACTTACGGTTTACATCCTTTTGATATTTGTTCTAAAAATCCAGAATTATGGAATTTAATTAAAATAACTTATATTTTTATATTTACATTTTCTAATATAATAATAAGTCAATTTATTTATCTTAGAATTTTTACTCCAACTATAAAAACTTTTATTAAACTTATTTCAAAATTTTCAATTAAAAATAATTCAACAAATTATTTTTCACAAAAACAAAATAAAATTACTCACTCCAAAAATTTAAAAAAAGATTATAAAATTCAACAAAATTCTTTAAACTTATTAATTGGACAAGACGAAGAAAGTAATTCTAAAATAACCATTCCAGAATCTGGTTTATTTCAAAACTTTTTAATTACTGGAACAATTGGATCAGGAAAAACCTCTAGTGCAATGTATCCATTTACACGTCAATTATTACAATATAATCATTCTAATCCAGATTCTAAAATAGGTATGTTAATTTTAGATGTAAAAGGCAACTATTATAATCAGGTTAAAAAATATGTAGAAAACTATAACCTTTCTTCAGATCTTATAGTTATTGAATTACATTCTAATGTTTTTTACAATCCACTACATAAACCCAATTTAAAACCACAAGTTTTGGCTAACCGTTTAAAAACCATTCTTCTATTATTTTCTGAAAATAACACAGAATCTTACTGGCTAGACAAAGCCGAAGAAGTTCTTTGTGAATGTATTAAGCTTTGCAGACTTTATAATAACGGATATGTTACATTTACTGAACTGCATAAATTAATAACTATCCCTAACTATTATAAAGAAAAAATCGAAGTTTTAAGAAATTTATTTATTTCTTCTAAGTTTAATTCAAAACAAATTTATGAGTTAAATAGTAGTTTAGAGTTTTTCGAAAAAGAATTTCAAAATTTAGATAGTAGAACAAAAGGTATTTTAATTTCAGAAATCACAAGAATTACAAATACTTTTGTTTCAGATTATGACGTTATGAATACGTTTTGTTCTCCAAAAAATAAATTAACTTTTACAGGTTTTGACGAAGTTTTAAATTCAGGTAAAATCGTAGTTTTAAATATGAATATTTTTGAATATAATATGCTTTCTAAAATTATTGCAACATACCTAAAGCTTGACTTTCAAACTGAAGTTATGAGTCATTTAGCAAATAATAATGTTCACACTTCTGCCTTTATTTGCGATGAATACGATAAATTTGCAAGCAAAACCGATACTGAATTTTTTTCTTTAAGTCGTGAAGCAAAATGTATTAACATAGTTAGTACTCAAAGTTATTCTTCTTTAAAAACAACTTTAAAAGAAGAAGCAATAGTTAAAGTAATTATTCAAAATTTGGTCAATAAAATTTGGTTTAGAACAGACGATACTTTTACGATTGAAGAAGCACAAAAACAGTTAGGCAAAGAGGATAAAGAAAAAATTTCTAAAAGTATCTCTGAAAGTGCAAAAGAGACTAATTTTAGTTATATAACAAACACTTTAAATTCTCAAAATTCTAATATTTCTGAAACTTTTAGTACCTATATGCAAAATGATTTCATATTTGAATCTAATTTTTTTACAAGAAATTTAGAAACATTCACTGCCCTTACATTTTTATCTGATGGAAATCTTATTTTACCTCCTAAAAAATTAAAAATGTTTCCACATTTCAAATAT
Source organism: uncultured Clostridia bacterium (assembly GCA_944386705.1). Classification (GTDB taxonomy): domain Bacteria; phylum Bacillota; class Clostridia; order TANB77; family CAG-508; genus CAG-269. The sequence continues at coordinate 9,170 of CALXCC010000020.1, read as the reverse complement.
AACGGTTTATAGGTTTTCCTTATAAAAACCTAAATTTAATTAAGGACTGATTTATTTGAATAAAAAAACTTTTTATTTTATATTTACATTTTTATTATTTTTTATTTTATTAAATTGTTTTTCAAGTTTTACTTTCGCTTGGGGTGACCCAGAAATTGTAACTAAAATAAATTCTGCATTTGAAAGTATAGAGGGATGGATTATAAAACTTGCTACTCCCGCAGCTGCTGTAGCTGTTGGAAGTGGAGTTTTTATGAAAAAATTTAGCTTTGGAGATGAAGAAAAAATAAGAATAGGCAAAAAAATAATTAAAGGTTCCCTTTTTTCCTATGCTTTTATTCTTGCTATAGACCTTATCTTATCTGCTATAAAATCATTAATTGCTTAAAAGGAGGCTATTTTGGAAAACACAAACGATATTACTGAAATCATAATTCAAACCATTAACACTATTTTTGAAAATCTTTTTTCTTCTATTGATAATAACCTATATTCTGTTTTAGACAAAATTACTTTCATTAGTAGCGATATTTTAAATGACAAAAACTTTGAAAAATTATTTGGTACTTCTACATCAAATGGAATCTTATTAATTGCAAACTCTTTACTTCTAGGCTTTATTTTATATTACGCATTTCGCTATTTAATGTCACATTTAACTTACAATAGAGTTGATAGACCTGTTAGTTTTATTATAAAACTTATTTTATTTGGCATTTGTATGAATTTTTCATTTTTTATAATTACTTTTTTATTAGATTTAAATTCAAATATATGTCTAGCAATTAGGTCTTTAGGTAAATCCCTTTTTGGCAAAGATATTTGTTTTTCAGAATTGATTACTACAATTAACACAAATATGTCAATTGATACTAGTTCTATTAATATTTTTTCAATTGATGGTCTAATAAAAGGAACATTAAGTATATCTTTATTATCTCTTGTTTTTTCATATTCACTTCGATACATTATGGTAAAAGTATTTGTTTTACTTGCTCCTTTTGCTTTTTTATCTTTAACACTTGATTCTACTAGCTGGTTTTTTAAGTCTTGGCTTAAGAATTTGTTTTCTTTACTTTTTATTCAAATTATTGTTTCTTTAGTTTTATTAATCCTATTTTCTTTAGATTTTTCTGCTACGAATTTATTTAATAAATTTGTTTATGTTGGTGGTATTTATGCTTTAATAAGAGCAAATTCATTTGTACGTGAGTTTATAGGTGGAGTTTCCACAAATGTTTCCCAATCTGTGCATAACTTTACGCATTTTAAAGTTTAACATTACCTGAAATATAATAAATTTTAATAATTTTACAGAAAGGAGTTTTTATATTTGTTTTATGAAGTTCATTTTTCCGCAAAATTATAATTTTAAAAATAAAATATTTGGAGTAATTGATTCCACTACTGCTTTTGTCAATTTAATTTGGTATATTATTGTATTTTTATTTGTTAATCTTATTTTTAAATCTATTAATATTAAAGTTGTTTTATTTATATTACTGTGTTTTCCATTATTTCTTTTTAGTTTTTCAGGATTTCACGGTGAAAATATTATTTTAGTTATTCGTTATTTATTTAAATTCATCTTTAGACAAAAATTATATTTTTATAGTAAAAATTCTAAAAAGAGATTATAATAAAATTATAAAAATTTAACTTGAATTTTTTGTCTAAAAAAGTTATAATTTGAGATACGAAGTTTAATACAAATTTAGGGGAGATTTATTATGAAATTAGAACAAAAAGAAAAATCACTATTATTTTCAGAAACTACTATACCAGACATATTTTTTGCAGAATATTTATCTGAACTACCTAGTGATTACTTAAAAATATATTTATATCTTGTTTTTTTATCTAAATATGGAAAAGATATTAAATTAAATGATTTATCTAAAAAATTAAATATCCCTCTAAAAACGATTAACGAAGGAATGAAATTTTTAGAAGAGCATCATTTGGTTACCAAAAAAACAACTGGTTACATTATAGTTGACTTACAAGAATTTACTCTTCATAATTTATATACTCCTAATTTAACTATGTCCAAAGAAAAAGTTGAGCAAACTGCTAAAAATCAATCAAAAGCTAAAGCCATTGAACATATTAATAATATGTATTTTCAAGGAATTATGGGTCCTTCTTGGTATAATGATATTGATTTATGGTTTAGAAAATACGGTTTTGATGAGCAAGTAATGATAGCTTTATTTGATTACTGTTATAAACGTAGTGCTTTGCACAGAAATTATATTCAAACAGTTGCAGAAGCTTGGGCAACAAATAAAGTTAAAACTTGGAGTGACTTAGATAGTTACTATGAGCAACAAGAAGCTCTTAATAAAATAAAAAAATCAATTGCTAAAAAACTTGGTAAATATAATGGATTAACACAATATGAAGAAGCATATATTGAAAATTGGGTTTTAAATTTTGGTTATGATATGAGCATTATCGAAATTGCTTTAAAGAGAACTACGTTAAAGCAAAATCCTACTTTTGAATATATTAATAGTGTTATTACTGACTGGCATGAAAGGAGATTGAAAAATCCTTCTGAAATTAATGCTTTCTTAGAACAAAGAAAGAAACAAGAAAAAAATACAAAAGAACTAAAATCAAAAGTAAATAAAGCAAATTATGAGCAAAGACAATATGCTAACTTAGATTTTCTTTATGCTAATAATTTAAATAAGGAGGATTAAATGTCTAACGAAGTTTTGAATTCTTTATTAAAAGAATACGAACAAAAAAAGTTAAAGGCAGAATTAAATTTAGAAAAGAAAAAAGAAGATTTATATATTAAAGCTCCTAGGCTTAAAGAAATAGAAGACAATTTAAATCATTTTGCTATTAATACTGCCAAAAATATCTTACAAAATGGTAATTATTCTTTAGAAGAATTACAGCAAAAAGTTAATAATTTAAAAAGGGAAAAAGCAGAGATTTTAGAGAATTTAAACTTGCCATCTGACTATTTAACACCAGATTATAACTGTAAAATATGTAAAGATACAGGATATGTTATGTTAGAAAATTATAAAACCCAGATGTGTAACTGTTTAAAACAAAAACTTTTAAACGATTCTTTTAATAAATCTAATATGTCTAATTTGGATAAAGAAAATTTTTCTACTTTTAATGAAAATATTTTTTCTGATGAAGTAGATATATCAAAATATAGATTTAATATTTCTCCAAGAAGAAATATTGTATGTATTAAAAATAAATGTATAGAATTTGTAGAAAATTTTGATAATCCAAATCAAAAAAATTTATTATTTACAGGTAATACTGGTTTACGGTAAAACTTTTATGTCAAATTGTATCGCAAATGAGTTATTAAAAAAAGGAAAAACCGTTTTATATCAAACAGCCCCTGTTCTCCTTGAAAGTGTAATAAATTACAAGTTAAGCAAACAAAAAAATCCAGCTGAAGATATTTATAAATCTGTACTAGAAGCTGACCTTTTAATAATTGACGATTTGGGAACTGAAACTTTAAATAGTATGAAATTAAGTGAATTATTTACTATTTTAAATACTAGAATTTTAAATTTAAATAATAAAATTACTAAAACTATTATTTCTACAAATTTAGATTTAAATGGAATTTTTAGAAATTACGAAGAACGTATCGGTTCTAGAATTGTTGGTTATTATGATATTTATTGCTTTTTTGGAGATGATTTAAGATTTAAAAGTAAATGTTAATTGTTAATTATTCATATTCTATAATTATTTTTTCAAAAGGGATTAGCCTTTAACTGCTAATCCCTTCATTTTTTATTGATTTTCCATATCTGGTGTTAAAGTTTCTATACTTACTACTTTTCCACCATCATTTGTTCTCATTAGGGTAACACCTTGTGTTGATCTTCCTAGTATACTTACTTCATGAACTTTCAATCTTATAATTGTTCCTGTGTCTGTTATTAGCATAACATCATCTTCTTCAGTTGCAATTCTTACGCCTACTAGTTTTCCTGTTTTTGGTGTAATTTTGTAAGTTATAACTCCTCTTCCACCTCTTTTTTGTACTCTATATTCGTCTAATTCTGTTCTTTTTCCAAATCCATTTTCAGTAATTGCAAGTAATGTTGCTTTTCCTCCTACTATAACAGATTCCATTCCAATTACTTCGTCATCTTCATCAAGTCTTATTCCTATAACTCCTTGTGATACTCTTCCAATTGGACGTACATCTTTTTCGTCAAATGTAATACATAATCCATTTCTAGTTACTAATACAACATTATCTTCTCCATCTGTTAAACGTACTGCTATTAATTCGTCTTCGTCTTTTAAGGTAATTCCTTGTAAACCTGTTTTTCTTGCTGTATCATATTCTTTTAATGCCGTTTTCTTTATTAGACCATTTTTTGTTGCCATAAGTAAGTATTTTCCTTCAGCAAAGTTTTGAATTGGAATTACTGCAGATACTTTTTCTCCTGGATCTAAACTTAATAAATTAACAATAGCTGTTCCTTTTGCAGTTCTACCTGCTTCTGGTATTTCATATCCTCTTAATTTATAAAGTTTTCCTTTATTTGTGAAGAATAGAATTGTATCATGTGTTGAAGCTGTAAATATTTGTTTTACAAAGTCATCTTCTCTTGTTGCAATTCCTGTGATACCTTTTCCACCTCTTCTTTGGCTTCTATATGTATCTATTGGCATTCTTTTGATATATCCGAAATGTGTTAAAGCAACTACGCATTGTTCTTCTTTTATTAGGTCTTCTATATCTATTTCGCCTTCAGCTGCTACTATTTTTGTCTTTCTTTCATCCCCAAATTTGTCTCTAACTTCTATTAATTCTTCTTTTATAATATCAAATACTAATCTTTCACTATTTAAAATTGCTCTTAAATGTTCAATTAATTCCATTAATTGTTTGTATTCTTCTTCTATTTTTTCACGTTGCAAACCTGATAATGTTTTTAATCTCATATCCAAAATTGCTTGTGCTTGGATATCAGAAAGTCCAAATCTTTCCATTAATCTTTCTTTTGCATCGTCATAAGAAGAACGAATAATTTGTATAACTTCATCTATGTAATCAAGTGCAATTTTTAAACCTTCTAAAATGTGAGCTCTTGCTAGAGCTTTATCTAAGTCAAATTGAGTTCTTCTTAAAATTACGTCTTTTCTATGATCTATATAGCAATCTAGGCATTGTCTTAATGTTAGTATTTTAGGTTCCCCATTTACTAAAGCTAGCATTATAATACCAAATGTTGTTTGCATTTGGGTATGTTTAAATAATTGATTTAATACAACTTGTGCATTTGCATCTCTTTTTAGTTCAATTACAACTCTTACTTTATCTTTTCTATCAGATTCGTCTCTACATTCTGAGATTCCTTCTACTTTTTTCTCTTTTGAAAGGTCTGATATTGCTTTTATTAAGTTCGCTTTGTTTACTTGGTAAGGAAGTGAAGAAACTATAATTCTTTGTCTATTTCCGCTCATTTCTTCTATTTCTGTTTCAGCTCTTAATGTGATTTTTCCTCTACCAGTTTTGTATGCTTGCTTAATTCCTTCCATCCCTAATATAATTCCTTCTGTAGGGAAGTCTGGACCTTTAATAACACTCATTAAGTCTTCGTCTGATACTTCGTCTTCGTCTATTATTTTTATAATACCATTTATTACTTCTGTTAGGTTGTGTGGTGGTATGTTTGTTGCCATTCCTACTGCAATTCCTGAAGAACCATTAATTAAAAGTGTTGGTATTCTTGCTGGTAATACTGTTGGTTCTTGAAGTCTATCGTCATAGTTTGGCATAAAGTCTACTGTATTTTTCTCTATATCTGATAGCATATATGCAGAAATTTTTGACATTCTTGCTTCTGTGTACCTCATAGCTGCTGCTCCGTCACCGTCAACAGAACCAAAGTTTCCGTGTCCATCAATTAACATATATCTCATAGAGAAGTCTTGTGCCATTCTAACCATAGCATCATATACAGAGCTATCTCCATGTGGATGATATCTACCTAAAACAGAACCTACAGTGTTAGCACATTTTCTGTATGGTTTATCAGCAGTAATTCCATCTTCATGCATAGCATAAAGAATTCTTCTATGTACTGGTTTTAAACCATCTCTTACATCTGGAAGAGCACGTGATACGATAACACTCATTGCATAGTCTATATAGGCTGTTCTCATTTCTTTTTCGATGTCTCTTTCTATTATTTTTCCGTCGTTTCTTTCTTGTGGTCTTTCTTCCATTTTATTCCCTCTTTTCCTTTATTTTTCTACATTTGTATTATACTAAAACTACTAAAAATATGCAAGTAAAAATCAAGAAAAAGTTTAGGGAATTAGGTTATTTGCTGTTTTACTTTTTATGTTATTTTAAACAATTTAACATTAAATTTATTCCATCTATAAAACCTTGTTTATAAAATTCTTTTATATATTCTCCTATTTTTATATTATAGTTTTCTTCTATATCTTCTAACATTTTTATTAACTCTTTTTGGTTGTCTGATTTTTCTATTATTTCTTTAGTATTTATATTTTTTATTTTATCTTTTATTTTTTTATCTACTTCTTTTATTTTTTTATCTAATATTTTTTCTTCTGCTTGGTATATTATTTCTATAATATCTCTGTTTATTAATTTTTCTTCCATGTTATCCATCCTTTCTAAACTTTTATTTTATATTTTTTCTATTTCTTTTATTTCGATTTCCGTTTTACTGTCTATTTTTCCTTGTATAAATACAGTATCTCCTTTTTTTAAGGTTTTATAACATTTGTCTGCTATTTCATTATAAGATTTTGTATTTATTATACTTTTGTTTTTTAGTTTTAATTCAAATCTTACTATTGATATATTTTTATCATATATTATAAAATCAAATTCTATTTTACTCACTATTTTTCCTATTAAAAAACATTCATTCATTTTATTTTCCTTTTTACTATTTTTATTTTTTATAATTTCGTAAAATAGGTATATTCAAATTTTATAGTATTTTACTAATACCTATTTTACTGATACTTTTTTACCTTCGACGGAAGGAATAAATCTCTTTAATACTAATACTTTCTCTGTATATATTCCTTAAAATATATAATCTGGAAAATGTATTAGAGTGCTGGGCGGAAAGTTTTGTTGCTGTTGGCATTGTCATTGTTGCTGTTGCGTTTGCTTGCTCTGTTGTTGCTGTTGTTGTTGTAATTACCTCCACGATTGACAAACGGATTGCTATTATACTTTTTGATTTATCCCTATTTTCTTATTATTTTATTTTTCTATGTAAAAAAGTTTTTCTATTAAATTTTTTACATTTGCATATTTTATATATCCCATATGTCCTGCTAAATATTTTTTAGCTTCTTTACTTGTCATTCTTCCTTCTTTTATTTCGCGTTTTAAATATTTTATTTTTTTCTTTAGCTTTCTTTTTCCTTTGTCTCTTATTTTCATTCTATATTCATTTATTTTATATCCACAAAAGTTTACTCCCTGTTTATTTTTAAATATTTGTGTTTTTTTATTTAATTCTAATTCTAAATTTTCTTTTAAAAAAATTCTTATTTTTTCTAGTATTTCTTTTGCTTCTTTTTTTGTTTTTACCATTAATATTGAATCATCTAAATATCTACAATAGTATTTTACCTTTAGTTTATGTTTTATATATTGGTCTATTTCATTTAAATATATATTTGCATACATTTGTGATGTGTAGTTTCCTATTTCTAATCCTTTTTCTCTTTTTTGTGTAAATAATATTTCATTTATGAGCCATAGTAAATCCTTGTCTTTTATTTTTCTTTTTAATATATTTAATAATATATTTTTGTTTATATTATCAAAGTATTTTGCTACATCCATTTTTAGTATGTAATATTCTTTCCATATTATTTTACAGTGTTTCATTTTATTTTGGACATATAAAGCAGCTCTATGCATTCCTTTGTTTTTTAAACAAGCATATGAACTGGAAATAAACTGTGGCACAAATGCCGGCTCTAAAAAATTATCTACTACCCATCTATGTACTATTCTATCTATATATCTTGATTTTTCTATTTTTCTTAATTTAGCTTCAGTTACATAAAATTCTGTATATCCTCCATGTTTATATGTTTTATTTTTTAGCTTTTCTAATAGCCACAAAATATATTCTTCTTGTTTTAAATTAAATAATATTATTTCTTTTCTGTAACCTTTTCCTTTTCTTGATTTTTTATGTGCTTCCATTAGTTTTTCATATGTTAAATATTTATTAAATTCATTTTTAATTGTTTTTGGCATAATATTTTATTAGTCCTCCTAATATTTTACCTATTTCATATATTTGTTCTATGGCTATTTTAAATTTCTTTTCGTCTATCCATTTGTTGTTTTTCATTATTCTTAAAAAGATTCTTTGCGTATTTAGTAATGCATCTATTTTATTCAAGTATCCTAATATGTTTTTCTTCTCAATTTTTGATATTATCATTATATTTTCTAGCATTTGATATAAACTTAATTTATATTCTGTTCCTATACTAAATTTTTCTGTTCGAGGCAATTTAAATATTATTTGTAGCATATATTCTATATACTTTTCTGCTTTCGGTATTAATTTTAATCTGTTTTCTTTTTCTTGTTTATAAACCATTTTCTTGTTTCCTCTTTTTTACTTTTTTCTAATTTATCTTTTTCTATATCTTCTTCATATAATTTTGCAACTGCCTCTATATATTCATCTGTTCTTCTATAATATTTAACTTTATTTCTACATTTATAACAGTTAATATTTTTCACTACTATATTATTTGTCTTTTCTCCTATATAGCTTTCTACTATTTCTAAACTTGCTTTTTCTTTATTAAAATAATAAACTATATATCCATATCTTTTTTGCATTACTAAATTAGCATATTTTTCTAATGACTTTATTGGAAAACCAACTTTGCATACTTCCGCCTTTAAACAACTAACTTTTAATCCTAATAATTCACTTAACAATACTGCATCTTTACCTATTGCTACATAAAATTCTCCTGCATTACAGAATACTATTCTTCCTTTTTCTTTAATCTGTAGTAATTCCATCATTTGACTAAATCCCATTTTTATCACTTCCTATCTCTATAAATGAACGATTATCTCTCGATATCTCCATTTATCTTATTTTTTTATTTTATATTAATTA
>CALXCC010000019.1 GCA_944386705.1 uncultured Clostridia bacterium | reverse complement strand
TTTCAGGTATATTTGAAATAAAAATGATACATATTATAAATATAATATATATCTTAAATAAAAAAGAAGGAGTGAAGAAAGATGAGCGAACATCCAATAGAAGGGCTTATGATTACAGCTATGAATAGTATACAAGATATGGTAGATGTAAACACAATTATAGGAGAGCCAATAGAAACCTCAAATAATATTGTAATTATACCAATATCAAAGGTTTCATTTGGATTTGCAGCAGGAGGAAGTGAATTTAAAGGAGAAACAGTTGATGAATATACTAAAAAGGAAAAAGAAGAAGAAATACAATATAGATTACCATTTGGTGGAGGTTCAGGAGCAGGAGTAACAATAAACCCAATAGCATTTTTAGTTATACAACCTAACAATGTAAAACTAATGCCAGTAAGCCATACATCATCAATAGACAAATTATTAGATTATATGCCAGATTTAATTGAAAAAACTAATAATATGATGAATCGTTGTATACAAAATAAAAAAGAAGAAACACAAAAAATATTAAAAGAAATGCAGAAAAGAGGTCAAGAAAATAATAAGAAAGAAAATAATAAGAAAAAAGAAAACAAAAAGAAAGAAGAAATAGAAGATAGAATAGAGAAAACAGCAGGGAAAGCTAGAAGAATGAAAAAAGAAGAAAAGATAGAGCCGGATGAAATGTATGAGTTTGAATATGACGAAACATTAGAAGATGAATAACAATAGGAAAAATGGGAAACAGTAAAAACATAAAATATTTTTGCTGTCTCTCATTTTCATTTTGATATTATTATGATCTTAGCAAATCTACCCAAGAATAATAGATTTTTTTAGACATAGTAAATAAATTAATTTTTTCAACACTATTTTTAGCAACAATATCAACGGAAGATAAAATTTCGCCATCTAAACTAAAAGACATTTCACCGACTTTTTGACCTTCTAAAATAGGAGCAGAAATATTTTCTTCTAAAGTTAAAGTTTGTTCTATATTTTTTTCATTTCCTTTTTTAATTAAAGTACCAGCATTTTCTTTTAAAATACAATCTACATTTGAGACAACACCTTTATTAATTGAGATATTTTCTACAGTATCGCCTTTTTTACCAAATTGTTGAAACGAAAAATTGTTGAATCCATAATCTAATAGTTTTTTTGCTTCTTCAAATCTTACTTTGGTAGAAGGGGCTTTCATTATAACAGCTATTAAAGATAAATTGTGACGAGTGGCACTTGCAGATAAATTATATAATGCAAGGGAAGTAGAACCCGTTTTTAAACCAGTTGCACCTTTATAATTTTTGATTAACTTGTTTGTGTTAGAAAGCTGAGATTTTCCGGTCACGCAATGTATCCATCCAAATGCTCGTATAATTTGTAATTGTAGGATGCTTTTCTAAAAGTTCTCTAGACATTAATGCAATGTCATAACTAGATGTAACATGGCCATCTTCATCTAATCCGTGACAATTTTTAAAAGTAGTATCATTCATTCCTAAATCTTTTGCTTTATCGTTCATCATTTGAACAAAGGCTTCTTCAGAACCAGCTATAAATTCACCCATTGCAACTACACAATCATTTGCAGAGTTAACGCAAATTGCTTTTAACATTTCGTCTACTGTTAAGGTTTCTTTTGGATCCAACCAAATTTGAGAACCTCCCATAGATGCAGCATTTTCGCTACAAGGAACAGGATCTGTTAGTGATATTTTTCCACTATCTAGGGCCTCCATAATTAATAATATACTCATAACTTTAGTAACAGAAGCGGGACGTAATTGTTCATGAATATTATGTGAATATAAAACTTGACCTGTAGTTTGTTCAATTAAAATGGCTGAAGCAGATTCTAAATTAAGTTCATTATTAGAGTTAGATTCAACAGAGCTGGTTTTGGTAGTATCTTTTTCCATAGATTCACTTTCTGTAGATTTATCTTCAGTAGACTTATTAGCTAAAGTATTATTTACAGTACTACTAACAGGTTCATAAGAATCATAAGACCAAATATAAGAAGAAGCTTCTATAGCAAAGCAAGGTGTAAAAGTAAATAAAATTAAAATTATACTTAAGAAAATAGTAATAGGTAGTTTAAAAAAACGCATAAAAATCCCTCCAATTGATATTAAAATATATTCTTTTATATTTAAAAATATTCAATCAAAGGGAAAGTTAATAAAAAACTTGTTTAGAATTTATAATGAAATATATACGAATTTAAGCTGTTTTTAAACTAATTAAAGTAATAGTAACATTATTATCATCAGTAGAAGCTTTTATTTTTATATCATTTCCAGAATCATTTCTAAATTTTAGGTCATAGCTACCATAAGCTACAGCTGCATCTTTACCTTTTTTTACATATGGCACATCGTTACTATGTTCGTGTCTTTCTGTTACAACTAAGCTAGGAACTGCAAGTAAAGCATTATATAAAGTGCTACTTACTTGACAATTTCCACCACCGAGTCCTTTTTTCTTAGTTCCATTATGGTCAAAAATATCTGCTTCTTGGTATCCTTTACTACTACTTGCTTGTCCTACAGTATTACAAAAAGAAAAAGTTGAGCCATTTTTAACAGTTGTATCATTGAGCGTGTTGCAAGTAATTTTAATATTATTTTGCCTAGCTGAATCTTTAGAATATATTTTTGTAGAAAAAGTAGATATTTGTTCTTCTTTATATTCAATTTTTTTCTCTTCTTCTTTTTTGTTGGCATCACCTTTTTTTTCTTCTTCTTGGCTTAATTCATTTGTGGGTTCTGTTTTGTTAGTTTCATCTTTAGAAGAAGTAGTAGATGTGTTTGCTTGATTTTCTGTTTTTTGTTTGTTCTCTACATTTGTAGCCGTTTTATTAGCTGCATAATTTGTTTGCTCGGAAGGATTTTTAAAAAAATAAAAGTATATACCAATGCCAGCTAAAGCTAAAAGAATTAATATTATTGTAATTAAAGCTTTTCTATTCATTTATATCACCAAATTTATTATAACCATAAAAGATAAAAATATTCTTAATATTAATACTATTTTATAATAAATTAAATATGAGAGAGAAGCATCAAATTGACAAAGTGAACATAATGTGGTATTATAATAATGTAAAATTTTAGTTTTTTTTTTACAAAAATTTGTAAATTAAAAGATAGGAGGAGTAAAAATGGAAATCAATATTTTTAATGAATTTAAAGAAGAGCATAATATGACTTTTGAACGGAAAGGTGACGGTGCAATCATTTGCACCAAAAAAGAAGAAGCAAAAGAATTACAACATATTATAGAACCGGAGAGGAGTCATCAAGTAGTGAGGATATCTCAACAAAAAGCATTTAAGTTGATGAAACCCTATAAAGAAGAATTTACTACAAATTTTAGTACTGTAATATGTAGCGACAATAGAGGCTACATTGATAATGGGGCTATTATAAAAGATGTAAAAATTTTTTTAGACGGAAAGGAGGTACCTTTTATTCCAGAAAACAAATATGTTACCATAAAAATAGTCTTGAAAAATGGAAACATTATAGATATGGGAAGATTAGGAAAAGCGCTAATTTACGATAAATTTAAAGATTTTGACATATCATTAGTACGAAGTAATGAATATGTTATAGATAAAGGGCTAATAATCTTCTGTTTATCAATTACAGGCGAAGGATTTGAATTTTCTGGAATAAGAAAGCAAAAAGAAAAGCGGTGCGAAAAGGCTTGCAATGCTAGAAACAAAAATATTTTATTTCTAGCAGATTTTGCTGGAAATATAGCCTTTCAAAGAATCTTTAGAGAATTATATGTATACAGTAAAGATTTTATAATAGGAAAAACTTTTGAAAATAAAGTATTTGCATTGAACATGCAAAAACTAACTGAAAAAGAAATAAACGAAGTCTCAACAACTTCGTTTGAAATAGTAAGTAGTTATGGGAAAGAACTTCCAAAAAAATATTTCTTTATGGAAAATATAATCTCTAAAGAAATAGTAAAGAGAAACTGGATTTATTCAAAGGAGGCAAACGAAAAATGGGGTATTTTAAATCTTACAAAAAATGAGTGGATTATTCCAGCAAACTATGAATTTTTTTATTGCATAGAAGAATATATAATTGCAGTAAAAAAAGACATACAGGAAATTTATAAAATCGAAGAAACTAAAGAAACTACTGGAATAAAAAAAGTAGGTAAAATAAATAGTATGATGCCTAATTTCATAAGAAAAATTATGGGCGATTATGCTATATTAGAAGAAGGTAAGGAAGGATCTATAGTATCTATAAAAACTTCAAAGAGATTAAATAAAGATAAACAACTAGAATTTATAAATTTCTTTGGAGAAAGATATATATTAATGAAAAAACGAGGTCTTTGTGATATTTCTGATATTATAGACCTTCAAAGTTTAAAATTCATAATATTGCAAAAAAATATTAATGAAGATTATAAATATGACGTAGAAATAAACAAAATGATGTTAAACAATTCTGCAACAAGATTGCAGAAGCTTATAAGTAAATCATACAATGATTTATTTGAAACTAGGGTACTTTATAGCTCTAGTAACAATATAGATTATCTTATTTTTATGTCAAGTGAAAATAGTGTTATTATGAAAGTACAAAATAAAAAATATAGTTTTTATTTTGTAGAAAATATTCGTTGCAAATACCTAGCAAAAAATTGGGTAATTGCAAAACGAAAAAAAGATAGATTTTGGGGAGTTTGGGACATCGAGACCTTGATAGCTCAAACTAAAACTGACCCAGAACCAATAATTAAAAATATTGAGATTGTAGAAAAATGGTGGGAATAATTTTCCCACTATTTTTCTGACGAAAAAGGTATTAACTATTTGGTTAGTACTTTTTTTTAATTGACGTAAAAATAAATAAAAAACAAAAGGAGGAAGAAAAGTAGTAAATAAAATAGTTGATACTTTTTATTGTGTGCCATTAAATATATGAATAAAGTATCTAAATACTTGACTTTTTTTATAAATAAACGTATAATTAAAAAGAATTGTGTATTAAAAGGAGAAAAATTATGCTTGCAAAATATTGGAAAAAAATAGGAATGTTAATTTTAATAATAGCTTGCGTATTTAATATAATGGGAAAATTAGTTAACAAAGTTTCTCTAAACAAGGAAATGTTATATTCAGCACAATATATGCAAGAAAAAAATAAATAAAATAGATATAAATACTTGAAAAAATAAAAAAAATATGCTATGATAAAAAACAGTCAGTTATTTAATTCAAGAAAGAGGTGAACTTAAAAATGAAAAAAGATATACAACCACAATACAACCAAACAACAATTACTTGTGCTTGCGGAAATGTTTTAGAAGTTGGTTCAACAAAAAAAGATTTAAAAGTAGATGTATGTTCAAAATGCCATCCATACTGGACTGGTAACCTAAGACAAGAAACAGTTGGTGGTAGAGCAGACAAATTTAAAAAGAAATATGGACTTGCATAGAAATAATAAAAAGAATGAAATGAAGGTTTCATTCTTTTTATTTATGATCAAAACTATTTTTTACTGGAAAATTATATAAAATACTACAATTCAATAGACTAGATTTTATAAAAATAATAAAAATCAAAATTAATTACAATTTATAGAATTTAGAGTTGACATAAGACATAGAAAGTGATATATTATATAAGTATTTATTTAGATAAGTACAAAAAGGTATAAAAATTGCAAATATATGACAGGAGGAGGGAATATGACAGAATTTTTAAAAGATTTTGCAAAGCAAATGCAATACCTAAAAAAGGATGCTAATTTATTAGTATTAACCCATAAAAAACCAGATGGGGATGCGCACTGTAGTGCAATTGCTATAAAATTAGCGCTAAACAAATTAGGATATAAAAATGTAGACATTAATATCCCAAATTGTTTAGAAGATTTCGATTTCTTACCAGAATTCGAAAAAGTAAACTGTGGTCTAAAACCAAAATATGAATTAGTAATAATAGTAGATACTCCAGAATTTAATAGAGTTGATACTAAAGTAGACATTACAAAAACATTCAAAGTTGTAATAGACCATCATAACACAGAAGATTTTAATTTTGGAGAATTAAAATATGTTGATCCAAGTGCAACAGCTACTTGCGAAATTTTATTTGATTTTTTCCAACAATTAAAAATCAAAATTACGAAAGATATTGCTATATGTCTTTATTGTGGAATTTTATCTGATACTGAAGTAAACTATTGATGCAAGACTTGCAAAAATTGGAATTAGAAATTAAGGTCTTACTAATTCCAACAGTAGATGGAATAAAAATTTCTTTTAGAAGTTCAAAAAAAGATTTATTGTATTTAAGTGAAGCTTTTGAAGGCGGAGGCCACAAAACAGCTTGTGGAGCAAATCTGCTTTTAAAAGATGGCTTCTATGTTACAAAAAAAGGAAATAAAATTTGTGTAGGAACTAAACAAGAGCTAATCAAAAAAATTATTGAGTTTATTTAAGCAAAAGAAAAGGCAAACAAAATTATTTAAACAGGAGGACAATATGCCAGGTTACAAAATTCATGATGCAGTAGGAAATGTAAACAAAATGGAGAATTTAGCTTATAGAAAGGGCTTAAATGCACCAGATTATTTTAAAAAAATAAAATCAAAAGAAGATTTTGATAGTTATTTTGAAGGATGCGATAAACAAGATATTTTATCTTATGTGGAATTTCTAGAAATCGTCCAAAATACGCACTTTGGTTACAGCAGTAATCCAGATATAAAAGAATTCTTAAGTTTAGAATTTGTAGATTTAGGAAAAGATTTCTGGGAAGGATATTTAATTCATTTGATAACTGATAAAGAGATTTATAAGCCAGAAAACGAATGTATTGATTGGAGTAAATTCCAAGAAGAAGGATCCAAAAAAGAAATTCTGCATAACGATTGGGATATTACAAATCAGATAGTTAACAACGAATTTCATATTCCAATCCTACCAGAAATTGAAAAGCTAGGACTGGTAAAATATTTAGATGGAACAGCTCGTTATGTTCATCCAGAAAGAGTATTAGATGTAATTTATAAGATTAGAAAAATAGCATCCAACTCAGATAGGTTGAATGCCTATTTAAAAGACTTATAGTAAACATAAAGAAGGAGCAAAAGTAATATTTTGTAGCCTTCTTTTTCTTTATATAAAATATTCTTGCAAAAACTTACAAAATGTAATAAAATAAGCAAGATAATGGAGGTAAAAAATGAACACAAAAAACGAAGTAAAACTACAACAAGAATATATAGAAAAAGTAAAAAAAATAAATAAAAACAAAAACTTAAAATATAATATTTTAACATTTGGATGTCAATTAAACGAAAACGATTCTGAAAAATTATGTGGTATGCTAGAAGAAATGGGATATACAAAAACAGAAAAACCAGAAGAAGCAGATATAGCCCTATTTAACACTTGCTGTGTTAGAGAAAATGCAGAAGATAAACTATTTGGAAAATTAGGAGAACTAAAACGCCTAAAAGAGCAAAAAGGCTTAATAATTGCAATAGGTGGCTGTATGATGCAAGAAAAGCACATAACTAACAAAATAAAAGAAAGCTATCCATTTGTAGATATAATATTTGGAACACATACACTTCATAAATTTCCAGAAGATCTACATAAAACAATAGAAGAAAAAAGAAAAATAGAAGACATACTAGATATTGATGGAAAAGTATATGAAGGGCTACCAATAAGAAGAAGTAGCAAAACAAAAGCATCTGTAACAATAATGAATGGATGTAATAATTTTTGCAGTTATTGTATTGTACCATATGTACGTGGAAGAGAAAGAAGTAGACAGCCACGAGACATCATAAATGAAGTAAGAGAATTAGCGAGCAATGGATATAAAGAAATCATATTACTTGGTCAAAATGTAAACTCATATTTAAGAGTAGAAAAAGAAAAAGGTATAGAATTTGAAGAATATGAAGGAGTAAATTCATTTGCAACATTACTTAGAGCAATAAATAAAATAGATAGTATAGAAAGAATAAGATTTGTATCTCCACATCCAAAAGATTTTACAGACGATGTAATAGAGCAAATAGCAGATTGTGAAAAAGTATGCAAATTAATACATTTACCACTTCAATCTGGAAACACAAAAGTCCTAAAAGAAATGAATAGAAAATATACAAAAGAACAATATTTAAACCTGGTAGAAAAGATGAAAAATAAAATACCAAATTTAACACTATCAACAGATATAATCGTAGGATTCCCAGGAGAAACAGACGAAGAATTCGAAGATACACTTGATGTAGTAAGAAAAGTTAAATTTGAACAAGTATATATGTTTATCTATTCAAGAAGAGTAGGAACACCAGGAGATAAAATGGAAAATCAAGTGCCAGAAGAAATAAAACATAAAAGATTTGATAAATTAAAAGCACTAGTAGAAAGTCAAATAGAAGAAAACAACCAAAAATATGTAGGAACAATTCAAAAAGTTTTAGTAGAAGGCGAAAGCAAAAATAATAAGAATATGTTATCTGGTAGAACAGATAGTAATAAAGTAGTTATTTTTGAAGGAAGCAAAGATTTAATAGACAAAACAATTGATTTAAAAATAGTTTCTGAACATATGTGGTATTTAAAAGGAGAATTAGAAGAAATAAAATAAGAAGGAGAAAATAAAAAATGGCAGAATATTCACCTATGATGCAAAGATATCTTGAAACAAAAGAAGAATATAAAGACTGTATTTTATTTTATCGTTTAGGAGACTTCTATGAAATGTTCTTTGATGATGCAATAACTGCATCAAGAGAATTAGAACTAACATTAACAGGAAAAGACTGCGGTCAAGAAGAAAGAGCACCAATGTGTGGAATCCCACATCACGCTGCTGAAATTTACATATCAAGATTAATAGCAAAAGGATATAAAGTAGCTATTTGTGAACAATTAGAAGACCCTAAAAAGACAAAAGGAATAGTAAAAAGAGGAGTAATTCGTGTTGTAACACCAGGAACATTAGTAGAAAGCAATATGCTAGAAGAAAGAAAGAACAATTACATTATGTCCATATTTAAAACAGGAATTTATTATGGAATAAGTGTATGTGATATTTCAACAGGAGAATTTTACTCAGCTGAAATAAAAGACAATTACAATTTTCCTATGTTATTAGACGAAATCGCAAGATATACTCCATCAGAACTAGTAATAAATTCAATGATGGCAGACTGTCAAGAAGAAATAAATAAAATAAAAGAAAGATTTGAAAATATCTATATTACAAGATTTCAAGATAAATTCTTTACAAGTGAATTAAATAATATAAATTTAAGATTTAATATAGTAGACAGTAATGGGAGAAAAATAGAAGATTTAGCAGAAAGAACACTAGTCGTAAGCTCAATAAATGCTTTGATTGAATACATAGAAGAGACTCAAAAAACTAGCCTAGACCACATCAACAAAATAACAGTATATACACTTTCAAAATATATGGCTTTAGACATAAACGCTAGAAGAAACCTTGAAATTACAGAAAAAATGAGAGATAAGTCTAAAAAAGGGACTTTGCTTTGGGTACTAGATAAAACATCAACATCTATGGGTGGAAGATTACTTAGAAGATGGCTAAATGACCCATTAGTTGATGTACAAGAAATAAATAAAAGATTAAATGCAGTAAAAGAGTTAAAAGATAATATCATTTTAAGAGGAGACATAATAGAAAACTTAAAAAAAGTATATGATATCGAAAGACTAACAGGTAAGATGGCATATGGAAACGCAAATGCAAGAGATATGATAACACTAAAAAACTCTTTATATAAACTTCCAGCCGTAAAAGAAATATTAAAGGAATGTAAATCAGACTTATTAAAAGATTTATACGAAAAATTAGACGAATTGCAAGATATATATGCTTTAATTGAAAAGTCAATTGTAGAAGATCCACCTATGACTGTAAAAGATGGAGGAATTATTAAACTTGGATATGACGACGAAATTGACAAACTGAAAACTGCACAAATAGAAGGAAAAAATTGGCTTGTACAGTTAGAAGCGGAAGAAAAAGAAAAAACAGGAATCAAAAACTTAAAAATAGGATTTAACAAAGTATTTGGATATTACTTAGAAGTAACAAAATCTTATTTAAACCAAGTTCCTGATAGATTTATAAGAAAACAAACACTAACAAATGCAGAAAGATATATAACAGAAGAACTAAAAAACCTAGAAAATCAAATACTAGGAGCAGAAGAAAAAGTTGTAAACTTAGAATATGAAGCATTTACTGAAATAAGAGGACAAATTGCAAAAAATGTAATACGTCTTCAAACTACGAGTGAAGTAATTTCGACATTGGATGTTTTAGCATCTTTTGCACAAGTTGCAGAAGATATGAACTATTGTATGCCAGAAGTAAACTCATATGGAACAATAGACATAAAAAACGGAAGACATCCTGTAATAGAAAAAATATTAGGAGCAGGAAGCTTTGTAGAAAACGATACATACCTAGATAGAGAAGAAAATAGACTAGCAATAATTACAGGACCTAATATGGCTGGTAAATCAACATATATGAGACAAGTAGCATTAATTACACTTATGGCACAGGTAGGAAGCTTTGTACCAGCAGAATCAGCAAAAATAGGAGTAGTAGACAAAATCTTCACAAGAGTAGGGGCATCAGACGACCTAAGTATGGGACAAAGTACATTTATGGTAGAAATGATGGAAGTAGCAACAATATTAAAAGAAGCAACAAAAAACAGCTTAGTCATACTAGACGAAATAGGAAGAGGAACATCAACATACGATGGACTATCAATTGCTTGGGCAGTTGCAGAATTTATTGCAGATAAAGAAAAATGCGGAGCAAAAACACTATTTGCAACCCATTATCACGAATTAACAGAACTAGAAGAAAAACTAGAAGGAGTTAAAAACTACTCAATTGCAGTAAAAGAAAAAGGAGAAGACATAATCTTCTTAAGAAAAATAATACGTGGTGGAACAGACGAAAGCTATGGTATTCACGTAGCAAAACTTGCAGGAGTACCAAAAGTTGTAACAACCAAAGCAAACGAAATCCTACGTTCATTAGAAAGAAAAAATATCCTAACAGGAAAAAAACAAGAAAAACAAAGTAAAAAGCAAGTTGAGGGGCAATTTGATTTATATAATTATAAATTGGCAGAAATTGCACACGAAATAGATAAAATCAACTTAAATGAATTAACACCGATAGATGCTTTAAATACGTTGGTTAAGATAAAAGAAAAGATGAAATAAAAAATTGAACTTTAGGGACGTTCCTTAAAGTTCATAATTATTTACGAAAAGTTGTCAAAAAAATTGATTTTATATCAAATATAGGAAAAAAAGCTACCGAAATTGTAGTTAAATTAGGAAAAATAAACAATCAAAAGCTTTAAAAGCAATTATACAAAATTATAAAAAAGTGATAGTTATGGAATAGGATATAAAAGCAAGGTGCAAAGAGACCAATACAAGACTATATGCTTACAAGATATGCTTCTTATTTAATAGTTCAAAAATTTTCTAAAATATGCTAATATATAAATATGTTTTTTTAAAATTCCTGTTCTAATTTAAGAACAGTTTAAATAGAAGGCAGCAGGTAAAATTAATTAGAAAGCCAATTGGCAAGGAGGAAAGATTATGACTTTAGTAACAATGAAAAAAGCTGATATTGAAAAAAATTTGGATTTTGTAATCTATAATTATTTAGCAACAACAGAAAATATTACAGCGAAAAAACTGGTTCAAGATTTTACGTCAAGATATGATATCAGTTTAACCCAAGAAGGAGCAAATAGAATATTGGCTAAATATGCGCAAGCTGGTGTACTGAGTCCAAGGTTCAGGCATTTTGTATTTGTAAGTTGTTAGGAAGACAAAGAGAGAGGTTTTGATGTTTAAAACCTCTCTTAAATTTTACAACTCAATCCTAGGCTCATACCTCTCAAGCCACATATTTACCTGACACAAATATGCCATAAGTTGTGGACCTGTCATAAGCTGACCAAACCAAGGTCTTGTAACAGATTTACCTTCAGTTTTTAAAATATTTAAAATATAATCACGATTTAATAAACTATTAATTGGAGCATTTTTATCTTCCATAATAGTAGAAAGCATACCTTTAACTTTAGCAAGGTAGGTAGGGTTATGGGTTTTTGGATATGGTGATTTTTTTCTATCTACAATCTCAGAAGGTAGAAAATCTTTGCAAACATAACGAAGTAGTCCTTTTTCTCTGCCTTTTAAAGATTTCCATTCCCAAGGAATATTCCATACATATTCAGCTAATCGGTAATCACAAAATGGGACACGAATTTCAAATCCATTATACATAGCCATTCTATCAGAACGGTCAAGTAATGTTTGCATAAACCAATTTAAGGTTAAATGAGATATCTTTCTTTTTTCAGCAGTTTCTTTAGAATCTGAATCTAATATTTCTACTTCTTCTAAACTTTCATTATAACGATAATTAATATAATCTTTTAAATTTACCTTTGCTCCTATTAATGGATTTAATATTTCTTGACGCTCTTTAATTGATATTGACCAAGGGAAAGTATTACTTTCTAAAGCATCTTTTCTGAAAAACCAAGGATATCCACCAAAAATTTCGTCTGCGCATTCTCCAGTTAAAGAAACTGTCATATCCTTTTTTACATTTTTACAAAATAGTAACAAAGAGGAGTCAATATCTGCCATACCAGGCATATCACGAGCTATCATAGCATCTTCTAGGTTATCTGCAAGTTCTGGAGTATCTATTACAATTTTATGATGGTTATTGTATAGATGTTTATTCATTAAGTCAATGTAGAAAGCATCAGAATTTGGCTGAAAATCGCTTTTTACAAAATTTTTATCATTATCTACATAATCAATGGAATAGGTATCTAAAGGAGGCAATCCTTTCTCCTTGTGATAATCTGATACGAATTTACTAATAATACTAGAATCTAGACCTCCAGATAAGAAAGTACAAAGTGGTTTATCAGAAATTAGTTGTCTAGTAATAGAATCTTGTAATAGAAATTTCAAGTGTTCACAAGTTTGACTCAAATTGTCGGTATGTTCTTTAGATTCCAATTTCCAATAACGTTTTAAATGTAAGCCAGAATTATTAAAAACTCCCATATGAGCAGGTTTGACTTCATAAATATCTTTAAAAACAGTAGTTCCAGGAGTATGGGCAGGACCAATTCCAAACAATTCGGAAACTCCTTGCTCATCTATAATTCTTTTAACTCCAGGGTAAGTAAGCATTCCTTTTATTTCAGAAGCAAATATAAAAGTATTTTGAACAAATGTATAATAAAAAGGTTTGATACCAAAATGATCACGAGCTAAAAAAAGTTCATTTTTATTAGTATCCCAAATAACAAAAGCAAAAACACCATTTAAGTGATTTACAACATCTTTCCCATAATGAATATAACTTTTTAATAAAATTTCTGTATCAGAATGGGTAGTAATAGAAAAGCCATTACCTACCAATACCTCTTTTAGTTCTTTAGTATTATAGAGTTGACCATTATAAGCAATTACATAAGTACCAAAGGAAAACTTTTCTAATCTAGGTTGTTTCCCTCCATCTGGATCGACTACAATTAATCTTTTATGAGCAAGCCCAATATGTTTATCTATGTAATAACCTTCTTCGTCGGGGCCTCTTCTAATTAGAGTTTTATTCATTCTTTCTAATATGTTTTTATTTTTTGAAACATCTTCTTTAAAATCTACAAAACCAACGAATCCACACATATAATCTACCTCCATTTATTTTGATTTTATAATTGATATAAAGCTACTTTATATTGTATGCAAGAAAATAGATAAAATTTATTGATTTTGAAAAAAAATTGTAGTAAACTATTTTATGAGAAAGAAAGAGGAAAATTCAATGAAAAAAAGTAATATAATAAAACATTTCAAATTGGTAACATACCATAAATGGCTAGTGTTTAAATTGTGTTGCAAAGTAGGTGAGCCTTGGAGAGGTTTTATGCATGACTTTTCGAAATATTCTCCGACAGAATTTTTTGAAAGTGCCAAATACTATGTAGGGACACATTCACCAATAACTGAAGCAAAGAAAGAAAATGGATATTCTAAAGCTTGGTTACACCATAAAGGAAGAAATAAGCATCATTCTGAATATTGGGTAGACGAAAATGCACCCGAAAAAACTCCAATTATACCATATCCATATGCGGTAGAAATGGTATGTGATAAAATAGCAGCAGGTATGGCCTATATGGGGAAAAACTTTACAAAAGAATACGAATTGAAATATTGGGAAATAGAAATAACAAAAATAAAAATAAATGAAAAAATAGCCCAATTTATTACAGAAGTCTTAACAAGAGTTGCAAAAGACGGAATAGATAAAACATTAACAAAAAATAATATGAAAGAAATTTATAAAAAATACGTCAATTGAAAGTTAAATGCAACTTCAAAAGGTAAAAGCAATTTATAAAAAATATTGTAAATAAACAAAATGTAGCTATTGACAAAAAAGGAAAATACTTGTATAATTTTATAGTGACTAAAAAAGAACGACTTTAAAGAACAAAAAATGATAAAATTGAAACAGATATATACATATATCTTTAAGCAAGGAGGGAATTAGAATGGCACAACCAAAAAGAAGATGGTCAAAAGCAAGAACACATTCAAAAAGATCAACATGGAAAAAAGAAAGACCAACATTTTCAAGTTGCCCACATTGCCATGAACCAGTAATGCCACATAGAGTTTGTAAAAATTGTGGATATTATGATGGAAAAGAGGCTATTATAAAAAAAGAAACTGAAAATGCATAATTAAATTAAGTAGCGCTTGTGACTATTACAAGCGTTATTTTGCATTTTGAAACTTGACAAAAATGATCTAATGTTATAGAATTTTAAAAAAATGACATTGTGTCACAAGGAGAGGTGCAAAATATGCCAAAAGAAACTTTTTTCAATTTAAAAGAAGTAAAAAAAGAAAAAATAGAAAAAGCACTAATAAATGAATTTAGCAGGGTTTCATTTCAACAAGCCTCTATTAGTAATATTGTAGCAGAAGCTGAAATACCAAGAGGTAGTTTTTATCAATATTTTGAAGATAAAGAAGATGCTATAAAGTATATAATACAAAAATTCATACAAATAGAACATAAAAAAATGAATCAGCTTTTAATAGATTCAAATAAAGATATTTTTGAATCTATATATAAATATTACAATTATATAATAGAATCTACAGAAAATGAAAATCTAAGATTAATAAGAAACATATTTCAAGAACTAAGAAAAAACAATATTAGCATATTTGAAATAAAAGACGAAACAAAAAATAAAGAAGAAATTAGTAAATTCATAAAAACGGATAATTTAAACCTCGAAGAAGAAGATGACATAAAATATTTTATGAAAATTCTAACAACTATAACCAGAGCAGTTGCAAGTGAAGTAATAACAAAAAAAATAACTAAAAAAGATGGAGAAAAATCCTTAAAAAGACAATTAGAAATATTAAAAAAAGGTATGCAAAAAAAATGAGCAAATATGTACTTTTATTAGTTTATATGTTATATTATAGAAAAATAGTAAAGAAGGTAATAATATGTGGAAAAATTTTTTAAAAAAATCTGCTTGGACAGACCTTTTAATATCTCTTATATTTATTTTATTTGGAATAATGCTAATTGCTAATCCTGAGGCTATAATGGCAGTAATATCAATTGTACTAGGAGTTATTTTTATCTTAATGGGAACATTAAAAGTAATAAAATATTTTTCGACAAATAAAACTGATAAATACTTAATACCGATGGCAGTAGCATTAATAATAGTGGGAATTATTGTTATGTTCTGTTCGGATATTATTTTATCAATATTTAGAATTTTAATTGCGATATGGATTATTTATAGTGGAATTATGAATTTACAAACTTCTATTATATGGAAAGAATATAAATCTAAATTATGGTTGCTAACACTAATTTTATCAATTGTGATGATTTTAACAGGTATATACATATTAGTCAATAGTGGTGCAATTCTTCAAACAATAGGAATTGTTATAATAATATATGGTTTAGTTGACATAATTGAAAATATTATATTTATAAAAAAAGTAGACAATTATTTAGAATAAAATATAAAAGTTTTATAAAGTAGTTAAGAAGGAACTTTCTTGACTACTTTTTTTGTGTCAAATGTCTAAAAAAGGCATATAATGAAATTAAAAGGAGGAAAGAAAAATGTTTAGAAATAATAGAAGATGCTATTGTATGAACAACAGTTACAAAGATAATGATTGTGAAGCTGTAAGAGACATAATGGAAACCAAATGTGCTAATGTTGCTTCTTATGAAGAAGAACAAGACGGTTGCAGTTGTGGATTTGACGAAGAATATAATATGTTTCCGGATAATCCAATGCTTGGTCAAAGTTATGTACCAATTCAATATATGGATAGAACATTTAAACCATGTGTTGGATTAAAAATGGGAACAATATTTCCAGAGTTAGTAAGCCCATATGTTCCTGGTCAATCAATGGAGGAAATTGACTTTATAAGAAGAACAAATAAAATAGGGAAGGGGTGTAATAAATGTTGTTAAGCGAAAATAGAAATTGCTCTTGTGATATGCAAGAAAATGATAACAATATGGAAATGCAAAGTGTAAGAAGAATAAATTGTCAAGAAAAAGAAGAAATGTTACAAAATATAAGAGGTTTAGAATTTGGAATTACAGAATTAGCACAATATTTAGACACCCATCCAGATGATAGAAAAGCACTATGTTTACACAGAAAATATGCTAATGAATTAAAAAATATGAAAGATATGTACCAAAAGGTATATGGACCACTTACTATAACATTTCCTTGCAATAAATGGAGATGGCTTGAAGAACCATGGCCTTGGGAAGGAGGAGAAGATTAATATGTGGACTTATAATAAAATGTTACAATATCCAATTAATATAAAATGTACAGACCCAAGACTTGCAAAAGTAATTATTTCTCAATATGGTGGTCCAGATGGAGAACTTGCAGCTTCTTTAAGATACTTATCACAAAGATTTGGTATGCCTGATCAAAAAACAAAGGCAATTTTAAATGACATTGGTACAGAAGAATAGGTACCATTATGATGTCAATAGCTAAAGACAGGGATTACAATCTTAGCTATTGACTGTAAAAAAATTATAATTTAGCTATTTTAGGAAAAATGTGTAATTCAAAATTAGTAGGGGATACATTCTTTTTTATAGCTTTTTCTGTTTTCAAATAAGTAACTTTACTAATTATACTTTTTAATAAAATATTTTTGTCTTCAGCTGTTTCTAAATTATAATATAAATCTATAATATTTTCTAACTTTGGTATTATAATTTCTTTTTGATTTTGTATTTCTAGATTTTTTTGTAATATAGAATTGTATTCTTTTAACTTACTTTCTAAACATTGAATATTGTCTTTTACTGCTTTAGAACGGCTTATAAATTCGTCATTGTTGTATATTCCATTTTCTAAAAATTTATATATTTTATTAAGTTTAGTGTTTTCTTTTACTAGTTCTTTTTTAGTTGTGCTAATAGACCTTTCTATTATTTTGTTATTATCAGAGTTTAGATTATTTTTTCCTGAATAATGTACTTTATAATTTTTAAGCCATATTTTTAAAGCATC
>CALXCC010000018.1 GCA_944386705.1 uncultured Clostridia bacterium | reverse complement strand
AGAAGCTAGAAATAGCTTCTTTTATTATAGAAAATAATATTGTAAAAAACAACAAAATAATGCATATATAACTAAAAAACAAGTGCCGTAAATATTTGAAAAAAACGTGCAAATATGCTATAATTTTTGTCAGGTGATAAGGAAATGTTTAATATCGAAGAAGAATTAAAAAAATTACCAAATAAGCCTGGTGTCTATGTTATGAGAGATAAAGAAGACACCATTATTTATGTAGGAAAAGCTATTTCTCTAAAAAATAGAGTAAGACAATATTTTAGAAAAACAAATAAAACAGCAAGAATAGAGAAAATGGTAAGTTTAATTGATCATTTCGAATACATTGTAGTAGACAATGAGGCAGAAGCATTAATTTTAGAATGTAATTTAATTAAGAAAAACAGACCTAAATTTAATGTTTTATTAAAAGATGATAAAACATATCCTTATATAAAAATTGATTTAAAATCTGATTATCCTGGAGTTTTTATTACAAGAAGAGTAATAAATGATGGTTCTAAATATTTTGGACCATATGCAAATCCAGGAGCTGCTAAAGAGATGATTGACTTTATTAAACAGAGATATAAAATACGTCAATGTAGAACTTTGAAAGAAAGAACGAGACCATGTTTAAATTACCATATAAACCGTTGTTTAGCACCATGTATGGGATATGTGACTCCAGAAGAATATAGAAAACAAATTGATGAAATTATAGATTTATTAGAAGGAAAGATAGATAAAATAGTAAAAGAATTAGAAAATCAAATGGAAGAGGCATCTAAAAGGCTTGAATTTGAGCAGGCAGCAAGCTTAAGAGATAGAATTCAGGCTATTCAAAGAGTATCTGAAAAGCAAAAAGTATCTAATATTTCAGAAAATAATATTGATGTTATTGGAATTGCAAAATCTGAACTACAAGTTTGTATCGAAATCTTTTTTGTGCGTGGAAGCAAAATGGTAGGTAGAGAGCACTATTTTTATACAGATTTAAAAGATATGGAAGACAAAGAAATTTTATCAGGATTTGTTAAACAATATTATATGGATAATCCAAATATTCCTAATAAAATTATGATGAGAGAAGAAATTGAAGACAAACAAGCAATTGAAGGATGGTTATCCACAATTTTAGGTAAAAAAGTGGAAATAAAAACTCCAAAAAGAGGAGAAAAGCTACGATTTGTAGAAATGGCCGAGATGAATAGCAGAGTAACATTGGAAAATAAAGAAAAAGATAAAAGTGAGATTTTACTAGAATTAAAGGAAGTTCTAAATTTGGATAAATTACCAAGAAAAATAGAAACTTACGATATATCTAATCTATCTGGAGAATATATGGTAGCAGGAATGTGTGTTATGCAAGATGGCGCAATTAAAAAGAATTTATCAAGAAGGTTTAAAATAAAAACAGTATACGGGCAAGATGACCCAAGGTGTATGGAAGAAGTAATAACAAGAAGACTAAAACATTCAATAGAAAATCCAAAAGGAGGATTTGGAACATTACCAGATGTTATTTTTGCGGATGGGGGAATTACACAAATTCGAGCTACTAAAAAAGCAATTGAAAAATATAATTTAAATATTCCTGTATTTGGAATGGTAAAAAACGATAAACACCAAACAAGAGCATTAATGGATGAAAACAGAAATGAATTAGAAATTTCACAAAATTTAATGAATTTAATTACAAAATTTCAAGATACAGTTCATAATACAGCAATTACTTACCATAGAAAATTAAGAGATAAAGAAATAACAAAATCAGAATTAGATAAAATTTCTGGAATAGGAGAGGTAAAGAAAAAGGCTTTATTAAAACAGTTTGGAAGTGTAGAAAAAATAAAACAAGCTTCAATAGAAGAATTAACAGAGGTTAAAGGAATTACAAAGAAAATAGCAAAAGACATATTAGAAAAAATAAGGACTTTGTAAAAACATAAAAGAAAAGTGATAAAAATAGAAAAAAATGCGATGAATTTCTAAAAAAACAAGAATAAAATATATCCCTTTGAATATACATATATTATAAAAACGTTAAGGGGGATTTAAATGGAAATTGCAAAAGAAAAATGGTATGAGGTTAAATACAATACTAAATTGGACAGGCTAGTAATTAGAAAACAAAGTTTAATAAGTAAATTTTTTAGAAAAATGAAAACGCACAAATTTATAACAACGACAATTATTGCTTTTTTTAGTTTTTCAATATTAAACGTAATAATGATATACAGTTTTTTAGAAATTTTGCAAAATATATAAAAATATGTTAAAATGTTACTATTCTAATAAAAGGAGGAATAGTAACTTATTTTAATATCAAAAAATAAGTTACGAAGCAAATATGAAATTAGCAAATGAATGGAAAGAATATAAAATTTTAGATATGGCAGATGGTCAAAAACTAGAAAAATGGGGAGATGTTATCTTATCTAGACCAGATCCACAAATTATATGGAAAGATAAAAGCTACCCAAAAAAGTGGAATGAAATAAATGCTACATACCATAGAAGTAAAACAGGAGGAGGAGCATGGGAATTTAATAAAAAAATGCCAAAACAATGGCAAATACACTATAAAAATTTAACATTTAATATAAAACCAATGGGATTTAAACATACTGGACTATTTCCAGAACAAGCAGTTAATTGGGATTGGATGAAAAACAAAATAAAATCTTCAAAAAGAGAAATAAAAGTATTAAACTTATTTGCATATACTGGAGGAGCAACTGTAGCTTGTTTATCGGCAGGAGCATCAGTGTGCCACGTAGATAGTTCTAAAGGAATGACAACTTGGGCAAAAGAAAATGTAGCATCATCAGGATTACAAGATAGACCAGTAAGATTTATAGTAGATGACGTTGTAAAATTTGTAAATAGAGAAATAAGACGTGGAAATAAATATGATGCAATAATTATGGATCCGCCATCATATGGAAGAGGAGCAAAAGGAGAAGTATGGCAGTTTGAAAATAATATATATGACTTAGTAGAGTTATGTACTAAAATATTATCAGATAATCCGTTATTTTTCTTGATTAACTCTTACACAACAGGAATTTCAAGCACAGTGTTACAAAATATTTTAAGAATAACAGTAGGAAAAAAATATAAAGGAAAAGTAGAATGTGGAGAGATTGGAATACCAATGGAAAATTCAAAATTAATACTACCATGTGGAATTTATGGTAGATGGGAGAATTAAATGCAGAATATAAAAGTTATTTATGAAGATAATCATATTATAGTAGTAGAAAAGATGCCAAATATTCCATCACAGGCAGATAAAACAAAAGATTTGGATATGCTTACTTTAGTTAAAGAATATATTAAAGAAAAGTATAATAAACCAGGTAATGTATATCTAGGGTTAGTACATAGATTAGATAGACCAGTTGGTGGAATTATGATTTTTGCTAAAACCTCTAAATCAGCATCTAGGTTAAGTAACCAAATAAGAGAAAAAAATTTAAAAAAGAAGTATTTAGCAGTAGTAGATGGTAAGTTTCAAGAAAAAACAGGTACTTTAGAAGATTATTTATATAAAGACGAAAGAAATAATATCAGCAGAGTAGTTAATAAAGATAAAAAAAATGCAAAACTTGCAAGACTTGACTATGAGGTTTTAAAATATAATGAAATAAAAAATTTGAGTTTAGTAAAAGTAAATTTACATACCGGAAGGCATCACCAAATTAGAGTTCAATTATCACATTCTGGACATAGTATTTTTGGAGACCAAAAATATGGTAAAAGAGGTAGAGGAAAGCAAATATCACTATGGGCATATGAACTTACAATAAAACATCCAATAACAAAAGAAGAAATGACATTTAAAGACTTACCAGAGCCTAAGGGTACGTGGTGTATTTTAAGGGATGATAAATAAGTTTTTTATTAAATACAAAAAAGCATTTGCAATTTTAGGAAATATATGGTACAATACCAAAGTAATTATGAGAAATAACCATTAGGAGGAACATTTTATGGAAATAGTAAAAGGAATATTAATAGTAATATATTTTGTTATAGCACTTGCTTTAATAATATTAACATTAATACAAAGCAAGGAAGACGAGGGCTTATCTTCAACAATTACAGGCTCATCAACAAATAATTTCTACGAAAAAAATAAAAGTAGAACAAAAGAAGGAAAACAAAAAAAATGGACTGTAATTTTATCAATAATATTTGCAGTATTAACAATTGCTTTAGGAATATTATATATGGCATAGATAAACAAAAGTGGGGGGTAGTTTTTCATAAAAACTAGCCTTTTTGTTTTAGAAAAATATAATGTCAAAAACAATAACAATATAGCAAAAGGGAAATAATAAAAAATAAACAAAATTATAAAATTATAGGAGGATTTTATTTAAGAATGGAAGAAAAAGAGCAGAAAATTTTAGAATTTATGAAGGACGAAGATTATGTCCCGATGAAAGCCAAAGAAATAGCTATGATAATGAGAGTACCTAAAAATGAATATAACAATTTTTTAGAGATAATAGGCAAATTAGAGTTAGAGTTAAAAATTCAAAAAAACAGAAAAAATAGATATAGAATAAGCGAAAAGACCTATTACGAAGGATTTTACAGAAAAAACCAAAAAGGATTTGGATTTGTAAAAATACCTGAGCAAGAGGAAGAAGTATATATATCTAAAGAAAACTCTTTAAATGCATTAAATGGAGACGAAGTATTAATAGAAATTATAGAAGAAAAAAACAAAGTAAAAAAAGCAGAAGGAAAAATTGTTAAAATTCTAAAGCATGAAAAAAACACAATAGTTGGAATTTTTCAAAATAATAAAACTTTTGGGTTTGTAATACCAGATGATAAAAATTTTGGAACAGACATATACATTTCTAAGAAAAACTTTGGAAAAGCAAGAAACAATCATAAAGTATTAGTAAAAATCACCAAATATCCTGAAAAAGATAAAAAAGCAGAAGGAAAAATAATAGAAGTATTAGGAAATGTAAATGAAGCTGGTGTAGATATGCTTTCTTTGATAAAAGAATATAAGTTACCAGCAAAATTTCCAGAAGCAGTAGTAGAAGAAGCAAAACGATGTGGAAATAAAGTAGACAAAAAAGATATTCCAAATAGAGTAGATGCAAGAGATAGAATAATATTTACAATAGATGGAGAAGATGCAAAAGACTTAGATGACGCAGTAAGAGTAGAAAAATTGGAAAATGGTAATTATAAACTAGAAGTTCATATAGCAGATGTAAGCTACTATGTAAAAGAAGATAGCTTATTAGACAGAGAAGCATTAATAAGAGGAACAAGTATCTATATGTTAGGAAGAGTAATCCCAATGCTTCCAAGAGAATTATCAAATGGGATTTGTAGTTTAAATGCTGGAGAAGATAGATTTACATTATCTTGTGTAATGGAGATAGACAAAAAGGGAAAAGTTATTTCTTCAGAGATTTATAAAGGTATTATTTGTGTAACGGAAAGAATGAGCTATAAAGATGTTCAAAAAATCCTAGCTGGAACAGATAAAGAGATATTAGAAAAATACGAACCATATATTCAAGAATTTAAAAATATGGAAGAATTAGCAATTATCCTAAAAAATAGAAGATTAGAAAATGGATATTTAAATTTAGATATTCCTGAAAGTAAAATAGATTTAGATATAGACGGAAAAGTAACAAATGTTTCAAAATATGAAACAACATTTGCAAATGAAATAATAGAACAATTTATGCTAACAGCAAATGAAACAATAGCAGAAAAATTCTTTTGGTTAGATGCACCGTTTATTTATCGTGTACATGAAGAACCAGATTTAGAAAAAATAAAAGAATTAAACAAATTTTTATTTAATTTTGGTTTAAAAATAAAAGCAAATAATGACAATATTTATCCGAAAGAATTTGCGAAAATATTAGAAGAAATAAAAGGAAAAGAAGAGGAAAAAGTAATATCTACATTGATATTAAGAACTTTAAAGGTTGCAAGATATGAAGCAGAAAACAAAGGTCACTTTGGAATTGCAAGTAAATATTATTGTCACTTTACATCTCCAATTAGAAGATATCCTGATCTGTTTATCCATAGGATAATATCAAAATATTTAGAAGAAAATTATGACTTAAGCCAAAAGGAAATTGAAAAATATAAATTAGAAGCGGAAAATAGAAGTGAAGCATCTTCAGAAAGAGAAAAAGTAGCAACAAAAGTAGAAAGAGAAGCCGAAGACCTTAAAAAAGCAGAATATATGGAATCAAAGATAGGAGAAGAATACGAAGGAATTGTTTCTTCTATTACACAATTTGGTATGTTTGTAGAATTAGAAAATACAGTAGAAGGATTAATTCGATTTGAAAACTTAGGGGACGAATATTTTATATATGACGAGGAGCGAAAGAGATTAATAGGAGAAAAAACTAATAAAACTTACCAAATAGGAGATAAAGTTAAAATACGAGTGATAAATGCTAATAAACTATTAAGGCAAATAGATTTTGAAATAATAGAATAAAAAGCGGACATTAAAGTCCGCTTAATTTTTTAGCGCAGAAAAAGTATAATATTGGCAAAAATAACAATAAAAATGGATATAAAAATAATAGTTATCCCACCAGATTTATTTTTTAATTCTCTTATTTCATAGAAGGCATACCCTAGTGTTTTTAATAAAATAAAAATAGAAAGAACCAAAAAAACCACATTATAAATATTCATAAAACCTCCTTTTTTTAGCTCTCTTTAGCTTCATTAATTAACATTCCTGATTTTACAGATGTGTCTATATGAACATCAAAAAATGCATTTTTATAATTTTCAAGCCAGTTGTAGTCCACAAATTCTTGACGAGTTAGGAAATTACCTAGAGCATAATTACCAAAACCATTTATATCAGAACCAAATTCTTTTGATGTTTTATAAAGATAGTCTGAAAATACAGATTCTAAGTAATTGTTGCAAGAATTAGAAATAGATTCTAAAACATCATTAGTTAGATATTTGGCATTATCTGACATAGAATATATTCTTGCTGTAAAGTTAAAATCTATTTTTATATATGGAGATTGTGTAGATGTGTCAACATCTACTTTAACATTTTCTGACGGAGATACGTAAATATCTAAATAAGAATTTTTATTTTCTGGGTCTGGAACAGAAACAAGGAATCGTTCAAGTTTATTCCTAAAGTTTAAAAAAGCGATTGTTTCTAATGCATTTAATTCGCCAATTATTCTATCACCTTTAAATACTGCAACACCTATGTTTTCAGCATTATTTTTCCCCTGAATAGAAGATTCGTTTGCTTTTATCATATAATCTTTTTGTGAATCAATAGAACTATTATTTTCTTGTTCGCTAGCAGAAGTATTAACACCACCTAATATGGCATAAGGTTCGCAAGTTTTACAAATTAAATTATTAAAAAAGTTACCAATTGTAGCATTTGGCATATATCCTGTATAAGGACTTGATTTAGTAAAGTTTTCGTAGTATTTAGAAATAAGATTTTCAAGTTCTGGTTTTGTTTGTTCTAAGTAGTATTTTGCATTACATTTACTAATAATTATATTAGAAGAAGGTCTTACTTGAGTATCATTAATTAAAGTATATATTTCATCTGAAATTCCTTGGCTTGCTAGCTCTTCTGAAAAGATTATCACTTTACAATGGGATAAATTAAGTTGTTTACCAAGATAACCATTGACTAAGTTTATTGCATTACTTAAAGAAGAAACAGTTACAGTATTTATTATAGATTTTTGAGATTCACTTGAAATAGATTCAGCATTAACAGGAGTAGAAAATTGAAAACTTACTTCAAGCTTATTAGTAGAAGAAGTATCAATTGCAATTGCTAAAACATATACTAAATTATCAAGACTAAGAGCTAAATAGGAGCCAGAAAAAGCTATTATAAATATAACAATAAGTAAAATGATAAATAAATTCCTAAGAACTCGTTTCATTATAAGTCTCCTTTCGGTAAGAATCTTTAGCAATTAAAGCTTTTGATTTTCTTATTAATAAATTAGCAAAAATTAAAATTCCAAAACTTAAGAAAAAAACAATTCCCAAAACTAAATAAGGATATATATTACTTTCAAAATATTGAGATATGGCTAAATTTTTAGGTACTAAAGCAATTGCAAATATTAATAGTCCAAATATATTAATTAAAGGTTTTTTAGTTTCAATATTAGTAATTTTTTTAAATATATTCATTGAAAATTTACTAACAATACTTAAATAGCAAGCAAAAACTAAAATCCAGATAAGCAAAAAGATGGACTCTAGTCTTTGGAAAAAATCTCCAAACTCTAAATATCTAGAAGCATTATATAAAGGAGAAATTTCCTGAGATTCAAAAAAGAAAGAAAACATAAAAAGTAAGCAACCAACACTTAATAACAAATATAATGTTGTAATTCCAATTGAAGTAACTGCAATTTTCTTAAAGTTTTTAGAATCCTCTAACATTGGTGGAAGAAAATACAAATAAGCAATACCACCAAATGAAGCAAGATTAGTAATCCCTATCACAAAAGTTTGAAAAAATCCGCTCACCTAAGATAGGAAAGATTTTTTGTGGTACAAATTTATTGATATTTGCAAAAAATAAAAACAAAATACTAGCTAATGCAAGTGGTAAAAAAATTGAATTAGCTTTAAAAGTAGCACTAAAATCTAAATGATTTGCTACACAAACAGCAATAACAAAAAGAGCAATAATAAAGTAAATATTTGTCATAGGATAGTATATTATTTTTAAAGTTTCACAAAAATTGCGAAGAAGTATACTAGAGCTTATAATAAAGTAAGAAATAAAAATTACTCCAACTATATTTTTAAAACCCTTTCCACCTATATATTCTGAAATATCAATAATATCACAACCAGGAAAATTCTTAAATAATTTAAAAATTAAATAAGCAAAAATAATAGCAATTATGCCGACATAAAGGATATTCAAAAGACTAGAAGATTTATAAGTTTTTAAAATATCAGTAGGTAAAGACAAAATAGTGTGAACTACTACTATAGTAAGAATTAGCATAATTGCTTCTAAATTACCTATTTTTGACTTTAGCATAAGACTACCTCTCTTTCTATTTATACTTCCATTTCATTGAAATTTTTTCTTGGGTTTTAGGTCTTTTAGTATCCATAAAAGGAGCTCTATATTCACGTTTCCAAATAGGAGGTAACAGATAACCATTTCCTTTAGAACTACTTGCAGGTGCATAAGGAGAAGTAAAAGAAACACCAAAAGATTTTATACTACAAAGTATGGAAATGTATACAAATAGTCCAAGTCCAATTCCTAAAAATCCAGCCATAAATCCAAGTAATATGAAAAGAAAGCGGAAATATCTTAAATGGAATCCAAATGAAAAATCTGGAATGGCGAATGAAGCAATACCAGTAATTGCAACAACAATAATTAAAATTTGGCTTACAATTCCAGCACTAACTGCAGCTTGCCCCAAAACTAAAGCTCCAACAATACCAATAGTTGGACCAACAGGAGAAGGAACTCTTAAACCAGCTTCACGAATTAATTCGAAAGATATTTCCATAAGTAAAATTTCTAAAATAATAGGAAATGGAACACTTTCTCTTGAAGCCAAAATAGAGTATAACAAGCTAGTTGGAAGTATTTCCTGATGAAAGCTTGTAATTGCAACATATAAACCAGGAAGTAATAATGTTATAAAAGCGGCAAGCATTCTTAAGCCACGTAAGAAATTACCAAATTCTACTTTTAAGTTGCTATCCTCTGAAGAAGTTAGAAAATCAACTAATATGGCAGGCATAATAATACCATAAGGAGTACCATTAACAATAACCACAACTCTACCACGAAGTAAATATCTTGTAGCTTTATCTGGTCTTTCGGTAGATAGAACTTGTGGAATTCCTAGAATATTTGAATCGACAACTAACTGTTCTAACTCACCTGCTGAAAGTAAAGAATCAACTTCTAAATTATTTAATCTATATTTTACTTCGTTTACCAAATCTGGATTTGTTATGTTTTGTATATAACAAACAGCACATTTAGTTTTCGTTATTTTCCCAATTTCTAGATTTTCAATAATTAAATTTTCATTATTAACTATTCTTCTTATTAAAGAGGTATTAGTTCTTATATTTTCAACAAATGCTTCATGAGGACCTTTAATTACGATTTCGTTATTTGGAGAGTCAACACTTCGTTGCATAAAACCTTTAACTTCTATATCAAAAGCTAAAGCTAAAGTATCTACAAATAAGACACAATTACCGTGAATTAATGCCATTTGCGGCTTTATCAAAAGATGTGATTTTTTTAACAGAGTTTTGAGGCATTAAACAATCATTTAAATAACTAGCTAAATCAAATTTTTTAATTTTTCTAACAGTAATATTATTTGAAACAGCTTCTGCTACAACTTTATTTTGTGAACCATCATATAAATTATTTTTGTTTCTAAGCATTAAAGGCTTCAAAATGAAGTCATCCATAATTTGCGAATTAACCATACCATCTATATAAACCAAAAAAGCGTTATATTGTTTACCACGAGCATTTAATGTGAATTCACGAAGTACAATGTCACTATTAATAAGAAGATTATATTTAGTTTTCATATATTCAAGATTTATTCTTAAGCTTGGAAAAATATTTACGTTATCAGTATCGGAATTATTAACAATATTATTAGAAAGTTTGTTATTTTTTTTATTAGAATCACTATCTTGATATGAAGAATTAGTTTGTGAATTATCATTTTTAGGAAGTTCAAAATCATAAGTTTTTGGTGGAGTGTAAGAAAATAAATTAGATAATGTTTTTTTAAAATCCATAAAAATCTCCTAACTATTTTTTGATTTTTTAGTCTATAAAATTAACATTCTTTGGTGCTTTTGATTTATATATCACCTTTTGAACAAATCATTTTTGTATTGGACTAAACAATAACATTTTTTTATAGTATTTCTAAAAAAAGGATTAAATATACTAGTTTAAAAGATAAAAAAATGTTATAATAGAAATAACAATGAAAAAGGAGAAAAATATAATGAAAAAATTAGCAACAGTTATTATGACTATTGTAATTATTTTAATTATAGCTATATTGTGTATATTTGGAAATATTATTTGGAAAGAGATAGTAAGTTTAAAAGAAGCAAGAGAGCCAGAAAATTTTCAAACTGTATTTTCAGACGAAACAACAAACAACAAGAATACTGAAAAAACAGAAAATTCAACAAACAATCTATTTTCGGAAATCGAAGATCCTAATCAAAATTTAAATTATAATCAAGTAAATGTTGATAAATATTTTTATAATCAACTAGAAGAACAATCTAAAACAATATATAGAGCAATGGAAATTAACAAAGAAAATATGAAAACAGGAACATATGTAGTAAATTTTGGGAATGAATTTTATTCTGTTTTAGAACAAGAAAATGGGCAAGAAAAGTTAGGATATTATTATCAATCTGCAATTGAAGCATATACTTATGATAATCCAGATGTGTTTTATTTAAATCCTAATAAAATGTATTTAAATATAGAGACTACAACTAGTATAAGGGGAAATACATATAATGTGTATATTAGCAATAAAAATGAAGATAATTATTTAATTGACGAATTTTCTTCTAAAGCCCAAGTGGATTTAGCAATACAAGAAATAGAAAAAAAGAAAAATGAAATACTTTCAAAAAGAAGTAAAGATACATTAGACAATATAAAAATGGTACATGACTATTTAGTAGACAATATAAGTTATGACGAAAGTATATCAAGGCCACATATATATAATATATATGGAGCTTTAGTTAATAATGTGGCTGTATGTGAAGGATATGCTCGTTCTTTTAAGTATTTAATGGATGCTTTAGAAATTCCTTGTGTAGTGGTAATAGGAGAAGCGACTAATTCAAATGGAGAAACAGAAAATCATGCTTGGAATTATGTTCAATTAGATAGTAGATGGTATGCAATAGATGCAACATGGGACGATCCAGTTATTGTAGGTGGAGGTAGCTTAAATAATGCTTCTAAATATAAATATTTTCTAAAAGATGGTGCTACTTTTTCAAAAGACCATATTCCAAGTGGACAATTTACACCTGATGGGAAGATATTTGAATATCCTAGTTTGAACTAATATTAAGCAAAATAATAAAAATCTAACTTATAATCAAAATGTAGATGATTTTAAGCTAGATTTTTATTTTTATGAAATTAGTACTATAAAATTATACAAATAAGTCCGCCACTACCTTCGTTAACAATTCTTTCTAAAGTTTCTTGCAACTTAATTTGAGCATCTTCTGGCATTTTAGCAAGTTTAGTTTGTAAGCCTTCATTAACAAGCTCGTGTAAGCTTTTTCCAAAAATATTTGATTCCCAAATTTTTGTAGGGTCACTTTCAAATTCAGAAAGTAAATAGTTAACTAATTCTTCAGATTGTTTTTCTGATCCAACAATAGGAGAAACCTCGGTTTCAACATTTGTGCGAATTAAGTGGATTGAAGGAGCTGTAGCTTTTAGTTTAACACCAAACCTAGAACCTTGTTTTACCATTTCAGGTTCTTCTAAAATTAATTCATCTATAGATGGTGTAACAATTCCATAACCTTTACGTTCTACATCATCTAAAGCATAAGCAATTTTATCATATTTCTTTTTAGTAATTGCAAGTTCAGAAATGGTGTGGAATAGATCGCCTTCGTTTGTTATATCAACACCAGTGATTTCAGTAAGTACCTGATAAAATAATTCTTCTTTTAAAGTGATTTCTAGTGTTACATTTCCGAGAACCTAATTGAATATCACTAATTTCAGTTCGGGCAATAATGTCTGTTTCTTTAATAGAGCTAATGCAAGTAGATACATCTTTTAAAACATTAATTTGTTGTATAGCATCTTTAACTTCTTGATATAGCTTAGCTTTTAAAGGATGTGATAAATTTAAACCGTCTATCCATTTAGGAAATTTGATTTTTACTTGGTAAGCAGGAAATTCATATAAAACTTTTGAGAATATGTTATTTATATCTTCAATAGATAAATTTTCACAACTCATAGGAATTACAGAAGTTTTATATTTTTCACTTAAAGTTTTAGCAAGTTCTCTAGTATAATTACTATTTGGTTCAGCGGAGTTTAAAAGAATAACAAAAGGCTTATTTAAATCCCTTAGTTCAGATACAACTCGTTCTTCAGCTTTTATATAATCTTCTCTTGGAATATCTGTAATAGTACCATCTGTTGTAACTAAAATTCCTATTGTAGAATGCTCTTCAATTACTTTTTTAGTGCCTATTTCAGCAGCAGTTTCAAAAGGAATTTCTTCTTCAGACCATGGAGTTTTAACCATTCTTGGCATATCATCTTCTAGGTAACCAATTGCATTATCAACTAAATAGCCAACACAATCAACTAGTCTAGTTTTAAATTTTAAATTGTTATCTAAAGTAATTTCAATGGCCTCATTTGGAATAAATTTAGGCTCAGTAGTCATAATTGTTTTTCCACCAGCACTTTGTGGTAGTTCATCTTTAGCTCTTTCTTTTTTGTACTCATTATCAATATTAGGAATAACTAATAAATTCATAAATTTCTTAATAAAAGTAGATTTACCAGTTCTTACAGGGCCAACTACGCCAACGTAGATATCACCATCTGTCCTTTTTGCGATGTCTTGATACAATCTTGTATTTTCCATCTATATACCTCCTTCAATAGTTAAGAAAATGTTTGTACTACTTAAATAACTTTAGTTAATATATATTGAGAAAATTTTTAGAATATGACAAGTTTTATAAAAAACTTGCGAAAGAAAAGTAGATATGATAAAATGGCACTGTTAAAAAACATATCATATAATATATAAATAAGATATGAAAGGGATGAAGCAGAAATGGATAAAATGCAAGAAACCATAGAGTTGCTGGAAAGTTATAATCAAAATCATATTGTTAAATTATTAAATAAAATAGATGATGTAAAGAAACAAGAATTAATAGAACAAATTAGTAAAATCGATTTTCAACAAATAATGGAACTTTATGAAAATACCAAAAAGGAAATAGAGATTAAAGAGAACAAAATAGAAGGGATACCTTATTTAGATAAAGAAAAATTAACAAAACAAGAACTAGAGGAGTTTAATAGTTTAGGAGAAAAAGTTATAAAAAATGGAGAATATGCAGTAGTTACTATGGCAGGTGGTCAAGGAACGAGGCTGGGACACACTGGGCCAAAAGGAACATTCAAATTAGATGTATATGGAAAAGGAAAATATCTTTTTGAAATTTTAATAGATAATTTAAAAGAAGCAAGCCAAAAATATGGAACAACAATTCCTTGGTATATAATGACAAGCAAAGAAAATAACAAACAAACAGTAGAATTTTTAGAAAAGCATAATTTTTTTGGATATGACAAAGAAAAAGTAACAATATTTATGCAAAGTGAAATACCATTAGTAGATCAAGAAGGAAAACTTTTAATTGGTAAAGATTTAAAAATAAAAGAAGCATCAGACGGAAATGGTGGAACATATTCTTCACTAAGAGAAAGTGGAGCCTTGGCAGATATGAAGGAAAAAGGAATTAAATGGATTTTTATTGGTGGTGTAGATAATGTATTATTAAAAATGGCAGATGTTACATTATTAGGAATAGCAATTTCACAAGGTGTTCAAATTGCATCTAAATCAGTTGTAAAAGCAAATCCTCATGAAAAAGTAGGAGTATTTTGCAAAATGAATAACCACCCTAAAGTAATAGAATATATTGAACTACCAGAAAAAATGGCAGAAGAAGTGGACAATAATGGAGAATTAAAATATGGAGAGTCACATATTATGTGCAATTTATATACAATAGAAGCCATTGAAAAAATTAGTAAAGAACCATTAAAGTATCATAGTGCCTTTAAGAAAAACTCATATGTAAATGAAGATGGAAAAGAAATAATTCCAACACAACCAAATTCTTATAAATTCGAGTCATTTATATTTGATGCTTTTGAATTTTTCGATGATATAGCTATCTTAAGAGGAAAAAGAGAAGATGATTTTGCTCCTGTGAAAAACAAAGAAGGAGTGGATAGCCCTAGAACAGCAAAAGAACTATATGAAAAATATTGGGAAAGAAGGGGTTAAATAAAATGAAAGAATGCGAAATTAAAGAATTATATAATTTAGAAGAAACAATTGCAAAAGAATTATTAGAAAGTGTAACATATCCTTGGGAAGCATTACCTAAAATTGCAGACTTTATTGTAGAAATTGGAAATAAATTAGATCCAGAAAAATACGAAAAAAAAGGTGAAGACGTATGGATTGCAAAATCAGCAAAAGTAGCACCTACAGCATATATAAATGGACCAGCAATTATAGGAGAAGGTGCAGAAATAAGACATTGTGCATTTATTCGTGGTAAAGCAATTGTGGGCAATGGTGCAGTTGTTGGAAACTCTACAGAATTAAAAAATGTTATTTTATTTAACAAAGTTCAAGTTCCACATTATAATTATGTAGGAGATTCAATTTTAGGTTACAAATCTCATATGGGAGCTGGATCTATTACATCAAATGTAAAATCTGATAAAAAATTAGTAGTTATAAAAAACGGAAAAGAACAAATTAAAACAGGAATAAAGAAATTTGGAGCAATGCTAGGTGATGAAGTAGAAATTGGTTGTGGTACAGTTTTAAATCCAGGCAGTATAATTGGAAAGAATACTAACATTTATCCATTGTCTTCTGTAAGAGGTGTTGTGCCTAAAAATAGTATCTACAAAAATAAAAATGAAGTTGTTACTAAATGGTAACAGTTATTAATTTAACAAAATAAAAAATTATTATAAATAAAGAGATATCTTAAAAATAGGATATCTCTCTTTTTCAATTACTACATTTGTTGATTTCCAGGGATAAAATAGTCAACAACACCATAGATTAAAGCCCCTATAATTGCAGCCATCCAAGAAATAGAATAACCAGCTACAAAAAATTGGGTAACATATAAAGTAATAGCTGCTAATGCAAATCCTACAAAACCTTTACCAAATGGACTAGCATGTAAACCAGTAAACTTTATAACTAAATAATCTATAACAGATAAAACAACAGTAGCAATAGCTAAAGTCCATATATTATTAATCGTAAATCCAGGTGTAAAAAATGCAGTAATTGCTAAAACAACAGCAGCAGCAATCATTCTACCAACAATTTGCCACATACTAGATGCTCCACTTTTTGCATGAGTTCCTTGAACGTTTGACATAAGTTTTGACCTCCTTTAGTTTTAAAATTCATAATGCAAATTTTAAAGGTTCTAAAGTTATTATTTACAAAAATAAAATATTTATACTAAAAAAATTGAATAGAATAGTTAAAATTTGTTAAAAATAATAAAAAATATAAATTGAATATAAAAGCAGGTGTAAATTTAATGTTAGTAACTTTTTTCAGAGCAATTATGTTATACATAGTGGTTCTAATTGTAATGAGATTAATGGGAAAAAGAGAAATAGGACAATTGCAACCATTTGAACTAGCAATTTCGATAATGATAGCAGATTTAGCATCTATTCCAATGACTGATACTGGAATACCAATATTTAATGGAATTGTGCCAATATTAGGACTTCTAGTTATGCATTTGATAATTTCCGTACTAAATTTAAAAAGTTTAAAAGCAAGAGAAATTATCTGTGGAAAACCGTCAATTTTAATATATAGAGGAAAAATAAATGAGGAAGCTCTAAAAAAAGAAAGATTTACAATAAATGAATTAGAAGAAAGATTAAGAGGAAATAATGTAGTAAACTTAGGAGATGTAGAATATGCAATATTAGAAACAAGTCGGACAAGTAACAGTAATTCAAAAGCCAGAAAAAAGAAATACAATACCACAAGATTTTAATATTGTGCCTGAATATGAGGGAATTCCATATGATTTAGTAATAGATGGAAAAATAATGAGTAAAAATTTACAAGCAATTGGTAAGAATTATAACTGGTTAAAAAAACAAGTAGAAAAATTTAATATGAGACCAGAAGAAGCACTAATTGTAACAATAGATGGAAAAGGCCAATTTTTTTGCCAGAAAAAAGAGTAGTAAAATATAAAAAAGTAAGCACAAGGAGGAGGTAAATGAAGAAAGAAGCAATAATTTGCATTGTAATTGTATTAGCCATTGTTATAGGAAATATAATAACTCAAAAATATACTCTAAAATCGGTAGAAGAAACGTCTAAAAATTTGCAGGAATTAAGAGAAAACTTAAGCACAGAATTAGGTAATAAAAATGAGAAAATCGGTATTAAAGAAAAAGAAGAAATTAGTTCAAAAATAAACGAGAAAAAAGAAAAAACAAATAATGATTGGAAATCAAGATATAAAAAATTGGCATATTTTATTGAACATGATGAATTAGAAAAA
This sequence comes from uncultured Clostridia bacterium, assembly GCA_944386705.1. Lineage (GTDB taxonomy): Bacteria > Bacillota > Clostridia > TANB77 > CAG-508 > CAG-269. Next base: position 924 of record CALXCC010000018.1, on the reverse strand, counting down.
GTAAATACCAATTTTATAGAGATGAATAGTTTTATTGAAACTGAAGAATATGCAGATGCTATTGGAGAATTAGATAAAAGTATATTTGTATTAAAACATATTCAAGATAAATATGACTTCAATTTAGAAAATATATTTTAAATTAAAAAAAGATATAGACTAATAAAATTTTTTTGTTATAAACACTTAGGAAAGTTTTTTATAAAAGACGAAAAGCAAGATTAAAATCTACTTTTCGTCTTTATATATTTTTAAGATTATTTTTCATTATTAATTTTGGCATATTTTTTAAGTTTTTCATAAACTAGGTAATTTATAGTACCAGCAGGGAAATGATCATCTTTATCTTTTTTACCAGCAGGTACACCAGTTAAAATTTCAATACCTTCCTCAATTGTAGAAATAGAATAAATATGAAATTTCTTATCTTTAACAGCTTCAATAATTTCATCAGATAATTGCAAATTATCTACATTTTGAACAGGAATCATAACACCATGAGAACCATCTAATCCACGTACTTTACAAACTTGGAAATATCCCTCGATTTTTTCATTAACGCCACCAATTGGTTGAATTTGGCCTTTTTGGTTAACAGAACCAGTAACTGCAATAGATTGATTAATTGGAATACCAGACAGACTAGAAAGTAATCCATATAATTCAGTACTAGATGCACTATCACCATCAACACCATTATATAATTGTTCAAAACAAATACTAGCAGTTAAACATAAAGGTATATCTTGTGCAAACATTTCACCTAAATAACCTGTTAAAATTAAAACTCCTTTTGAATGGGAAGGACCAGAAATTTCAACTTCTCGTTCTATATTTACAATTCCACTTTTTCCTGTATAAGTATTTACAGTAATTTTAGCAGGTTTTCCAAAAGTATAATTTCCAACTGTCATAACGGTTAAA
>CALXCC010000017.1 GCA_944386705.1 uncultured Clostridia bacterium | reverse complement strand
ATTAAAATACTTTTTTTTTTTTTTATAAAATGAAAAAAAATTATCTGAAAATACATTACAATCATACCGAAGAGACTTAAAACAATTTAAAAGATATTTAGAAGCTTGTGAAATTCATTATAACCGCGTAAAAGAAGAAGATATTAAAGATTACATAAGAGAAATGCAAGAAGATGGAAAAAAACCATCTAGTATATCTAGATGTATAGCATCTATAAGATCATTCTATCAATTTGTGTTAAAAAGAAAAAAGATAAAAGTAGATCCAACAGCAAATGTACAATCTCCTAAAATAGAAAAAAGAGTACCAAATGTATTAACAGCAAAAGAAGTAGAATTACTATTAGAACAGCCAAAAGATGTTGATTTAAAAGGTACTCGTGATAAAGCAATGTTAGAATTTGCTTATGCAACAGGAATGAGAGTAACAGAAATTATTTCATTAAATATAGAAGATGTGAATTTAGAAGAAGGATATGTAACTTGTAGAACAAGAGTTAAAGAAAGAAATATACCACTAGGAACAATGTCATTAAAAGCTTTAAAAGAATATATCGAAGAAGCAAGAGATGTATTAATTAAAGACGAAAATGAAAAAGCGCTATTTGTAAACATAAATGGAAGTAGACTAACAAGACAAGGTTTTTGGAAAATTATAAAATACTATAAAGAGCAAGCGCATATTACAAAAGATATTACACCACATGTTTTAAGACATTCTTTTGCGACACACCTTTTGCAAAACGGAGCAGATTTAAAAGCAATACAAACAATGCTTGGACATTCAGATATTTCTTCAACACAAGTATATATGCAATTCCAAGATGAAGGCTTAAAAGATATATATAAAAAAGCACATCCAAGAGCTTAAAAAGTTAAAAGTATAACTAAATTATGTAAAAATAAAGCCAAAAGACCAATTGAAAGTTTTTCATATGGTCTTTTAATAATACACTTAAAAATATTTATATATCAACATTTTAGAATAATCTATAAAATTAACTCAGGAGCGCAGTACCTCCAAATATAGTTGTTTCAATCAAAAAGACTAAATATTTACTAGACATTAAGCAAAAAAAAAGATATAATAACGAAAGGAAAAATGTAAAAAGAGAAGTGTTGAAAATGAAAAAAAAGGTACTATTTATTTCCAGTACAGGGGGACATTTAAACGAATTGTTGCAATTGTCTTGCCTTTTTGAAAAATATGAATATCATATAATTACAGAAAAAGACAAATCAAGTAAGGCCCTAAAAATAAAATATGGAGATAAAATTTCATATCTACCATATGGAACAAGGTCAAAACTATTAACATATATTTTTAAGTATTTTTATTTATGTTTAAAAACAATATATTATTATTTAAAATTAAGACCAGAAGTAATTATAACAACAGGAACACATACAGCAGGACCTATGTGTTATCTAGGAAAAATATTTGGCAGTAAAATAATTTATATAGAAACATATGCAAATAGAAATAAAAAAACAGCTACAGGAAGGCTAATATATCCAATTGCAGATTTATTTATTGTGCAATGGGAAGAAATGCTAAAATTATATCCGAAAGCTGTATATGGAGGATCAATTTATAAATGATATTAGTTTTATTAGGAACACAAAATAATAGTTTTCACCGATTATTAGAGAAATTAGACGAATTAATTAATAAAGGTATTATACAAGAAAGAGTATTAGTACAAGCAGGCTACACAAAATATGAATCTAAAAATATGCAAATATTTGATCTTATTCCAGGAGAAGAATTAGAACGTTACCAAGAAAATGCAGACTTAATTATTACACACGGAGGAGTAGGTTCAATAATAAGTTCAATAAAAAAAGGAAAAAAAGTAATAGCAGTTCCAAGGCTTCATAAATACCAAGAACATATTAATGACCATCAAAAACAGATAATAGAATCATTTAGTAAAAAAGGTTATATTATAGGATTAAATGAGGTAGAAGAACTAGAAGAAGCAATATTAAGAATATCTGACTTTATACCAGTAAAATACGAAAGTAATAATAAAAATTATAAGATTGTACAAATAATAGAAGAATTTATAAATAAGATATAAAATAGGGAGCAAATAAGTGGAAAAGGACTTTAAAAACATATGGCAGAAAAATAAAATAAACATAGGAAAAATAAAAAATAATTTAAAAGCATTTATAAATAAATTAGTAAACTCGATTTGGTTTATCATAATATTAGGAATTTTGTTACTTGCAAAAACAATATTCTTTTATCAAAATACTATAGCACAATCAGAATCATTGCCTTTTATAACAATAATAGGAAGTTTCAGTTTTATTGCAGTAATTGTTTGTTTTTTATGTGTGTTACCAAATAGATTAAGAGGCACATTGGGAATAATAATAGATTTTTTAATAAGTATATTGTTATTTTTCGATAATTGTTATTATACTTATTCAAATAATGTTTTATCAATAGCACAAATCACTAACATTCAATATGGAGAAGAAATACTAAGTACTTTACCAATGCTAATAGAACTAAAACACATATTATATTTTATAGACATAATAATAATTGTGATATTGTTACTTACAAAAGTAATTAAAATTAGTAAAAAAGAAAAAAAGAATAGAAAAGAGCTTATATCTAAATGCCTAATTGGAATAATTGGGATAATTATATTTTTGCATAATCGGAGTAAAATATGTGGAAAAAGGTAAAGATAAATCTTACAACAAAGATATGCAAATAAGAGAATCTAGTATATTTGGATATCATATTTATGATTTACAAAGCGCATTAAATATCAAAAATCAAGCAAAGTACCAAAGATATAATGATATGATAAAAGATTATCAAAACTTAAAAGAAGAATATCAAGAAAAATATGGTAGAGAAAATTATGATTTTGCAGGAATTGCAAAAGACAAAAACATTATAATAACACAATTAGAATCTTTGCAAGAATTTGTATTACATAAAGAAATTAACGGAAAACCAATTACTCCAAATTTAAATAAATTCTTATCGGAAAATATAGAAATAAGTAATATGCATATGCAAAGCTATTCAACAACAGCAGATTCAGAACATTCAGCAATCACATCCATATACCCAATGGAAAATGGGATGTCATTTAGTAGATATTATACCAACACATATGACGATATCTTTAAATTATACAATGAAGCTGGATATGACACATCTTATATGCACGGAAATGATGCATATTTTTGGAACAGAGGAAATGTTTATAGTAGATTAGGCGTAAACAATATAGCATTAAAAGATAAATTTCAAGAAACAGAATATATAAATGGATTTTTATCAGACGAAATTGTATATAATCAAGCGATAGAAAAACTAACGAACTTAGGAGAACCTTTCTTATCATTTATTGTAGCAGCATCTTCACATACACCATATGAATTAGAAGGATTACAAGATAGAAGTAAAATATCAATTGATGTTGGAAAATACAAAGGAACATATTTTGGAAATTATTTAGAAGCAGTAAATTATGCAGATTATGCATTTGGTATTTTTATGGAAGGATTAAAAAAAGCAGGTTTATATGACGATACAATGATTATACTCTTTGGAGACCATAATGGATTGAATATGTATAATGAAGAGATGATAGAATTTTTAAAAGCTACAACTCCTAACATAAATGACATAGAAATCAGATTAAATTATACAAGAGTGATAGCTGGACTAAAAATACCAGGCATAAAAAATATAAAAATAGAAAAAACAACAAGTAAATTAGACATAAAACCAACTTTAACATATCTATCAGGAATAGAAGATGGATTCTCTTTAGGAACAAATATATTTACAAGCAAGGAATTTGTAGCATTAAACAATGGAAGGATAATTGGAAATAGTTACTATTATGACGAAAATTGGTATGAAATAAAAACAGGGAAAAAAATAGATTTAGAGTTTTTAAAGACTTCAGAACCTGAGATTAAAGAAGTTCTAGATAGATATTATGAAGAAATGCAAACAGAACTAAATATTTCAAATTCGGTTAGTATAAATAACCTATTAGAAAAAAGGCAATAGGAAAGCCTTAAAACCTAAAATTAATACGAAGGATGTTAAAAATATGGAGGAAGAAAGAATAATAAATCCAGAATTAGAGAATAAACAAGAAGAAAGATTAGAAAAAACACTTAGACCATCAACTTTAGAAGAATATATAGGACAAAATAAAATAAAAGAAAATATGAAAATATATATAGAATCAGCTAAAAAAAGGGGAGAACCATTAGACCATTGCTTGCTATATGGACCTCCTGGACTTCGGAAAAACAACATTATCAAATATCATTGCAAATGAAATGCACTCTAACATAAAAATAACCTCAGGACCAGCAATTGAAAAACCAGGGGATTTAGCAGGTTTACTTACAAATTTATCAGAATTTGATGTATTATTTATTGATGAAATACATCGATTAAGTAAAAGTGTAGAAGAAATATTATATCCTGCATTAGAAGATTTTACTTTAGATATTATGATAGGAAAAGGACCAAGTGCTAGATCAATAAGATTAGACTTACCAAAATTTACTCTAATTGGAGCCACTACAAAAGCAGGCTCTCTAACCACACCACTTCGTGATCGTTTTGGAATAGTACATAGGCTAGAATTATATTCTGTAAAAGACTTAGCAACTATTATAAAACGTTCAAGCAAAATATTAGAAATAGAAATAGAAGAAGAAGCGGCAAAAGAAATCGCAAGGCGATCAAGGGGAACACCAAGAATTGCAAACCGTTTATTAAAAAGAGTTAGAGACTATGCAATTGTCTTAGGAGACGGAAACATAGATTTAAAAATTGCAAAACACGCATTAAATCAATTGGAAATTGACGAATTAGGGCTAGATGAAATAGACAGAAAACTATTAGAAACAATGATAGTGCAATATAACGGAAGACCTGTGGGGATAGAAGCTTTAGCGGCAACAGTTGGAGAAGAAATAGACACTATAGAAGATGTATATGAGCCATATCTAATACAAATAGGTTTCATTGCAAGAACACTAAGAGGAAGGCAAGTATTACCACCAGCGTATAAACATTTAGGATATGAATTTTGAACTTTAGGGACGTTCCTTAAAGTTCAAAATAAGAAAGTCGTAAAAATTTTGATAATTAAAAAACAAAAAATGAACTTTAAGGAACGTCCCTAAAGTTCATTGAAAGGTGAAGCGATGTTAGAAAAGCTTAAAAGATTTAAAAATAGTAATCTATTTATTGTTATTTTAATTAATTTAATAATTTTTGCTTTAGTAAATATTATGTTCGACATTAAATATGAACAAGTTGACGATTTTATTATATATAATTTATATTCCGGGCTAGATGGAACATATAATATCCACGGAATATATATACATCCGTTTATATGTATGTTATTAAGTATGCTATTTAGAATTATTCCACAGATAAACTGGCACACAATTTTTTTACTTAGTATGCAATTTATTTGTTTTACAATAATAGGAAATAGAATACTAAAAAAACATAAAAATTCAGTATCAATTATAATGTACATAGTATTTGCAGGAGTGTTTTATACAACATTATTATTATTAATACAATATACATCAGTTGCAGCACTATTAATATTAACAGCTTTCTTTATAATAGTAGATGAATTTGAAAGCAGAAAAGAAAGTCAAAAAGAAAACAGACAAATTAGTGTAGAAAAAAACGAGAAAAATACTCAAGAAGAGAATAAACAAAATAGAAAATCAATTATATTGGCAAGCATTCTTTTTGCAATTGGAATTATGACGAGAATGCAATCATTAATGATAATAGCACCATTTTTCTTATTATATGCGATATATAATTTAATTATATGGAAAAAGCAAAAAATCACAAACCAAGAATTATTAAAACTTGTAAAACAATATCTAGTAATTGGAATAATAACAATAATTGTATATATATCAAATATAATAATTTATCAAAGTGACGATTTATATAAAGAATATATGGAGTATAATGATATACGAGCAGTTTTGCATGATATGTCTTATACAAATTATGAAGAAAACAAAGAAATTTTTGACGAGATTGGTTGGTCAAAAAATGACCATTACCTATTCTACACATTTAACTTTGGCGACGAAAATGTATATAGTAAAGAAAATTTACAAAAAATATTAGACTATAAAATGAGCAAAAATGACTATTATAACTTAAATTTAAATAGAAAAGAAGTAACAAATAAATTAACAGACGAAATAACTAACATTAATACATACATTTGTCTTTTATTTATAGTAATCTTCATAGTAGCACTTATTACCAACAAAGAAAAAACAGGACTGACAATATGGATAGCGATAACTACAATAGGAATGAATATACTTTTTATCGTATTAAATAGAAGTATGCAAAGAGTAATAATACCAGAATACATACTAGGAACAGCATTATTAATTTATTTTACAAAACTTAAAGCAAAAAAAGAAAGACAAGAAGAAATATCCAAAGCAAGAAACCATGCAATAGCACTAGTAATAATAATTATTACAATCATATTTGCAGGAAGCAAGTATGAATTCAATTATTCTTTAGAAGATTACAAACAATATCAAGATATAATAGAGTATACTAATAACCATAAAGAAAACGTATACCTATATACAGTTCCATCTTTGCAATATAGATACTTAAGCTATTCGGTATACCAAATGCCACCAAAACGGAGCATTTTCAAATCTAAGAGTAATGGGTGGCTGGGATATGTTTACAAAAAATTATTACGACTTTAAGGAAAGATATGATTTAGAAGGAACGTTTTTAGACTTACTAAAGGACAATGTATATATAATAGATGGAGACGTTAGCTGGTCAGGAAACTATTATTACAATTACATAGATAAGATAGTTTTATTTATAAAAGAAAATTATAATAAAGATGTTGAATACGAAAAAATAAAAGAATTTGATAATCTTTATATTTACAAAATGAAGGATGTTGAACTTTAGGGACGTTCCTTAAAGTTCATATTATAAAAAGTGGGGGCAAAATTTTAATATTAAAAAGGAGGATTTTGCATGCCACGAAATGCGAGAAAAAATATATACTCAAATTTTTTTCATATAATGATACAAGGGATAAATAAAGAATACATATTTCAAAAGGAAAAAGAAATAAAAACATATTTAAAATTTTTAACTGAGAAAAGTAAGGATAAAAATTTACAAATTATAGCATATTGCATTATGAATAATCATGCTCATTTTTTGATATATACAGAAGAAATCAATGAAATTTCTAAATTAATGAGCCAGGTAAATACCCAATATGCCATCTACTATAATAAATTGAATAATAGAAGTGGATATGTCTTTAGAAATAGATATAAAGCGGAGGAAATATTAACGCAAACACATTTGATAAGTTGCATCAATTATATACATAACAACCCTGTCAAGGCTAAAATGTGTAATAAAAAAAGTGAATATAAATATTCTAGTTATAATGAATATAAAAAAGAAGGTAATTTACTAAATATAAATGCTATATCAGAAATTTTAGAGAAAAATAGCATAAATATAAAAGACCTGATAGGAGAAACATACGAAAATGAATTATATAAATTTATTGAATATAAGGAATCAGTAGATAAAGAAAAAACAAAAAGGACTATCTTAAAAAAATTCTGTAACGAAAATAATATAAAAGATGTAAAAGACATAACAAAAGATAAGAAACATTTAAAAGAAATATCAACAATAATGTATATAGAATATAACTTTACACAAAAAGAAATAGCTGAAATGTTAGGTGTAAATAGGTTGAAAATACATAGAATATTAAATGAACTTTAGGGACGTTCCTTAAAGTTCACAACAAGAAAGTTTTGAAATCTTTTAATTATATAAAACAAAAAAATGAACTTTAAGGAACGTCCCTAAAGTTCAAAAAGGAGAGAAATAGATAATGAAGTTATTATTACATACTTGTTGTGCGCCTTGTAGTGTATATTGCATAGATTCATTAAGAAAAGAGAAAATTGAGCCGACAGTTTATTGGTTTAATCCAAATATTCATCCATATATGGAATATAAGGCAAGAAGAGATTGCTTAGAAAAATATACTAAAAGCATAGAAGTAGAAGCAATTTTCGAAGAAAATTATGGACTAAGAGATTTTTGTAAAAATGTAGTAGAAGATTTAGAAAGCAGATGTAAAAACTATTGCTATAAAGTAAGACTAGAGCAAACGGCAAAATACGCTAAGGAAAACGGATATACACATTTTTCTACAACTTTATTAGTAAGTCCATACCAAAACCATAAAGCTTTGATAGAAGTAGGAAAAGAAATGGCTAAAAAATACGAGATAGAATTTTTATATCGTGATTTTCGTGTTGGTTTTAAGGTAGGACAAGCAAAAGCAAGAGAATTAGGGCTTTATATTCAAAAATATTGTGGATGTATTTTCTCAGAAGAAAGTAGATACTTGAATTTAAATTTAGCAAAACCAGAACTGCCAGAAGGTTTTAAATTTTTGCCAGTAAAAAATTCAATTAACATAAAAAAAGAAAGAGATAATAAGGAGAAATATTTAGATTTATTATTAGAAGCAGATCCAAATAAAGAAATTGTCAACAAATATTTATTAGATGGTGAATTATTTGCACTAACATATCAAGATGAGCCTGTGTGTGTTGCCGTGATTATAATGGTAGACAATGATACAGTAGAATTAAAAAACATAGTAACAAAAGAAGAATACAGAGGAAAAGGGTATGCTAAAAAAATGATAAAATATTTGATAGATAATTATAAAACAAAATATAAAAAAATGATTGTTGGTACAACAGAGAATAATATCCCGTTTTATGTAAAACAAGGTTTTGATAAATATGAAAAAACAATAAAAAACTTTTTTGTAGATAATTATAACGAAGAAATATGGGATGGAGATTTACATTGTACAGATATAATATATTATTCAAGAAATTTGAAAAAATAAGAAAATTAGAAATGTAAAAAGTATAATTACATCAAAATAGATATATTTAATGGACAACATTTTGGAAAATTATTAAAAGAAAAAATACAAAAGTTCAATATGAAAATTTAACAAATTTTCAATCTAAGTTGACACTCAAATCAATAGAAGTAATTCTATAATTTAGATTTAATGGTATCATTAGGTATAGTATAAAATCAAAATAAGGTAATAAAAAACTTCTAGAATAGTGAGTTAAACCTCTATAAAAAATGTAATAATAGGAGGAATAAAATATGAAATTAATTTTAGCATCAACTTCAAAACAAAGACAAGACATTTTAAAAATGATAGGACTAAAATATGAAATTGTTAAAAGTTTAGTAGAAGAAGAAAGTTCAGAGACTGATCCAAAAGAATATGTAAAAGAATTATCAAGAAATAAAGCAAAATCAGTAGCTATGCAAATAAAAGAAAAAGCAATAATAGTAGCAGCAGATACAGTAATATATATGGATGGAAAAATTTACGAAAAACCAAAAAGCAAAGAAGAAGCATTTCAAAATTTAAAAGAAATGTCAGGAAAAATAACATATGCGATAACAGGAATTACAATAAAAGATTTGTATCAAAATAAAGAAATTTGCTTTGCTGATAGTGTAGAAGTACATTTAAAAGACATTTCTTGTGAAGATATTAAATGGTATGTAGAAAACGAAAAATATATCTTCGATAGATGTGGATATTCAATTTTAGGTAAAGCATCTATTTTCCTAGACAAAGTAAATGGAGACTATAATACTTTATTTGGAATTTCTCCAAGTAAAGTATATGAAAAATTTCAAGAATTAGGATATAAAATTTCTGATTTTGAATTGGAATGAACTTTGAACTTTAGGGACGTTCCTTAAAGTTCATAATAAGAAAATTTTCAAATTTTAATTATTAAAAATAAAAAATGAACTTTAAGGAACGTCCCTAAAGTTCAAAGGAGGGTAACTTTGGAAAAATTAGTATTAATAGACGGAAATAGCATAATGAATAGAGCATTTTATGGAATAATGGGAAGTAAGATGCTTACAACTAAAGATGGTAAGTATACAAATGCTGTATATGGATTTTTAGCAATTCTTTTTAAATTATTAGAAGATGTAAATCCAGATTATTTAGTAGTTGCATTTGATTTAAAGGCACCAACGGCGAGACATAAACTTTATGAAGGATATAAAGCAAATAGAAAAGGAATGCCAGAAGAATTAGCAGAGCAAATGCCTATAATAAAAGAGATTTTAAGAGCAATGAACGTAGACATAGTAGAAATGGAAGGATATGAAGCAGACGATGTTCTTCGGAACATTATCTAGATATGGAGAAAAACAAGGACTAGAGGTTACTATACTTTCAGGAGATCGAGACACATTCCAATTAGCAACAGATAAAGTAACAATAAGAATTCCTCATACAAAAGGAGGAAAAACAGAAACTGACGAATATAATAGAGAAAAAATAATTGAAAAATATGGGATAGAGCCAAAACAATTAATTGATGTAAAGGGCTTACAGGGAGATACATCAGACAATATTCCAGGAGTCCCAGGAGTTGGAGAAAAAACAGCATTAACTTTAATTAAAAAATATGGCTCTATAGAGAATCTATATAAAGCAGTAGAAAATAATAAAGACGACTTAAAAGGGAAACAAAGAGAAAAAATCGTAGACAATAAAGATTTAGCTTTTTTATCTAAAACATTAGGTACAATCAATTTAAAAGTTCCTATAAAAGACACTCTAGAAGAATTTAAAGTAGAAGAATGGGATAAGCCAAAAGTACTAGAAATATTTAAAGAATTAAACTTCAATCGTTATATAGATAGATTTTCTTTAAGAGGAAGTGGGATAAAAAAAGAGGAACAAGAATTAAAAAAATACAATAAAGTAGAGAAAACACAAGAAGAAATAATAGAAATTATAAAAAGTCAAAAAGAAATGATATTCTATTTTTCAGTAAAAGCAGATCAAAATCCAGAAAAGATTATCAAAGAAAAAATAATAGGAATGAGCATCTATCAAGCTGAAAAAAATGAAGTATATAGCTTAAATATTAAAGATAATATAGGTAGCTTAAAAGAAATATTAGAAAATGAAAAAATCAAAAAAGTGGGAATTGACTTAAGTAAATCATATATTTTGTTAAAACAAGAAGGAATTACTTTAAAAGGAATGGAATATGATATAGCGATAGCAAGTTATATATTAAATCCAACCAATAATAAATTAAAAATAGAAAATCTAATAGATAGATACTTAGAAATAGACATAGAAAATTATTTGCCAGAAGAAAAAGAAGAAAAACAAATAAATCTTTTTGAAACAATAGGAACACAAAACACAACAGAAGAACAAAAAGAAAGAGTAAAAGAAAGAGAAAGACTATATGCATATACAATAGGAAAAATAAAAGAATTAACATTAAAAGAACTAGAAGAAGCAGGAGCAAAAGAACTATTTTATCAAATAGATATGCCAACAGTAGAAATTCTATCTAATATGCAGTGGAATGGAATGTACGTAGATGAAAAAGAACTAAGCCAATTTGGAGCAGAACTAACTTCAAAATTAGAAACAATAACCAAAATGATTTATGAAATGGCAGGAGAAGAATTTAATATAAACTCAACAAAACAATTAGGTGAAATACTATTTGAAAAAATGAAATTACCTGTTGTTAAAAAAACGAAAAGTGGATATTCAACAGATGTAGATGTGCTAGAAAAATTAAAAAAAGAAGATCCAATAATAGAACAAATATTAGAATACAGACAATTAACGAAGCTAAATTCAACATATGTAGAAGGATTAAAACCATATATAAATCCCAAAACAAGAAGAATACACTCATTTTTTCACCAAACAATCACAGCGACAGGAAGAATAAGCTCAACAGAGCCTAACCTTCAAAATATACCAACAAGATTTGAACTAGGAAAAAGAGTAAGAAAAGTATTTAAGCCTGAGAATGGAAAAGTATATATAGATGCAGATTATTCACAAATAGAGCTAAGAGTACTAGCTTCAATATCAGGTGACAAACATATGATAAAAGCATTTAATGAAGGTAAGGACATCCATAAACAGGCAGCATCGAAAGTATTTAAAACACCAATAGAAGAAGTAACAAAAGAACAAAGAAGTAATGCAAAAGCGGTAAACTTTGGAATAGTCTATGGAATAAGCGACTTTGGATTAGGAGAACAATTAGGAATAGGAAGAAAAAAAGCAAAAGAATATATAAACGAATACTTAGAACAATATTCTGGAATAAAAAAATTTATGACAAAAATAACAGCTGAAGCAAAAAGAAAGGGATATGTAGAAACCTTATTCCATAGAAGAAGATACATTCCAGAATTAAAATCAAGTAATTATATGGTAAGACAATTTGGTAATAGAGTTGCAATGAATACACCAATACAAGGAACAGCAGCAGATATAATGAAAATAGCTATGATAAAAGTATACAAAGAAATCGAATCAAGAAAACTAAAATCAAAAATCGTTTTACAAGTGCATGATGAAATGATGATAGAAGCGCCAATTGACGAGAAAGAAGAAATACAAGAAATAATGAAAGAATGTATGGAATCAGCAATGAAATTAAAAGTACCATTAATTGCTGAAATATCAGAAGCAAAAAATTGGTATGATTGTAAATAATATTCAATTTAGTCTAAATGGACAAAAATGCCCGATGGAAGATACATCTAATAAATATGGTAAAAGAAAAAATGTTCCCAATTAGCCAAAAGAAAAGGAGAGAAGAGTTTGAAAAACAAAAAGTTATTCATAATAATTATATTAATTTTAATTATTATTGCTTTTTTAGGAGTATTTCAAGATAAAATACAAAAGATAATATATCCGAAGAAATATAATGAAATTGTATCAATCTATGCTGAAGAATATAATGTAGAAGAAAATTTGGTTTTTGCAGTAATTAAAGCAGAAAGTAATTTTAAAGAAGAAGCAGTTTCACATAAAGAAGCAATAGGACTAATGCAATTAATGGAAGAAACGGCAGTAGATGTAGCAAGGAAATATGGAATTGAAATAGATATGACAAAAACAAAAGAAGAAATAGCAAATGTACAAAATAACATTAATATAGGAACAAAATATCTGCAAGTTTTACTAGAAAAGTATAAAAATACAGAAATTGCAATAGCAGCCTATAATGCTGGAATAGGAACAGTAGATAAGTGGATAGAAAAAGGAATAATAAAACCAGATGGAAGCGATATAGAAAATATTCCATATAAAGAAACTAATAATTATGTAAGAAAAACATTAAGAAATTATAAAATTTATCAAGACTTGTATAAATAACTAGACAAATGACAAAAAATGCAATAAAATATGAAAATGAAAATATAGGAAGAGGGAAAAACAAAATGGTAATAGAACAATTGATATTCACATTTATTTCATTTGCAATATTTGTATATATGTTTTTTCGAATGATAAAAAACAATGATACTAGCTATGTTATAATATTAGTATTAGAAGCAATAGGAATTGCTCTTAACTTTCTTGAAGTACTATTTAGCATAAAACTTAATATGGTATTTGTAATTTTAAAATATGTTGTTGCAGTATTAATACCGATAGTAGTTGTCATTCTAGAAAAAAGAAATATATATCTATATGAGTCAGCAAATATCACAAAAGCGAAAATTTATATGATGCTTGGTAATAGCAAAAAAGCAAAGCAAGCTTTAATGGCAATATTAGATAAAAATCCACAAAGCTATAAAGCACATAAAATGTTAGCAGAAATATATGAAAAAGAAGGTGGAATGCGAAAAGCAATTGACGAATATGTACAAGCAATTGATATAAACAAAAAAGACTATAATTCTTATTATAGAGTAGCAGAATTATTAAATAATTTAGACAAAAAAAATGAAGCAGCACAAATGCTATTTAATCTATTAGATAAAAAACCTGAAATGTATGAAGCAAGCATTTTACTTGGAGAAATTTTAATAGACAATGAAATGTATAAAGAAGCAGTCAATGTATATCAAGATGCGTTAAGATATAATTTGGCAAGTTTTGAACTAAACTATAATTTAGGAATTGCATATACAATGTTAAACGATTTTCAAAATGCAAAAATCTGCTATGAAAAAGCAGCTGAAATCAATAGTTTGGCACATAATACAAAATATTCTTTAGCCGAAATAGCATTAATATATAAAGATTTAGAAGAAGCAGAAAAAAGATTTTTAGAAGCAATAGAGGACGAAGAACTTTCTGCAGATAGCTATTATGAACTATCAAAAATAGCTTTAATAAAAGCAGACAAAGATACAGCAATAAAATATGTAAATATTGCAATTGATATAGATAGCAAAAAAATAGTGGAAAAAGTAAAAAAAGATCCTATCTTTATACCAATTATGGCAAAAATATCAATACCATTTAATTTAGAAAATATGGTAATAAAAAAAGAAGATAGATTGCAAGAAAAAGAAATAAAATCCAAAGAACATTTAGAAGAAATGGCAGAAATAACAAGAAACTTAAGTTATAATGATATCAAATTATTAAGAAAAAATGTAGAAGGACAAGCTAAAAAAGTAGAATCTCAAGAACAACAAAAAGTAGAACAAAAAGAACTATAAAAAAATTTAATTAAGAATGTCAAAAACATAAAGTATATAATAAAATTAATATATAGTAACAAAAAACTCATAAAATCTAAAAAAAACAATATAATAAGCATAAGGAGGGATTTTATGAGTACAAGTTTTGCAATAATTGGTGGAGACTTAAGAGTTATTAAATTAGCACAAATGCTTGCAAAAGATGGAAATAAAATATATGCATATGGACTAGAAAAAGCTGAAGAATTAAAAAATTATAATAATATTATATTTGCAGAAAAATTAAGTAAAGCAATTAAGGAAGATGTAGAAGTGGTAATAGGACCAATTCCTTTTTCAAGTAATGGAACAACAATAAATGCACCATTTAGCGAAAAAGAAATATCTATAAGAGAACTTATGCATCACTTAAATGCTAAAATTTTAATTGCAGGAAGTATCACGCCAGATGTGTATGATATGGCAAATGATGAGTATATAGAAATAATTGATATTATGAAAAGAGAAGAATTAGCAGTATTAAATACCATATCCACAGCAGAAGGAGCAATTGAAATTGCAATAGCAAATACTAATAAAATTATACATGGAAGTAATGTATTAATATTAGGATTTGGAAGAATTGGAAAAGTATTAGCAAGAAAAATGGCAGGGTTATCGGCAAAAGTAACTTGTGCAGCAAGAAAAGACGAAGATCTAGCTTGGATTAGAGCATATGGACACAAAGAAACAAACATAAATGTATTAGGAGAAAATTTAGCAGAATACGACCTAATTATTAATACAGTACCACATTTGATATTAACAAAAGAACGTATGAAATATGTAAAAGATGACTGTTTGTTAATAGACTTAGCATCTAATCCTGGTGGAATTGACAAAAAATCTGCCAAAGATAAAAATTTAAAATTAATATGGGCATTAGCACTTCCTCGGAAAAGTAGCACCTGTTACAACAGCGGAATTTATAAAGGATACAGTTTATAATATATTAAAAGAAATTTATAAGGAATAAGTTTAGGGCGACTTTGCCTCTTAAAAAGCACCAAAACTCTAACAAAGGAAGGAAGAATAAATATGGTATTAGAAATAATAAAAGCAATTATATTTGGGATTGTAGAAGGAATTACAGAATGGCTACCAATTAGTAGTACAGGACATTTAATATTAGTAGAACAATTCATAAAATTCAAAGAAGTATCTCCAGAATTTTGGGATATGTTCCAAGTTGTAATACAATTTGGTGCCATTCTAGCAGTTGTTGTTCTTTATTTCAAAAAAATATGGCCATTTACAAAAGACAAAGAAAAAGCAATAAAGAAAACAGGAGTATTATCTTACTTTGACAAAAATATAATGAATTTATGGGGAAAAATTTTAGTAGGATGTATTCCAGCAGCTGTTATTGGGTTATTGTTTGACGATGTATTTGAAGCACTATTTTATAACCCAACTTGTATTGCAATAGCTTTAATAGTATTTGGAATTGCATTTATCGTAATAGAAAATTGGAATAAAAATAGAAAAACAGCTCTAAAAGAAAAAGCTACAGATATTACATATAAAGATGCTATAATAATTGGTATATTTCAATTATTAGCTGCAATTTTCCCAGGAACTTCACGTTCTGGTGCAACAATTATTGGAGGTTTATTAATAGGATTATCTAGACCAAATGCAGCTGATTTTACATTTTATTTAGCAATTCCAACAATGTTAGGAGCAAGTTTACTAAAATTAGTTAAATTTGGATTGGCTTTTACAGGAATTGAAATAGCTGTTCTGCTAGTTGGAATGATAGTTTCTTTCCTAGTATCTATTTTTGTTATTAAATTTTTATTAAGTTATATTAAAAAGCACGATTTCAAACCATTTGGATATTATAGAATTGTACTTGGAATTTTAGTATTAGGATACTTTTTCTTAGTAAAATAACATTAAATAAAAAACAGCCTGTTGGCTGTTTTTTTTATTTACGAACTTGAATGTTATGTAAAATTGTGATAAAATAACTGCATAAAATTTATAGAAAGGGTGTACAATATGGAAAACAAAAGAAAAATAGCAAAAGCAAGTTCATTACGGAATGGCATTGTATTAATGTCAGGAGTAACAAATCAGCTGCAGGTAAAAAGTTATTTTGATAGTGATACAAATACTATTAAAACAATAACTAGATGGCATTCAGATTTTAAACTCAATAGAAAAATAGACGAAGACTTAAATGAAATAGTAATAAAAAGAAATCAAGTAGATAAATTAAAGAAAGTAGGATGTAGCATAAATATTGTATTAATTCTATATAGTGCATTAATAGCGAGAGATATACATTATGTATGTGCTGCATTGTTTTTCTCTTTTACAGTTGCTAAATATTTGTATACATGCATCTATATGAGTTTTAAAATGAAGGCAAATAAAGCAGCTAGATATCATGCTGCAGAACATATGTTAATTAATGCTTATTATAAACTAGAAAGAGTTCCTTCATTAGAGGAAATAAAAACTTTTTCTAGGTTTAGTGAATATTGTGGTTCTAGAGTAGTAACAAGCATAATAATCGGATATATACCGATTTCGTTAGCAATAGCTTTTTATGATGAAATACATATTATTGCTTATTTACTAATTTGTATTATTAGTTTTATAATAAGTAAAAAAATGTTAAAAAAAGATTTTATAAAAATCGATCAAGTTTTGTTTACTACGCCACCGACTGATTTGGAACTAAAGGTGGCTATAAAAGCCTTAGATATTCTATTAAAAGAGGAAGAAAAAATAGAAAAGACAAGTGTCACCATATTGTAAAAGAATCTCTAGTTTGAGATTCTTTTTCTTTTATATAAATTTCTATTCAATCCTTCTTTCTCTTCTATCATTAGAATTAGAACTACTATTAGAACACATCTTTTCATATTCTTTACATTTAATCTTATAATCCATTTGCATACACAAATATCGATAATAGCAGTAAGCTTGCTCATATTGCATCATAGGATTTAGCATAGGGTCTTGGTAGAAATCATTCATATCCATTCCAAAATTTGCACCCATATTAGGTGGTGGTATATTATAATCCATAAAATCAACTCCAATCATTATAAATCAAAATTTAAAAAAGGAAATACATTAATAAAAATATATGTATAAAAAGCAGCAAGTATTCCGTGAAGTAATTTACCGTATAGATAAGGCTTAATAGATAAATCTGTTTTAGATGTAATACTTAAAACCTGTAATAGTACAGAAATTCCACCAAAACCAAGTAAAAAGGCGGTAAAAATGATATTAATAGAAAGCTTTTTACAAGCAATACTAGAAATTGTGTTAATTCCATTTGTTATTTCCAAAAAGCCACTAAATAGAGGAGCAATAAAAGAAATATCTATATTAAGTGTATGAAAAAGAGGAGAAAATAAACTAGATAAAATATTTAAAGTTCCACTTGCTTTTAAAATAGAAATAACACTAGAAAATATAACAACAAATCCACCAATCAAAAAAATAGTAGAAATACTACTTGTGATGCTTTCAGCTAGAACTTCACCTAAGTTAGAAAATGTTACTTTTTTATTGTTAATTTTATATGAAGTGTTACTATTAATTTCTAAAGTCGAAGATTTATTTGCTTTCCAAAACCTAAAAATAATTCCAACAGAAATGGAAGCAAGAAGATGTGTTATAAAAAGCATAATTCCGATAGTCGTACTTCTAAACATTAAAATACCAACAGTTCCAATAATAAAAAGAGGACCAGAATTATTGGTAAAACTAAGAAGTCTTTCACACTCTTCTTTAGTTAAAACACTATTTTTTCTAAAATTTGCAGCAATTTTAGCACCAACTGGATAGCCACTAATAATTCCCATAATAAAAGCAAAAGCACCTTCACCACGAATATTAAAAAGTGGCTTCATATAACTGTTTAGTAGATTGCCTAACATATTTACAATATTAGTATGCATTAACAATTCAGTGGCTACAAAAAATGGAAATAATGAGGGGACAACTGAATTTGCCCACAGGTTTAATCCGGACTTAATAGCAGATAAATTGCTTTTAGAGAATAATAGCAAGCAAAAAGTAAAACCTATGAAAATTAAAGGAATAAAGTTTCTTTTCAATTTTAGAACATAAAAATTAGCCTTTACCATAGAAAATTCCTCCATTTCAATATTAAATATATGAATTTAAGTAAATGATTATTCATTTAAATAAAGTAATATAAGCTTATTTTATAGGTTTAAAATAGATATGTCACAAGTAAATTGAAAATAAAATATTGAAAGAGAGTACCAAAAATGATATT
>CALXCC010000016.1 GCA_944386705.1 uncultured Clostridia bacterium | reverse complement strand
CCATTTTCGTCTGCCCATTGATCCCAAATGTGAGAATTTAATTCTTTTATATTATTTGATTTTTTTTGCCAAATCCATAGTACTTCGTCAATTGCTCTTAATACAGTTTTTGAATTGTTTCTTAGAGTTATCATTGGAAATTCTTTTCCTACATCATATTTGTTACTAACTCCAACAATTGATATGTAATTGGCTTCACTTCCATCTTCCCATTTAGTACGTACATTTGTACCCTCTGAAGAATATCCATTTTCAATAATTTCTTTGCAGGTATCAATAAAATGTTTATCTGCTTGTGTCATTTCTATTTCCTCCTTTTTTATTTCTATAATTTTTTATTATTAACACTCCCATTTTGGAACATATTCTTCTTCATGCTCTCCTAATTCTTGAATATAACCATTTTCTATTCCTATTTTTTCTACATAATTCTCAATTTCTTCCCATTCTTCTTGCGTTAATTTTCTATTTATACACTTATTTTCTTTTGCTTTGTATGTTGGAAAATATTGAGCCATTATACTTACATATACTTTATCTGCTAAATTATCTTTAATCCATTTTAAAACTTTTTTACTATTTTCAATATAGTTTGGTAATACTAAATGCCTTATTATGACACCTTTTTCTAATATACCTCTTTCATTTAATTTTGGTTTTCCTACTTGTCTTACCATTTCTTCTATTGCTTTCGTTGATGTTTCAAAATAATTTTCTATTTTAGAATATTTTCTTCCTATTTCTTCTTTAAAATATTTTAAATCTGGTAAATATATGTCTACAAAACCTTCTAACATTTTTATTGTTTCAACTGTTTCGTAGCTATTTGTGTTATAAATAATTGGAAGTTTTAAACCTTTTTTCCTTGCCATCTTTATTGCTTCTATTATTTGTGGTACATAACTAGTTGGCGTTACTAAATTTATATTTTCTACACCTTTTGATTGTTGTTCTAAAAAGATATCAGCTAATTTCTTAATTGTTATTTCTTTTCCTTTTCCTAATTGGCTTATTTCATAATTTTGACAATATATACAATTCAAATTACAGTTGGAAAAAAACACTGTTCCTGAACCATTTTCTCCACTTATTGAAGGTTCTTCGAAATTATGCACACTGTATAATGCTATTTTTACTTGATTTCCTGCTTTGCACCTACCTACTCGTCCTTCATTTCTATTTATTTTGCATAGATGAGCACATAATTTACATTCTTCTAAGTCTTTTAATCTGTTTTTTTCTAATATATTTTCTTCTAATACTCTTTCTTTTTGCTTAATTTTTGTTGTCATTTTTTCTCCTATTTTACTTTATATTTTTAGTTTTTTTATTTCTTTTCTACTTTTGTTACAACTAATAAATCTTTTTCTTTTTTTATTGTAATTTCTTTTTTAGTAAATCTTTCTATATTATTTTTTACAATTTCTTGCATCTTTGTTTCATTGTCTTCTATATTTGCTCTTCCTATTTCCTCTTCGCTTGTGTTTCTAATAATTATACTATTTTCTTCTGAATAATCCGCTAAATATTCTATAATTTCTACTAAATAACCATTGTCTGTTTTTTCTATAGTATTTAGCAAAAAGTTATCATCTTCTTCGTCAAGTCCGCATTCCTAATGCAAAATATCTACCTGTTTCTTCTTCATATTCATATGAATTGTTTCCTTCTTTTGGAAATTCTTTTTTAAAATTTTCTCCAAATATTTCTTTAGCTTTATTTTGTATATCTTCTATACTAACTGCAAATTCTTCTAAATTCTTTTTTACAACTTCCCAAACCCAAGTATCATTTGCTTCATTTATATTCTCAAATGTAGGTAATGCCTCATTTGTTATTTCTTTCCATAAATAAATTTTAGTTATATATGTTTCTATTTCTTTAATTTCTTCTATACTAACGTCATCTTTTGTTCCAACTGCTGTTTTTTTATAAATTATCATTCCAGCTAATATGATTGCTAAAATTACTATTATGACTAACATTTTCTTCATATAATCTTCCTCCATTTTAGCACTCTGTTTTTCTTTTTTATTCTACCATAACGTTTTTTTGCTTTCAATAAATTTTAAAAGTTTTTTTATGGTTTTTTGCTACATAGGAAAAAAAGCGGACATTAACAACATCTTTACTACTCTAAATGTTTTTTATCCGCTTATTTGTATATAATGTGTTTTCTTTTAAATTTTATTCCATTCCATATCAACTTTGAACAAGTCACCATCTATTGTTATATTAAATTTTCCTCCTTGCAACTCTGTTAAACTTTTTGCTATTGATAAACCGAAGTCCGCTTCCTTCTGTGTGTCTTGCTCTATCTCCTCTTACAAACCTTTGCATTAGTTCTTCACTACTAATATTTAATTTTTCTTTTGATATATTTTTTATGCTAATATGTAAAAGTTCTTTTTCCTCTTTAACATCAATATATACTCTAGAATTTTCTAATGCATATTTTGTAATATTACTAAATATATTCTCAATTACACGATATAGATATCTACTATCTGCTTTTACTTTAGTTCCTTCATTTGGCATTTGTACTTCTATTTTCAGGTTTTTTTCTTCAAATCTATCTTTAAATTCACCTATTGTTTGCTGGAATAATTCTTTTATACTAATTTTTTCTATATTTAGCTTAACATTCCCTGAAGATACTTTAGATGCTTCTACTAAATCTTCTATTAATTTTTTTAATCTTTGTGATTTTTGTTCTAATATGTTTATATATTCTTTTATTTTTTCTTCTTTGATATCTTCTTTTTTTAGTAAATCTACATAGTTTATTATAGATGTTAAAGGTGTTTTTATATCATGAGATACATTTGTTATTAATTCTGTTTTTAGTCTTTCTGATTTTAAACTTTCTTGTATTGCATTTGAAAATCCTCCTGCTATATCATTTACGTATATTGCCATTTCTTTTAATACACCTTTTAATTCTCCGAGGCTCCAATTTAATATCTGTTTTTCCTTCATAAATACTTTTTAATGCATTTTTTATTTTTTCTTGTTTTATTATGTATTCTTTCAATTTATAATATGCCCATACCCAAAAGGCTATTAATAATATTATTGCTATACCCGTTACACTTAAAGATATTAGCATAATACTAACTGCTAAAAATCCAATATAATACCAAAATAGCTTTCTATTTTCAGATGTTTTTTCTTGAAAGGCATTTATTACTTTTTT
The DNA here is from genome assembly GCA_944386705.1 of uncultured Clostridia bacterium. GTDB lineage: Bacteria > Bacillota > Clostridia > TANB77 > CAG-508 > CAG-269. The sequence continues at coordinate 16,611 of CALXCC010000016.1, read as the reverse complement.
TATTTTATTTACAATCCATCTTATAATTCTATATGTTAAAAAGCTTTTAAAGAATCTTTTGGCTTTTATTCTTTTTATTGTTGTAACTCCCATAATTGCACATACTGCATAACAAACAAAATAACATATCAATCCAACAAATAAAATTATATAATCTACTGTTCCTCCCATATTTGCTAATATACTTAAAAATATTGTAGCTATAGTTATACAAATGATGGCTAATATCTCATATGGAATATTATCTATTGCATTTAAATCTATTTCTTCTTTTCCTTCCTTATGTCCAATTGACCAAAATAGATAAATTGTAATTACTACTAGCAAAATTAAGCTTAAAGTTATTCCATATATTGGTGCTGTTTTATTCTGCATCATATATTCATACACTGCTTGGTTCATTCCATATGCAGTATATAACGTTACTTTGTCGTTATCATAAGATGTATATATATTATAGTCATCTAAACTATAGCTTCTATTTGTTTCTACATTTTCTAGATACGCTGAGCTTCTATAAAAATAACTATAATTATATTTAATGTTTTCTGAATTTATTTTTTCTATATTTGTTTCGATTTTTCCGTCTATATAGTTCCAATATACTTTAGCGTTTTTCATATTATTTTTTTCTTGCTCGTAATTTTTTGTTTTTATATTTGTATACATTATATTGGTTGTTTTATTTATTATGATGTAATTAATATAAGATGGTATCCCGGTATAAATTCCACTATTTTCTCTATCGTCTGAATAATAGTAATCTCCATTTTCACTTTCTATTTTTATAAAATTATTAGCACTTCCTCTTTGTATACTTTCATATTGTGATATTTTATTTAATACTTCATTAAAATATTGGTTGGCAAACTGTTCTGAATCTATATATTTAGTTGCATCTTCTATATCTCCATATTCATTTAAGAATCCTATATGGAAGATACTAAATCCTAAAATTAATACTAAGATTGGTATTAAAATATAGCTTAAGATTTTTAAAATCTCCGAGTTTCTTGCCTTTTCCATAAATCAACTTCCTTTCTTATTTTTCTATCTTATATCCAACTCCCCAAATAACTTTTAAATATTTTGGTTCTTTCGGATTTATTTCTATTTTTTCTCTTATATGTCTTATATGTACTGCTATAATATTTTCTGCTCCAAATCCTTCTTCTTTCCATACATTTTCATATATTTCTGGTATTGAATATACTTTTCCTTTATTTTTTAATAAAAATCTTAGAATATTAAATTCTGTTGCAGTTAGCCTCACTTCTTTTCCATCTACTATTACTTTTTTAGTTTCATCGTTTAGTAGTAATTCGCCTGTTCTATAAATTTTTTCATTATTTTCTTGTTTTATAGAGCCTAATTTTACATATCTTCTTATACATGAATTAACTCTTGCTATTAACTCTAATGGATTGAAAGGTTTTGTTATGTAATCATCTGCTCCAGAATTTAGTCCTCCAATTTTATCATAGTCTTCTGATTTTGCAGATAGTAAAATAACTGGTATTGTTTTTTCTTTTCTTATTTCTTCTAATGTTTCCATTCCGTCTTTTTCAGGCATCATTATGTCTAATATAATTAAATGTATTTCATTATTTGCTATTATTTCTAAAGCTTCTATTCCATTGTACGCTTTAAATATTTTGTATCCCTCTTTTTTTAAGTAAATTTCTATTGCTTTTACTATTTCCTTATCGTCATCTACTACTAAAATATTATACATTTTACTTTTCTCCTTTTCTTATTTAATGGTTTTTTCCACACTAGAAGCGCCAAAACATTTTATATTTCTAGTATAGCATAAATTTTATTAATTAAAAATAGAGGATTTATTAATTTTTCATTAATATGTATTCTATATCCAATCGTCTTGGATTTATTATATGTTTAACATTAAAATACTTGTATTTTTATCATATCAAAAAAGATTCCTTTAATATATTTGTAGCTTTGAGTTACATAATATATTAGAAGAATCTTCTATTCCTTTTAAAACATATAAAGAGAATGGACAAATTATATACATATTACAAAAATGACTTTATTATGCGAGATAGTTATTCAAGAAAATATTAAGAAATTTGGAACAATAATCTTATTTGTTTTTTTATATTATAAATTTTTATCTTTCTTCAACATTTTCAACATTATTTTTTCCATTATCTTGATTAATATTACTATTCAATTCTTTAGTTAATTTTCTTCTAAAATCATCTAATATTTCTGTAAAGGCTTCATTTGTTGGTCTTCCCTCATCTTGAACTGCTTTTAAAGAAGTTACTACCTCTAATACATTACTTGACAAAACTTTTGCAGTTTCAACATCAATAGCACTTCCTCCAGAAATTTTTTGTACCTTTTTAATTGCCTCTTTTGAGCGTTTACTTTCAGTTATTAACATTTCATTCATTCTATCTACAAATCGATTATGTGTATCTACTGCTTGTATTAGAGAATCGTTAGCTTCAGCTGTTACAACAATTCCCTTTAATTCTGGTAACAAACTTGATAAATCTTGGTCATAATCACTAGCAAGTTCTTCATTGTGTTGAGCTAATAATCTAGACATTATTGCTTTAGTTGCTGCATTTACACTTACACCTCTACAATTGTCTATCTTTCTATCAATTTTCTTTTCAATGCCAACTAATTGTAAACTTTGGTCTATTTGTGAAAAAGTTTTTTCTTTCAATTCTGATTCTTGTGCTTTTTCTTCTTGTATCTTTCTTACTACTTCTTGTAATGCTATAATTTGATATTGTGTATTAATATATTGTTCTGCTGAATTTTGAGCCATAATTTCCAACTTTCCGCTATTCGTTCTTAACTCATTTCTAATACTTTCTAATTTTTCTTGAATTACATCTATATTTGTTAAAACTTTTGCTCTTCTATATCTTTCATTATCCACCATTCTCTTAGGTTTATCTTTCAAACTTCTTAAAGCCTTTAAAGGTGATTTTTTCAATAAATCAATAAATTTTTCTCCTTCTGGTTCACTATTTTCATCAATAGATAACATTAATTCTGCGAACATATCCTCTATGCTTGTATCATGTGTTTTTAAAGTTCCTATCAATACATCTAATTCTTTATATATTTTTTCGGTTTCACTTTTTCCAAATTCATCTATTGTTTTAGTATTATGTAAATCAATTTTTGTGATATACTCATCAACTATTTTCTTACCTTCATCTGATAATTCAGAATAGCTTGGTATTTTCGTAGTTAATGTTAAAATTTGGGCATTTACTTGTTCTCTTAAACTTGCCATTAGTTCAGTATTTTGATTGTTTGTTTTTACTTTATTCATTATCTTTCATTCCCTTCTTCTCTTTCTCTTATTTCTTGTAATTCTTCTTTTGTTAATACTTTCACTTTTTCATAATCAATAGGTAAATCTGATATATCAGCCAAATTTACACATATTTTAAATCGTGGGTTACTTGTCTCATGTTGACTTATTAGCTCAACATCTATACCTAAATCTATAAATTCTCTTTTATATTTTTTCCACAATGGTCTCAAATCATATGGTATAGAAGGTGCTAACGGTAGTAATTCATATCTTATCATATCCTCTAGTGGAATAATATTTCTTATCTTATGTCTAATACCTAATGTTCTATAAACATCCTCTATTTCAAATAAAAGTTTCCTTGTATCTTCTAATGTTAGTTTTTCCTTTTTACTTTTTAGATCTTCTAACCATTGTATTCTATTTTGTTCTATTTTTATCTGCTTTTCATAACGTTTTAATACATAAATATCAGATGTATTATCCTGTTCTATTTTATCATTTAACTGTTCTATTATATCATTTATTAATAATACAATAATATCTATATCTATAGTTATACTTCCTTTTGTTTGGATTTTTTCTTTTCTCTTTTGTAGTGTATCTTCCTTTTTAGAAAAAAATTTTTTTCTTTTCAACCTTGATGATGATAACTTTATATTTCTTTTAGAAATGACTTCGTCGAATAAATCTTTTGTATCAGTATCTTTATCTTCATTTTCAAATTTATATACTAATCCTTCAAAATCTATCTTACAATACTGTTCTTCGCCATTCTCTTTTTTCTTATCTAATTCATTTATAATGTTTATATATTCTTGACTTCCTTTTACTTCATCAACAATCATTTTTACACATTGTTGACCAATATTTATCAATATAGGGCTGCACTCAAATCCAAACTTTCTATATAGATTTTCACAGTCCATATAACTTACATTTTCATCAGTTATAATATTTTTTAATAAAGCCACTAGTATTGAGTAATTAACTTTATTAGCTTTTAATTCTGTAAATAAACATGCTCTAAAATGTCCCCAACGTCTTAATCTACGCAGTTGTTCTGCTGTGATATAAACCTCCTGTTCAAACGGATTACTTCCAATATTGCATAAATGTGCATTAAAAACTTTAGCTTTTACTAGATTAATATAATTATAAGGATTTTTTTTCATATCAATAATTATTAATCTTTCTAATGATTTACTATCACTTAATACTTGCTCTATTGGTATTTTAAATAATTCATCATCATCTTCTTTTTTCCCTATACTATCTACAGATTTATTTTTTAATGAATTTATTTTTTCTTCTAAAAGTTTTTCAAAATCTTCTTTTTCAATTTTATTATCATATTTTAGTAAATTACTATTATTCCCACCATTTTTACATATTAATTCTTCTACTTGTTTTCTATATAGTAAATCAAATTTTAATTTTGTAAATTTTTGTTGTGTTTTTTCTATATCATCTTTGCTAATGTATGGACTATATAATTTAAGTAGTTCATTTAATATTCCTAAATGCTGTATTTCTTGGTCTAAATTATTAAAATCTTGATAATTTCTCGATATATATATTTTTTGTATAGTGTCATTTATTACTTCTTGATAACTTTGAATTGTAGCATAAATATGTTGGTCTATATTTAATTCAACTTTAGCAATTTCTTTAATAACTATATCTTCAATTTCTTTATATTTTTCATATTGCCCTGTCTCTACAAGTCTATTATACATTTGAAGATATTGCTCTTTTATTACTTTCAAAGACTTACTTTCTTTAATTTCAGAGTTCTTAAACAGCATATTACATATTAAATATAATTTGTCAATTTTTTGTATCATTACTTTAGATTTTAAGTCTACTAATTCTCTTGTTACTAATTGATTATTACTCACATCTTCAACTCCTAATCAATTCTATGTCTAAAATTTCCATAAATATATCATCTTTTCTATATTTTGTCAATATATTATGTTTATTTAAGTTTCAGTTTTTTGTAATATTTCCATAAAAAACATTAGAAAGAGATAAATTTTAAGCACAAAGTGGCTAAAAAATTTATCTCTTTGTTTACACATTTATATTTATAAACATTTAATATTTTCTTTTATTCTTACAAATTTTGATTATACATTACTTGTAGTTTATTTGCTTATCTTAAATATTTATTATCTATATTTTTTTACATTTATTATCCCAATATCTACTATTATTTCTCAATTATTTACTAATTTATGCATATGATTTGAATCACTTCCATCTGCATTTTCTACAGGAATGATTTGAATATTCTTTTTTAGAGAAACTATAGGGCGAAAACAATAGTTAGCGGTATATGAATTACCATTTGAGATAAACATTCCACCACCACTAAGGTTAGAATTTCCTAAATTACGCAATCCAAATCCAGCATAAGAATCAAGACAATAAGAATAACGAGATGCTATCCAATAATTTCCTTTATTAAATAACATATCATAAATTGTATTATTGTCAAAACATTCCATAGAATTAGGGAAATTATAATATGTTTGCGTTACTGTTAATCCATTGTTTGCTGTATTTGATGTATCTTCCATTGGAATACTATCTCCTATATCACTTTTATTAATTCCATTAGTTTTTATTGTAGTCGAATTAATTCCACTTCCATTTTCTTGGGCATACAAATTCGGATATTGATTGTTTTCACTTTCAAAAGTTTTACTTTCTCCATATTTAACTGCTGATGTATATTCACTTCTTGCTGTTTCACCTCTTGAATTCATTTGTGCTTCTATATCTTCTATGTTGATACTTCTTGCTGTTACTTCTAGATTACTATTGCTATATAATTGTTTACAAATTTCATTTAATACATATACACCATTATTATATCCTACTGCTCCACTAAAGTATACTCTTTGATTTGTTTTACTTTCACTTATTAAATCTACAGTTCCATTTTTATATATTTTTAAAATTCTCCATTTTAGATTTTCTTGACTTATAATACTGTTATTACTATTTGAACCTGTGATATTTTCAGCCAATTTATCTACTTCATATCCAGCTTCATTTAAGTCTGGTATATAATCTACATAATCTCCTATTTCTATTCCTTCTCTTTCTATTAATTCATCTACACTTCCATCAGAATTAATTATATAATTATATTTTTTATCTACTGTTACCTCAATAGGAAAATCTTCTGCTTTTATTGGACTTGGTACTCCTTCTATGTCTTTTATATTATTTAAATTTTTCTCTAATAAACAATAATCTAATTTTCCGTCTGTTCCTCTACTTCCTCCTACTTCTACTTGCACTTTTTCTTTTGCTGTTGCTTTTTCATTTAATACCTTTGTATTATTTGCTTGTGTTATTATTCCATTATCTCCTGTTAACATTGCAATACTTAATCCTGCAAGGATTAGAAATACAATAATAGTTATGACAAGTGCTATTAATGTAATTCCTTTTGCATTTTTTAATTGTTTTTTCATTAGTTTTCCTCCTCTTTTTATTTATTTAATTTAATGTTAAAAACATTTTAAAACACAAAAAGACAGCAATAAAAACCTATTTTTAGGGTTTTATTACTATCTTTTTTCTTTTTCTATTTATTATTTTTATATTACTTATTTGGTTATAAAGTTTATTTAATATACTGCACTTTTGTTCATTAAAGTGTAGCTCTCTCTCTCTCTCTCTCTCTCTCTCTCTCTCTTACAGCGCCAACGGTTTTAACAATTTCTTTTATTTTTTGCATTTTATCCCTTTCTTTTCTTTATTTTTTACTTTTTTATTATACATCATATTTTTTTACTTGGCAATATTTTTTAATAAACTAATAATTGTAATTCCCAAAATTATAGATAATAAATATATGCTACCATTTAAATCTATTCCTATGTCTGGTACTAAAACTAACATAGAACCTAATGTAAATCCAATAATAGTATAAAAAGTTTTAGAATAAAAGTTTTGAAATAAAAATTTAGTTACTTTCATAAAAAATACTCCTCCTATAATTAGACCTAATCCCATAGGTATTAAAACAGGAAAATATAAATTAGAAATAGAAGATAAATAAATACCATATACTCCAAATAGCATTAAAATTATTGTACTACTAACTCCTGGAACTACCACTCCTATAGACATCATAAAACCTGTCATCATAAGATAAATAAAACTAAGCTGATCATTTACTGTTATAACCATATATTTTTCTAAAATAACAGAAAAAATTCCTATAAAAAATGCTATTAATGTAAAAATAAGATAATTCCACCTAAATTCATCTTTTTGATTCGCTTCTTTTACCAGAGCAGGAATACTTCCTAGCATAAAACCAACAAAAATTCCTTTGGTTTGAATTGGGAAAAAGTCAAACAATTCTTTTAAGATATTACTAAATAGCAAAACACCTAACCCTACTCCTATAAAAATTGGAAATAAAAACTTAAAATTCTTTTTTATATCTTTAAAAAAATTCAAAATACTATCTAATAAATTTTCATAAATCCCTAATATAACGCATAAAACACCGCTACTAATTCCTGGTAAAATAGCTCCTGCACCAATTGCCATTCCTTTTATACAATTTTTAAAAAAAGTCACTTTTACCACCTCTTTAAAATGTATGATTAAAATAAAAAAAAATTCTATAGATATAATTTTATCTGGTCAGGCACTTTCTGTTTTTTTTTTACATATACTGTCAATAGGAAAATGGAGGTGCATTTATGTTAGCATCACTTTGCTTATCAGGAATATTTGGTTTTTTTGAATTTTTAAAAACAGCCGTCTTTGTTGTTCGGATATATTCAAGGAGGGAACTTATTTCCAGAGCCTTTATCTACTGAAGAGGAACAAACTTACTTAGAACAAATGGCAAAAGGAAATGAAGAAGCAAGAAATATTTTGATTGAACGAAATTTAAGATTAGTAGCTCATGTAGCAAAAAAATATGCTACATCAAAAGTAGAACAAGATGACTTAATCTCAATTGGTACAATTGGACTAATTAAAGGAATTAATAGTTTTAACGTTGAAAAAGGTGCTAGACTTTCAACCTATGTATCTAGATGTATTGATAATGAAATATTAATGCATTTAAGAAGTACAAAAAAGTTAGGTGCAGAAGTTTATTTAAATGAGCCTATTCGGAAAGGATAAAGATGATAATGTTGTAACTTTACAAGAAGTACTAGAAAATAATGAGAGAAACATTGAAGAAGTAGTAGATGTAAAGATAAAAATAAAACTATTATATGATAAGATGAAAGAATTGTTAAAAGATCGAGAAAAAACTATTTTAGAATTACGTTTCGGATTAGGTGGGCACAGGCCCAAAACTCAAAATGAAATTGCAAATATGATGGGAATTTCTCGTTCCTATGTTTCAAGAATAGAAAACAAAGCTATTCATAAACTTTCTAAAGAGATAAAAGAATAAATAAAACCTTTTAAATTTCTGGAAATTTTTAAGTTTCTGGAAATTTTTAGATATTGACATAATTATTTTTTTATGGTATACTATATATATGCTCACAAATGGTGAGCATATTGTAGGATGAAAAAGGGGATATTCCCCCCAAAAAAGGAAGTAGAGCAATTACATGCACATAAGTACACATAGACATACATTATTCCTTTCCCAATAGCTCTACTTCCTCCACCTCTTTTTGAGGTGATTTTTTTATTTTTTCCTCCTTATAATCCAGTCTTTTTCACATTTTATTGGCAATTTTAATTTTACTTTTTGGCCTTTTACCCCTGGACTTATTTCTGAAATTGGCTCATTAGTGTCTTCAGAATATAATTCTTCTATTACAAATGTAACTGGGTATATCTGGTTTGGTACAATTATTTCTAAAGTATCTCCTACCATTAATTTGTTTTTTATTTCTATTGTTGATAATTCTTCTTTGTATTCTACTACTTTTCCTCCAAATTCATAATTTTCATTATATTGTCTTCCAGAATATTCTTGAATATTTTTATTATTTCTTTCATTAAAATAGAATGTTGTTAATCCTCTTGTTTTTACTTTCTCTAATTCTTTTAAATATTTTTTATAATCATAATTTTCGGGATCTTTTTTATAGTCGTCAATTGCATTTCTATATGCATTTATTACACTTGCCAAATAATATTCAGTTTTTAGTCTTCCTTCTATTTTTATGCTATCTACTCCCATATCTATAATTTCTGGAATTTCTTTTATTAAGCATAAATCTTTTGAAGAAAAAATGCTTGTTCCATATTCGTTAGTTTCTATTGGCATAAATTCTCCTGGGTTATTTTTTTCTTCCGCGTATAGCTTATATGACCATCTGCAACTTTGTGCACAATCTCCTAAATTTGCACTTCTACATGCCAAGAAGTCACTTAAGAAACATCTTCCTGAATATGCGAAGCAAATTGCTCCATGAACAAATATTTCTATTTCCATATCTTCCGGCTTGTTTTCCATTATGTATTTTAATTGTTCTTTGTTCATTTCTCTTGCCATAATCATTCTTTTTGCACCATTTTTATACCAGAAATTTGCTGAATGTAGGCTTACAATATTTGCTTGTGTACTTACATTTATGCTTACACTAGGGGCATATTGTTTTAATATTTCTATTACTCCTCCATCTGCTGCAATGATACCATCTGGTTTTAAAACTTCTAATTTTTTTGCCATTTCTATAATTTCTTCATATTTTTCGTACCATGCAAAAATATTTAACGTTACATATACTTTTTTTCCTATACTATGTGCATATTTTATGGTTTCTTCTAAATCATTATCTTTCATATCTGCTCTTGTTCTAAGTGATAATGAAGATGTTCCTGCATATACTGCATCTGCTCCATATAAAAATGCTATTTTTGCTTTTTCAAAAGATCCTGCTGGTGCTAATAATTCTATTTCTTTCATAATTTTTCTCCATTTTCATAAATTTTAGTTCTAATTTTCAACTTTTTACATATTATATAAGGACATGCTTAAATTGTCAATTATTTTGCAAATTACATAATTGAATATTGATATTTAAGTTACATTTTTTATTAGGAGTGATTTTATGAATAAAAATTATAATGTTTTTAAAGAGTCCTTAAAACAAACTTGTATGGTACCAAGTTTTAATACCTCTAACTTAAATTCTTCTCCAATTTTTACAATTTTAGGTCTTACTAACTTACCCGATACTATTGAGGCTACATTATCTGCAGATCTTAAATATATTAATTTAAAATTAAAAGAAACTTCTCCTACGGATAGACATTTAACTTTTCAAATACCTCTAAAAGAAGAAGATTTTAGTTTCTACAAAAATCACCCTAAAATTGATTTTATTAATAATAGATATGATTCATATGATATTGATTATAAAGCTCAAATCGAAGAATATGCTAAAAGTGAAAAGGAATTTTTAAATAAACGATTTCCAAATAGTAATTTATATACAAGAATTCGTATGAAATCTCGCCCAAGCTATCAAAAAAAGATAAATGATCGTTTAAAAAGCGGTCTTGATTATATTATTGATGATATTATTGCTGAAAGAATTATAATTTCTGAAGTAAATGGTTCTACTGATCCCCAATTATTAGAAGATGCTTGTTATAAGGTTGCAGAAGCTATAGCGGAATATCGAAATAATTATACTAATTTTAAACTAAAAAATGTTGCAATTTTGGGCGATTCTGGAAAATCGGATAAGAGCTTTATTACTAAAGATTATATCAGTCATCCAAAACCAAGTGGTTATAAATCTTTACATATTATAACTGAAAATAAAGATAATCCGGACTTCACCTATGAAACTCAAATACGTACTTATAATATGGAACAGGCTTCTAAAACTGATTCTAAAATATCTCATAAAAACTATAAGCATAGATTTTTTGATGATACTTCTATTTTGAAAGTTCCAAAATATATTGATATTACTAATTTTAAAGAAAATAATGATGAACCACTTGTTTATAGAGTTCCTATTCGATATGCTTTCCATCATTATTATGGAGAAAATATAGATAAATTTCGAAATGAATTAAATTATATTCAACAATTTATAAAGTTTGAAGATATTAGACAAAAATTAAGAGATTTTGAAAAATCTCCTATAGCTATTTCTAAAAAGGATTTTGAAAAATAAAAATACCCCAAAGTTTCTTTCTTTGGGGTGGAATTTTATGTATTATTTTTTATTTTACTTATAGCTAATCCGTCTCCTACTTCTAGTATTTTAGTTTCTAATTCTGGATTTTCGCTAACTTCTTTAATATATTCTCTTAAATTTCTAACAGCTGTACGTTGTTTATGTTTATTATAATCACTTAAAACATATCCCTTATATAAGATATTATCTGCAAAAATAATTCCATTTGGATTAATCATTCTTAATGCTTCTTTTAAGAAGAATGGGTATTTTCCTTTTGCTGCATCAATGAATACTGCATCATATTTATTATTTAATGTAGGTAATATTTCTACTGCATCACCTTCAAAAATGTTTATTTTTTCTTCTACTTCTGCTTTTTTTATATTTTCTTTTGCTTCTATAACTCTTTCGTGCTCTCTTTCAATTGTGTCTATTACTCCATCTTCACTTAAGAAATCCGTAAAACATATGGCAGAATAACCTACTGCTGTTCCTATTTCTAAAATTCTTTTAGGCTTTTTTTCTTTTAAATATTTTTCCATTACTTCTAAAGTATCATCCATAATAATTGGAATATTATCATTTAATGCTTTTTCTTTGATTTTTTGCAATTCTTTTTTATTCATTTTTTCGCCCCTTTTCGGATTTTTAAAAGAAGGACAAGGTTTCTTTTTATCCGAAACTTCTAAAAAAAATTGTCCCTTAATCTAAACTTAATCCTTTCTTCTTGCTGCTCTTTCTCTTTCTTTTGAGTCTAATATTTTTTTTCTTAATCTAATTGACTTTGGTGTTACTTCTACTAATTCGTCGTCTTGAATAAATTCTATTGCTTTTTCAAGTGACATTTGAACTGGTGGAACTAAACGCAATGCATCGTCTGAACCTGATGCTCTTGTATTTGTTAGATGTTTTTCTTTACATACGTTAATACTTAAATCTTCTCCTCTTGAGTTTAGACCTACTATCATTCCTTCATATACATCTACACCTGGTCCGATAAATAGTTCTCCTTTATCTTGTGCATTGTATAATCCGTATGTTACTGATTTTCCGTTTTCAAATGCTACTATTGTTCCTCTAACACGTGCTTGGATATCTCCTTTATATGGTTCATATGAATCAAAGATGTGATTCATTGTTCCTTCTCCTTTTGTGTCTGTTAAGAATTCTGTTCTATATCCAATTAATCCTCTTGCTGGAATTTTAAATTCTATTTTTGTGTGTCCAATTTCTGCTGGTTCCATATTTACCATTTCGGCTTTTCTTCTTCCTAATTTTTCAATTACATTTCCTACACAGTCATCTGGTACATTTACTACTAACAATTCTACTGGTTCACATTTTACTCCATCTATTTCTTTAAAAATTACTTTTGGACGTGATACTAAAAGTTCAAATCCTTCTCTTCTCATTGTTTCAATTAATACTGATAAGTGAAGCTCTCCTCTTCCTGATACTTCAAAAGAATCTGGAGAATCTGTTTCTTTTACTCTTAAAGATACGTTTCTTTCTAATTCTTTAAATAATCTATCACGGATATGACGAGATGTTATAAATTGTCCTTCTTTTCCAGCAAATGGTCCATTGTTTACACTAAATGTCATTGAAACTGTTGGTTCATCTATATCTACAAATGGTATTTTTTCTGGGTGGTTAAAGTCACAAATTGTATCTCCTATATTGATATCTGGAAGCCCTGCAAGTTCGATAATATCTCCTGCTTTTCCTTCTTCTACTTCTACTTTATTTAATCCAACGTGTGTATAGACTTTAGCAATTTTTCCCTGTAGTATCTTATCTTCTTTTCCACAAATTGCAACTGGCATTCCTACTTTTATACTTCCTCTTTCAACTCTTCCTACTGCAATTCTTCCAACATAATCGTCATAATCGATATTTGATACTAACATTTGTGCTGGACCTTCTTCGTCACAGTTTGGTGCATGAATTGTATTTATAATTGTTTCAAATAAACAATCTAAATTATCAGACTCTTCATTTAAGTCCATTTTTGCTATTCCATTTTTTGCTGATGCATATACTACTGGGAAATCTAGTTGTTCATCAGTTGCATCTAATTCAATGAATAATTCAATTACTTGGTCTACTACTTTTTCTGGGTTTGCTCCTGGTCTATCTATTTTATTTATTACTACTATTGGTTTTAACCCTAATGCTAAAGATTTCTTTAAAACTTCTCTTGTTTGAGGCATTGCACCTTCAAAAGCATCTACTAAAAGAAGTACACCATCAACTGTTTTTAAAACTCTTTCTACTTCTCCACCAAAGTCTGCGTGTCCTGGTGTGTCAACGATATTTATTTTTATATCTCCGTGCATTACTGAAGTATTTTTAGAAAGTATAGTTATTCCTCTTTCTTTTTCTTGATCATTTGAGTCCATTATTCTTTCTTGAACTTTTTCGTTTTCTCTAAATATGTGGCTTTGTTTTAATAAAGCATCTACAAGTGTTGTTTTTCCGTGGTCAACGTGTGCAATTATTGCAATATTTCTTATTTTTTGGTTGTTCATTTTATATTTCTCCTCTTTTTATTATTTTTTATAAACAAAGCAACTTTTTATCGCTTTTTGCTTTTTTTATTTTAAATTTTTTACTTACTATCTAAAAAAGGATTTAAGAAATATCCTTAAATCTCAATAATTATATAACTTTTTAACGTTTTTGTCAACTGCTTTTGAACTTTAGGGACGTTCCTTAAAGTTCAAAAGTCGCTCAAAAAATGAACTTTAAGGAACGTCCCTAAAGTTCACCTAAAGTTCAAAAGTCAGTTTGAAAGTTTTATTATATTTTCCATTATTTCATTTGTTACTTTATCTAATATTTCTTTATCTTTGCTTCCTCTGTACTTACTATAGTCTAATGGTTTTCCATAAGTAATTGTTAATTTTCCTTCTCCTTTTTTGCCTCCTTTTATACCGCATGGCACTACTTTTGCTCCACTTCTTATTGCAAAAAAGGCAACTCCATCTTTTACTTTTTCTCCTTTTTCTATTCCATTTCTTGTTCCTTCTGGGAATAATGCAATGCATTTTCCTTCTTTTAAATCTTTCAATGATTTTTTTATTGCCGTTACATCTTTTTCATCTCTTTTTACTGGTATTGCTTCAAATGCCCAACCCAAGAATGCTAGAAATTTATTTTTATATAATTCTTCTTTTGCTAAAAACTTAATATCTCTTTTTGCTGTTACTACAATTAGAGGTGGATCTATATAGCTTCTATGATTTCCACAAAATATAAGTGGACCTTCTTTTGGTATATTTTCAAGTCCTATAATTTTTATGCGATATACTAATTTAAACCAAATATATATTGCACCCCTTACTATCCATTTTATTATTTCTTTAATTATTTTTTTCATCTTCTATTCTCCTCTTTTTGCTTTCATTTTCTGTTTTTACTTTTATATTCTTTTCTTTAAAAGTTTCTTTTTTCTTTAATTAAATCTTCTATTTTTTTACTTACTTCTTCTATTGTCATATTGCTAGAATCTATATATGTTGCATCTTCTGCTTGTTTTAGAGCCCCTATTTCTTTTTCCATATCATTTTTATCTCTTATTTTTATATTCTCTAAGATTTCTTCATATGACATTTCAATTCCTAATTCTTGATTTTGTTTATATCTTCTTTTTGCTCTCTCTTCTGGAGTAGCATCTAAATAGATTTTTACATCAGCATTTGGAAATACGTATGTTCCAATATCTCTTCCTTCCATTATTATTTCTTTACTATTTGCACAAGCTCTAAATATATCATTTAATTTAAATCTTACTTGTTTTATTGCTGATATTTGTGATACTATTCTTACCACGTCTTTTTCGCGTATTCTAGTGGTTACGTCTTCTCCATTTAGATAAATTACGTCTTTTCCATTTTTTAATTTAAATTCTATATTTAATTCGTTTAACATATCTATGATCTTTTCTTTTTCTTCTACTTTAATACCTCTTCTTATTGTTTCCAGTGCTACACATCTATATGCTGAACCTGAACCTATATTTATTAACCCTAATTTTTTACTTATAATTTCTGTTATAGTTCCTTTTCCACTTCCTGCTGGACCATCAATTGCTACTATAAATGACATTTATTGTTCCCCCTCTTCTTGTGGTACATATATATTTTTTGCTACCACTTCTAATTCTACCACATTCATAGCTGTTAACTTTTCAATTTCTTTTTTAGATTTTGCTTTAAACTCTTTTAATCCTTCTACTACGTTAAATCCATATACAATGCTAACTTCCATATAGATTTTAGCACCTTCTCCAAAGTTCTCCACTCTTGTTTTTAGAATTTTATGTATTGCTGGTGTCACACTAGCTAAATATTCTAAGATTTGTCTAAATACCAAGTCTGAAATTGTAAAGTTTCCTAAGTAGCTAAATGTTGGCCTTATAATTGATTTTTCTGATATGTATGGTTTTTTACCTTTACCTTTTGATTTAAATATTTGAAGAGGATCTAATAGATATCCTGAAAAATCTTTTTTTATTTCAAATGTTGGAACTGGTATTACGTGTTTTCCTTCTGTTACTCTTATTCTTCTTGCTGTTTGCATTTCTTGCTTAGTTGCTACATCTGTTATATATATAGTTTCTGATATTTCTGGCAATCCTAAATTTGCTGCTATCTTTTTAACCATTCCATCTGATGTACCTAAAATTAAAATCTTTTCTGGTTTATATTTTTTTAAAGCTTTTATAATTGGTTCTCTTTCACTTTCTTCGTAGAATAATGCATGTTTTACAGTTGCAACTTTTGTAGCTGCTTTTTTGGCTGATTCTCCCGCAATTACTGCATTATCTTTAATTAATAATCCGTCATCAATTATAAAATTGATATCTTTTTCATTTGCTACCATTTGGGCTCTATAGCTCTTGCCTGTTCCTGATGGTCCAACAAATGCATAAACTTTTATTTTTTTCATAAATGGTAAAATTTCTTTAATTTCATCAAATATCATTTTTGTTTCTCCTTTATGATGGTAATTTTACTATAAAAATAATTTTTTTTCAAGACTAATTTGAGTTAAGCTTATCTCTAATTGAAGGTTAGTCAATCATATGTCACACTTTTTTGAAAAATATATAGTTTGAGTACCCTATATTGTTATAACCGATTC
>CALXCC010000015.1 GCA_944386705.1 uncultured Clostridia bacterium | reverse complement strand
ATTTATTAGCATCAGAAGCAAGACAAGCAAGTTTAGTTGCAATTGCCAAAAAAGATGTTCCAGCAAAACATTGGAATCACTTAAGTAGAAAACTTACAATCCTTGGAAAGCACAAAGGACTTATTTCATGGTCAGGAACAGCATTTGAATATTTAATGCCAAATATCAATATTCCAAAATATAAAGGAAGCTTACTTGACGAATCTTGTAAATTTATGATTATGAGTCAAAGAGAATATGCCAAAAAATTAAATATACCTTGGGGAATTTCAGAAGCGGCATTTAACGTAAAAGATTTAAAATCAAATTATCAATATAAAGCATTTGGAATACCTTGGCTTGGACTAAAAAGAGGATTAGCAGATGAATTAGTAGTATCTAGTTATGGTGGAATTTTAGCAATTACAGATGTACCAAAAGAAGAAGTAGAAAATTTAAAAACTTTAGAACAAGAAGGAATGTACGATAAATTTGGATTTTATGAATCAATTGATTTTACACCAGAAAGAGTAGATAAAGGAAAAACATCTAGCGTTGTCAAAACTTATATGGCTCATCACCAAGGATTAATATTACTATCTATAAATAACTTATTTAACAACCAAATTTTACAAAAAAGATTTATAGAAAATCCAGAGATGGAAGCGGTAAGTATTTTATTACAAGAAACAATGCCAGAAACTTCAATAATAACTAAAGAAAATAAAGAAAAAGTAGAAAAATTAAAATATACAGACTATGAAGACTATATCCAAAGAACTTATAATAAAATAGACGAAAGACTAATTAGAGGAAATGTAATTTCAAACGAAAATTACGTTGTAGCTACTGATCAAAAAGGAAGAGGAGTAAGTATTTATAAAGATATATATATCAATAGATTTAAGCCAACAGACGACTATGCACAAGGAATCTTCTTTGCTATTAAAAATATAAAAACTAAAAAAATATGGACATCATATTATTCATTTAATGAAAAGAAAGAAAATGGTTACCAAATCAGCTTTATGCCAGATAAAAACATACAAGAGATAATAGAAGGAAATATCAAAACCAAAATTAAAGTAACAGTAAGTTCAAATGACCCAATAGAATTAAGACAAATGACCTTAGAAAACCAAGGAAACGAAGAAGAGGTATTAGAAGTAACAGCTTATTTTGAACCTGTATTATCAAAAAAAGAACAAGACTATGCACATCCAGTATTTAATAACTTATTTTTAATTACAAAATATGACGAAGAAACAGGAAGTTTAATTGTAAAAAGAAAGAAAAGAGAACAAAACGGGCAAGAACTATATTTAGCAGTAAACTTATCCACAAATAGTGAGACAATTGGGGATTTAGAATATGAAATAGACGAAAATAAGTTTATAGGAAGAGGAAATCTTGGAATACCTAATATGATAAAAAATTCAATTCCATTATCAAAAAGAATAGGATTAGTAACCGAGCCAATAGTAGCGCTAAAAAGAACTGTAAAAGTAAAACCACAAAAAGAGACAACAATAGATTTAATATTAGGTGTAGGAGAAGAAGAAAAAAGAGTAAAAGAAAATATAAAAAAATATCAGTCATTTGAAAATGTAAAAAAAGAATTTGAACTTTCAAAAGCAAGAGTAGAAGCAGAAAGTAGATACCTAAGAATAAAAGGAAAAGAAATGGATTTGTATCAAAAAATGTTATCTTATATAATTTTTGATAATCCTACAAAAAGTGTAAAAAAAGTAAAGCCAAAAGAATATAAACAAAGTGAACTTTGGAAATATGGAATTTCTGGAGATTTACCAATTATTTTGGTAAAAATAAGAGACGTAAATGATGGGTATGTAATAAGAGAAGTTTTAAAGGCATACGAATTTTTTAGAACAAAAAAAGTAAAAACAGAAATAGTCATTTTAGATGAAGAAAGACACAGCTATGAAAACTATGTAAGAGAGGAAATAGAAGGTTCAATTTTAAATGAGCATATGAGTTATTTAAAAAATGCAAAAGGAGGAATTTTTACACTATCAAAAGGAGAAGTTAATAAAAAAGATATAGAATTATTAGAATTTTTAGCAAATGTAACAATAGATAGCAGTAAAGGAGGTATTCAAAATGCATTGCAAGATTTAGAAGAAGAATACTTAGAAAATTATAAAGAAATAGGAGAAGAAGAAAATTTAAATTTAATATCTGAAGAAGAAAAAGACGATATAAATATATTAGAAAATACAGAAAAAATTAAATACTATAATGAATATGGTGGATTCTCAGAAGATGGAAAAGAATATTTAATTAAGGTAAATAACAATAATCGATTACCAACAGTATGGAGCCATGTTCTTGCAAACGAAAAATTTGGAAGCATTGTTACAGAAAATATGGGAGGATATACTTGGTATAAAAATAGTAGATTAAATAGAGTATCTAGTTGGGAAAATAACCCAAGCTATGATATCCCAAGTGAGATTATATATATAAAAAATGAAGATAACCAAAAAGCATGGTCTTTGGGTGCTAATCCTATGCCAGACGAAAAAAACTACAATATAGTTTATGGATTTGGGTATAGTAAATATATTCATAAAAGCTCTGGAATAGAGCAAGAACTAGAAGTATTTGTACCAAGAGAAGATAGCGTTAAAGTAAATATTTTAACCTTAAAAAATACAACTCCAAATAGAAAAAAACTAAAAATATACTATTATATGAAGCCAGTAATAGGAGAAGACGAAATAAAAAGTAATGGATATATTTTTGTAGATTTCGAAAAAAACAACAATATTTTGATAGCTAAAAACCTATATAAAACAGAAGAGCATAGCAACTTAATCTATGTTTCAGCAAGTGAAAAAATAAATTCTTATACAGGAGATAAAAATTTCTTTTTAGGAGATGGTGGAATTTCAAATCCACAAGGTTTAAGAAAAGTAAGGTTAAATAATGAAAATGGATTAGGAAAGAAAACTTGTATTGCATACGAAATAGAAGTTGAACTAGAAAGTTATGCATCTAAAGAAATTTCGCTTATATTAGGAGCAGAAGAAAATCTAATAGATTGTAAAAATAGAGCTTATAAATATAATAAATTAAGCAACTGTAAACAAGAATTAATAAGATGTAAAAATTACTGGAAAGAATTATTACGGAAGATTACAAGTATATACACCTCTTGAATCAGTAAATATTATGCTAAATGGTTGGATAGCTTACCAAACAATAGCAAGTAGATTATATGCAAGAAGCGGATATTATCAATCAGGAGGAGCATATGGATTTAGAGACCAATTGCAAGACACTTTGGGACTAAAATATTTAGATATAAACTTTATGAAAAAACAAATAATAAAACACAGCAAACATCAATTTAAAGAAGGAGATGTAGAGCATTGGTGGCACGAAGAAACTGGTAGAGGAATAAGAACAAGATTTTCAGACGATTTACTATGGCTAGCATTTCTAACAATAGAATATATAAAATTTACTGGAGATAAAACTATTTTAGATATTGAAACTCCTTATTTGGAAGGTCAAATACTAGAAGAAAACGAAGACGAAAAATATGATAAATACAATGAGACAAAAGAACAAGAAAGTATCTATAAACATTGTATAAGAGCTATTGAAAAAAGCTTAAATTTTGGAGAAAATGGATTACCTAAAATAGGGTCAGGAGATTGGAATGACGGATTTAGTACAGTAGGAAATAAAGGAAAAGGAGAAAGCGTTTGGCTAGGATTTTTCCTATATACAGTATTAGACAATTTTATTCCTATATGTGAAGAAAAAGAAGACTTAGAACTTGTAAAAAAATATGAAGAAATAAAACGAAATTTAAAACGAGCATTAAATACAAATGGATGGGATGGAAGATGGTATAAAAGAGCATTTATGGATGACGGAAACATCCTAGGAAGTATGCAAAATGACGAATGTAGAATAGATAGCATAGCCCAAAGTTGGAGTGTCATTTCAAACGCAGGAGAAAATGACAAAAAATATATAGCAATGGAAAGCTTAGAAAATCACTTAGTTGATAAAGAAAATGGAATAATAAAATTATTAGACCCACCATTTGAAAAAAGTAAGCTAGAGCCAGGTTATATAAAAGCATATTTACCAGGAGTTAGAGAAAATGGAGGACAATACACACATGAGTGTTGTTGTTAGCACCAGTTTTTAAGTTAGCTGTGTGAAACGAAGTGATCTACAAATAACTTATGCAACTGAGCAAAGCGAAGTTGTAAACCTTATAAAATATTGATACTCTTAAAAATACATATTGTTATTACTTTTGTATCAAAAGTATTTAAAAACACACCTTTTGATACAAATTTAGTGAAAAAATTAAAAATTAACTGCATATACTAATTAATTATCTGCATATAAAATTGAAAAATATATGCAGAAAAGAATTAACTACATACATATAATATTAGATA
The DNA here is from genome assembly GCA_944386705.1 of uncultured Clostridia bacterium. Lineage (GTDB taxonomy): Bacteria > Bacillota > Clostridia > TANB77 > CAG-508 > CAG-269. The sequence continues at coordinate 15,730 of CALXCC010000015.1, read as the reverse complement.
AAATCAAAAAAGCACAACAGATTACTAAAAATTTGCACAATAAATTTATTAAAAAGTGCATATTAAAAAATTAAAAAATGTATATCAAATTTATTAAAAAATATATATTGAAATCGTTAAAAAATGTATATTTATATTGAAAATATATAGAATATATGGTAAAATATAGTTGTAAAGAAGGGAGCGAAAGATATGTCTTTAAGAAAAGAAGAATATATAGATAGATTAGTTGATAAGAAAATAAAAGAATATTTGGAAATTTTTGGTGCAGTAAGTATTGAGGGACCAAAATGGTGTGGCAAAACATGGGCATCTTTAAATCATGCAAATAGCCAGGTACTTTTAGATAAGGATGATATTAAAGAAAAAGCAAAATTAAGTTTAGACTTGATTTTAGATGAAGAAAGACCAGAATTAATTGACGAATGGAACTTAATACCAGAGGTATGGGATGCTGTTAGAAGGAAATGTGACGAAACTACTAAAAAAGGAAACTATATTTTAACTTGCTCTACAAAATTAACAGATGAAGAACAAAAAGAAAAAATACATCATTCTGGTGCAGGAAGAATAGGTAAAATACAAATGCATACTATGAGTCTATATGAATCAGGAGATTCTACAGGAAAAGTGTCTATAGCGGATATGAAAAAAGGTATTTTTAAAAATGGGTTAAATGATAAGATTACATTGCAAAAATTAGCAAATTTAATTATTCGTGGAGGATGGCCTTCAAATATTGAAACACCAGAAGACAGAATTGGAATAATACCTAGAAGTTATATTGATGCAATTTTAGATAAAGATATTAATGATGATAAAAAAAGAGATAAAAATAAAATGTCAATGTTGCTAAAAAGCTTAGCAAGAAATGAATCAACTATTGCTAACAAAAAGACATTATTAAGAGATATAGAACAATGTGGTAATGAAAAAGAGATTATAGAGAGTAGAATGACCATTGATGATTATTTAGATGTTTTAAATAGGCTTCATATAATAGAAAATCAAAATGCATACAGTGAAAACTATAGATCTCCAGATAGATTAGGCAAAGCTGTAAAAAGACATTTTACTGATCCATCACTTGCATGTAGTTGTTTAGAGTTAACAAGAGATAAATTAATAAATGATCCAAAAACATTTGGATTTATGTTTGAGGCATTAGTTGAAAGAGATTTAAGAATATATATGGATTATTTAGGAGGTAAATTATATCACTTTAGAGATAATGTTACTGGATTAGAAGCCGATTCAATATTAGAATTTAATGATGGAGAATATGCAGTAATAGAAGTGAAATTAGGATTTGGAGAAGTAAAAGAAGCAAAAGAAAGTTTAATGAATTTGTATAATAATATGACAAAAAAACCTAAATTTATGTGTGTTATAGTTGGATTTACAGATGTTATAGCAAAAGACCCAGAAACAGGTATTTATATTGTACCAATTACAGCACTAAAACCATAGTAAAGGAGAAGAAGTATATGGGGAAGGTAACTTATGAATTTGATGAAAATAAAGAGAGCTATGATATAGAATTAATTGTAAATAGATATAAAATGATTTGTGCATTGGATGAGTTAGAAAAATACAGATATGATTTATATAATGGACATCGCGAAGAAGTGATTTATGTAAAAGATGATAAAAAAACTGGAACAGACGACAATAAGACGATAGAAAATGTAAAAAGAACAAGAGAATGTATAGAAGTTAAAGATGTATTAAATGTATTAGATGACATTTTGGAGGATGTTAAACATTTAGTATCATTATAGCTAAATAAAAGAAGGTGATATATATGGATTATAATTTTTGGGGATTAGATATAACAATGTGTTTTGGAAAAGATTGCCCATTAAAAAATGATTGTATAAGATATGTAGCAAAACCAGAGAAGTATCAAAGTTATTTTGAGGAAAGTCCATATAATGAGGGGAAATGTGATTGTTTTAGAGATTATAAAGAATATGATGAAAAATGTATAAAAGAAGAGTTTTTAAAAAATAAATAAAAATGTGAAACAAAATACTCTAAATTATAGAGAAAAGCTTCACATTATAAATAATTGAATAGAAAGCATTTGCAATTTAAAAGATTGCAGGTGTTTTTTTATTTTGCAAGAGATATGCAGAACCTCTATAAAAGTTCTTGGTTTAGCAAGCCGATGCTATAAAATTTGCTCGTATTAGTATAAACGGTCTATTTATACAAAATGCGTAAGTGAGAATTTAGAACTATAAACTCACAATAATAAAAGAGTATTGGTGGATACTTGGTTGTGGATTTATAATTGAAAAAAGCTTGGACAAGTATAAGCAAAGATATTAAGTTATCAGCAATTATAGTAGTTTTTGCTACTTACTAGACTGCCTATGAAACTAGCGAACGACCGACGGTTTCTAAAATATTAATGGCGTAATAATCCTTTTATCAAAATGGGATATATTACGCCTAATCTTCAAAGCTCACCCTCTCTGGTTTCTTAAATAAAATAAAAAATAAGTGGTAATTATGGAATAGAAAATAAAAATTTCTATTCTATTTTTATATAAAAATAAATTTAAAGGAGGTTTTCATTATGGAAAATGAAAGAAAAAACAAAATTGAATATCATAGAGAAGGAGATTATTATTTAACAAATCTAGTATTGGTAGAGCAAAAGAAAATAAAATTAAACAAGTATGGTTGCTTAAGATTAGAATATTTAAAAAATCATAAAAAAACTGAATATACTATTTTATTTATGGATAATAAATTGACAGAACACTTAGAAGAAGTACAAGAAATTGTAACTAAAAGAGTTGAAGAAATTATGAAGTCATTAAAAGAACAAAGTAATTTGACAGAAGAAATGAAAAATACAGACCACCTTTATTGGGTTGGAATGATGAATAATTTTAAAAATCAAGCTGAAGAAATCGTGCTAAAAGAATTGATTTATGTATAAAAATAGCTTGACCATATTTTGAAAGCAAGCATCGCATTTATACTCCCGTATAAATACTGCTTGTAGTTTTATACTAAAACTAACTTATGGGGAATTTCTTCCCAAATCCCCTTAAAAATATAAGCAATTTTCTGGCAGTCTTTTAGAAAAAAGACTGCCAATTTTTTTGTAAAGGAGAATGAAAATTATGAGAAAAAGAAATATAAAAAAACAAATATGGTTAGACATAAAAGAAGATGAATTAGTAAAAAGAAAATCAAAAGAAGCAGGTTTAAGTGAAGCTGAATTTATTAGAAGTTTAATAAAAGGTTATAGAATAAAAGCTCGGGCCAACTGAAGAAATAAAATCTTTTCAAAGAGATTTGTATGGTATAGCAAATAATATAAATCAAATTGCTAAAGTTGCAAATTCTAAGTATAGTGTTTCTCACGATAATTATAAATATATTTCAGATACTTTAGCTGATTTTATTTTAAGGTTTGAAAGAAAGATTTATTCAAGACAAAAATAAGGAGTGATTTTTGTGGCAATTACAAAGTATAAAGTTATTAAGAAAAATTTAGATGCAGTAATTAACTATGCAATGAATGGAGAAAAAACTGAAAATGGTATTTTAGTATCTGCAATAAATTGTTTACCACAAAAAGCATATTCTCAAATGATGCTAACTAAAAAAGCATTTCATAAAGAAGATGGTAGATTAGGTTATCATATTATACAATAGTTTAATGGCAATGAAATTTCTCCAGATAAATGTAATAAAATTGGAATAGAACTTGCAAAGCAACTATGGGGTGATAAATATCAAGTTATAGTTTGCACACATACTAACAAGGAAAATGTTCATAATCATATTGTCCTAAATTCTGTTTCATTTATTGATGGAAGCAAATATCATAACTCAAATGTAGAACTTGCTTTACTTCGAGAAACAAATGATGATATTTGTAGGAAGCATAGATTATCTATAATTAAAAGCACAAAAGCTACTACAGTAAGTGATATATCAAAGAGTAGAATTGCAAATTACAATCGTAATTCTGGAAAAATGGAACTAATAAAAGCTGATATTGATGAAGCAATTAAAGAAGCTACAAAATACCAAGAATTTGTAGATATATTAGCTTTTAAAGGCTATTATATTAAAAAGTCTAATAATGTTATATCTGTTTCTACTCCGTATTATAATAGAAATATAAGGCTTTCCAGAGCATTTGGAGAAGATTACACATTTGATAATATTAAAACTAGAATATATCAACCTACTTTATATGATAGATATTTAAAAAGAACTAACAATGAAAAAGTATATAAAATAAAAATATATGATGGTATAAAAATTGACCAAGAAAAATTAAAAAAATCATCATTTTATAGATTATATGTTTATTATTTATATCTACTTGGGAAATTACCACCTAAAATTCATTACGAGGAAAGAACAAAAGAATATTATAAAGAAATAGATAAATTTAATAAATTAGCTGATGAAATGAATTTAATATGCACTTATAATCTAAATTCAAAAGACGATGCTCAAAATTTAAGAATGAACTATATTGCAGAAGTTACACCGTTAAAGGCAGAACGAGAAAAGTTAAGGGAATTATATAAGAAAGCTGATAATGAAGCTGATAAAACTATTATTCAAGCTAAAATTGATATTCTTACTGAAGATATTAATAAAATAAATTCGAAAATTCAAACTTGCAAAAGAATTATTACTAAAGCTGAAAAAGGCGAAAAAGAAGCTATTTTGATAAAAAATAGAGTATCTGAAAACCAGCTAAATAATGAGCAAGAAAATATAAAGAATAAAGATAGAAAAAGAATTAGATAAAAGTCTATAATAAATATATTTAATTTTTTTAAAAATATTGAAAAAAATATGCTAAAGTGATAAAATATCATTGGAAATTACTATAAAAGATTGTAGTTATCAAAAATAAAAATTGAACTAAAGATTTAATATGAAGGGATAAATAAAAATGTTATCAAAAGCCAAAGCAATGTATCAAGTAAAATTAATATTAGATTATTTACCAGATGAAGAATATAAGTTGATACCACAAGAAACTATTGATTATATTGAAGATAATTTTGAATATGATGAAAATTTTACTATAAATCCAAGCATACCATTAGAAAATCAAAAAATTGATGATAAAGCATGCGAGCTATTAGATAAAATTGTAAAATCAGTTGGAAGTGCTAAATTATTAGTAAAAACTAAAAAAAATTCTGAATCAGATGAATATGTAGAAAAAGTAAAAGAAACTAATACTGATATAGAGAGGGAAAATATTAGACTAAACAATTTAGTTGAAATGCTAAAAAAAGAAAATAGCAAAATTCCTAAAGCAAAAGATTTATTAGAAGAGTATAAAATTGCATTAAAACAAAGGGATGAGGAGATTGAAAATTTAAAGGCGAAAAACAAACAATTATATGATAATTTACAGAAAATCCCCAAGTTTTTAAGAAAAATATTTATAAAAGAAACTAAGGTTAAACTCTTAAATAAATAATTTATAAAGTAAATATAAAGGAGAAGTTTTATGCAGAGAAAAATAATAATAAAACCAGGGAGAGAGTTAACAGATCAAGAAATAAACATGCTAGAAAGAAGAAAAATAATTTTTTCTACCCAAGATATAGAGATATCAGGTCATTATGATCACTTCGCTGGAGTAAGAAGATCTTCAATAACTATAGGGGCATGTGATCATATTAGTTGTTTAATGTGTAAAGTAAGAAAGATAGAAAACCAAGAAAATGAGTATGAGATTATTTTTGAAGAAACAGATTCTGTAAAAGGATTAGACAGAGGACATGTGGGTGGTCCGGCTGGTGGATATAATATGATACCATTAGAAGAACAATTAAGATATTTACAAGAGACAGAATTAGCTGAATTATTGGAAGATGCAAATATAATTGAACAAATTAAAGAAAAATATGAAGAAGAAAGAAAAAGTAATTATTATTTAACACATCGTTTTTATGGTGATGGACAAAGAAAAATGTTTTGGAATGAAACACTAGATATTCTTTCAAATATGCATTTAAGAGAGAAAGCACAAGTTGAAGAAATAAATGATGACGGTTCAAAAAGATTTTTAAGCATTATAAAAGATGATAAAGATGAAGGGTATATGTTAATTGAATTTCCATGTAAAATAGTATTTAAAGTTAATGGAAATCAACTTAAATTTTCAAAATGTATTTCTTCTGATGGAAAAGTAAGAGAAGAAACAAGAGAAGATATTATAAAGAAAATTTCAAAAATTAATACATTACTTAATTCAATTCAGGAGAGATATGCATATTCAGTTGTAATGCCTGAAGATATAACTAGTGAAGAAGAACTTGATAGATTAATAACTGAAATAGAACAAATTCAAATAGAAAATATTGATATAGATGAAATATCTATTGAAGAGATTAATAAATTATTAGGTTTCTATGAAAGCCAGTGTGTTTTTGATAGTATTATTAAAGAACATAATGTGGAATACATTCTAAGAAGAATTAAAGATACGGATGATAACGAATTAAAAAAAAGACTGATGAAAAGTTTTTCAAAAAAAGATGGAGATTATACAGAAGAACAAATTGAGAGTGTTAAAGAAAATTTAATAGAATTGTTAAAAGATGAAAAAGGATGGAAATACAATGCAAGTGATATTGCAGGTTTTTCAAGAATTCTTAAGGATACATTAAATTTTACCGAAAAAATGGATATTTTACAAATGAGTATAGAGTCTCATAATAATTATTGTCAACATAAATATTCAGGAGGAAATAATGAAGAACAAATTAAGATGACAATTAGTAAATTGATAGACCAAATGTTTACAGGTGAAGACCAGACGACGTTAGCAGAAGAAATTATAAACTCAAAAAATTATCAAGCAATGATAATGATATTAAGGGAAAGTAAATTTGTTAAGAAAGAAGAGGCTAACAACCCTAGTAGCATTGAAAAACTAGGTAGTTTTAATGGAATATCAAATGAACAAAAAAATAGAATAGCAGAAGAACTTATAAAATATAAAGAAGAAAATCCAAGAGGATGGATGTACATACCATATATTATAGATTATTTAAAGGATAAAAAACTAAAACAAAAAACAAGTGCTTTTGAGCAGATAGTTGGAAAAAAGACATTTTATATAGTTGGAAGAGGAGTAGTAGAGAAATCATCTGAACAACAACTTAGATGTTTTAAAGATTATAGAGAAGGAATTGAAGCCTATATAGATATTCAAGAAGCAATAAATACTACTAACAAAGGGAAGCTACATATAGATATCCCCGAGAAATATATGGGAATGATGATTGGAAAGCAAGGAAGTAATATTAAACGATTACAGGAACAATTAAAAGCATTAATGAAGATTGGTGATATAAAAATTATATTACATCCACAAAAAGAAGGTCATATTATTACATTAGAAGATATAGAGGAATTTATAAAAGAACAAAGAGCAAAAGGTCAAGAAGAATTGTAAAAATAAGATACTATTTGATATAATAAGCATAAATAAAATAAGAATAAGGAGTTGTAAATTATGGGAGATTTAAATTTTAAGGTTATGATGGGAGTAATTCCAGGATATGGTCATGCAAATAAAGAATTAACAGCAAGTAATGCTTATCAAGTTGGGATGGAGACTTGGGAAGAAGCAATTAAAGAGGTTATGAATATGCAAAGTAATCCTGAAAATCTAGAAAGTTCTAATTTTTATGAAATTGGAGGAAAAATTGTACCAGCGCTAGCAGTATATTCTAAAAATTTCGGGTGTCCTGTTGGAGGGGAAGTTGGAATACAAGTAGAATCTTCTATTGGAGAAAATCAAGATGCAGAATTGTATAGAAAATCTGTAATAGAAACAATTAAAGTAGCCATGTCAAAACTAAGCCAAAGTACAACAACAGTTGAATGGGCAGAAGGAGAAAAAAGTAAAGGAACAACATATATATCAGAAGGAGGAGAAAAGATAAGTGAAAATGATTCTTTAGAGGGAATAGAACATTTTACAGTTTCTTTGGGAAATGGAACAAACTCAAATGAAGAATATCTAAGAGTTGGTAGTGCTATACAAGATGCTATGGATATGGTTTCAGCTACTGGTACTGGAAAAGTAGATGAAAAATATTATATGATTTCTGGAATAATGACTCCTGTGCAAGATGAAAATGGTGGAATTCAATTTAGTGCTTCACAAAACCCAATATATGGACAAGTAAGTAACGAATTATATAGAAAATCAGTTGTAAAAACTATTGAAGAAGTAATGAAAACATTAGGACAAAAATCTGCGGTTATTAATTTTGGGGAAGAGACAATATCTTTAGACTTAGAGGAGATTTTAAAGAAACAAAATGAAGTAGGAGAGATTAGAGAATAGTAATATTATAATAAATATTCCACATAGCTCAACTTTCATTCCTGAAAATTTAAAAAAAAAATTAAAAATAAATCAAGAAAGTCTCAAACAAGAGCTAGAACTATTAACAGATTTATATACAGAAGATTTATTTACAAATAAATCTTGTAATATTATTAAAGCAGATGTTTAGAGAATTGTATGTGATATGGAGCGTTTTAGAGATGATAAAAAAGATACTATGAGTAGAGTAGGAATGGGGGCAATATATACCAAAACATCTAATGGTGATGAGCTAATTGAATATGATGATACATATAGAAGTAGGATAATATTAGATTTTTATGATGTATATCACAATAAATTTGAAAACATTACTAGTAAAGTTTTAAAAGAGTATAGAAGATGTGTTATTATAGATTGCCATAGTTTTTCAGCAGAATTATTAAGAAGGTTAGGTATGGAGCATAGTGATAGTCCGGATATCTGTATAGGATATGAAAAAGAATTTGCTGATATAGATATACTTAACACATTGAAAATGCATTTTGAAAAATGTGGACTTTCTGTAAATTTTAATTATCCATATACGGGATCAATTGTTCCTAATAAATATTATGAAAAAAAGGATTCTAGAGTTAAATCTTTAATGATTGAAGTAAATAAGTCTCTTTATTTAGATGAAAACAATCATAAAAATGCAAATTATCAAAGAATAAAAGATATTATTCAAGAAGCTATTGAAAAGGTAATAGCTATGGAAAAAATTTTAGATACTATCGAAAGATAAACTAGGTTTGAGTTATAAAAAATTATATAAAATGGAGATTAAATAAATGTCAAAAAAATTATTTATTGTTCCTAATAATGATGCCGAAGCAATAAGAATACAAAAGTTAATTAAAGAAAATAATAGTGGAGAATATGAAATAATAATCACAGGACAAGATTGGCGGAGCTTCTTATGATGGTCTAGAACCAGATATACAGAAAAGAATATTAGAAGCACAGCAAAGTGGTATGGAAATTTATACAATAGAATTAAAAGGTGTACCGAGCAATAGTGGAATTATAAGTGTAGACCATCACAAGTATTATGATAGTGATGAGAAAACAGCTATTGGGGAGAAAACTTCTATAGAACAAATTGCTGATATTTTAGGAATACAATTGTCTACTTTTGATATGATGATTGCAGCAAATGATGTAGGATATATTCCTAAAATGATTAAATTAGCTGATGAACTTGGAATTTCAGAAGAAGAGAAAGCATTAATAATTGAGCATATAGATAAACTAGAAAGCATAGCTAAAGTTCCAATGCAAATAGGACAACCTAGAACTCCTATTGATGAAATACCTAATATTGAACAAATTGCTGAAGAAACTAAACAAAAGAATGTAAGCATTGCACAAAGAGCTGTTGATCAAGCTTATATTTATGACGATAGATTTATCTGGATAGATTTAGAAGATTTTAACTGTCAAAGAGAAGTTACTAACATATTATATAAAATGGGTAAATATGTTGATATGGGATATAACAATATTGTTATTTCTTCAATAGATAAGATAAGTAATAGAAGATTAGTATATTTTGGAAACAGAGAAATTATAAATGAATTAAATCAAGATATGGAAGATGTCAAAATACGTTGGACTGGAGGAGAACCAGAATCTGGTTTCTTTGGAGTTCAATTAAGCGAAGGAGAAGACTTTGAACAAATTTCTACACGTATGAGATATCTTTTAGAAGAGAGGATTTTGGGATATCATAGAATTGTTAAGCCAGAAGATATTATAACTTCACAAGAAACATCAAAATATGGAAAAAATATAAGAGTATATGAGATTGCTAATCCACAAACATTTTACACAGCTATTAATACATCTCAAGACAATAATGCACATTCTGCATTTGTGCATATATATGATTCGGAAGAATATGCAGAGAAAAGATTGTTTTTAGTTAATGCAGGTTGTGTAGGTTGTGCTGTTACTAAAGATGGAGATATTGTTTCAGTATTTAAAAATGATAATATGGCGAAGAAAGACGACGTTGAGAAAATATCAACATCTTTATTATTAACTGCAATTGAAAATGGTGGAAAAAAATTAGATTGTTTTGATGGATTTTTACCCAAAAACTATATGAAACATGGATTTATTCCAGTTTGTAAAGTACCATTTAACGATGAATTTGCACCAGAAGACTGGAACTTTGAAAGAGATGGTAGACCATATATAGTATTTTTTATGCATAATGGGAAAAGTGTAGATCAGATATTAAAAGAAAAAAATGAAGGAACGTATACAACGTATGATTTAGATTCTTTACCAATAATTGAAGATTATGATGAAGCAGCACAGTTTAGAGATGAAGCTATTGAACGTGAAGATGCTGATAGAACAACAGAAGAAAAAAAGGAAGGACATGAGCATAATGAATAATTATATTAAAATGTTGTGTGATACTAGTTTTTTAGATAACTATAAATATGTTTCAAAAGAAGAATTTATAATTTTTATTAAAATACATATAAATAAATTATTAGAAAAAATAGAAATAAAAAATTATAGTAATATAGATAATGATAATTTTAATGACATAGAAAAAGAAATTTTAAATAGTTTGATTAATAGTATTAATTTATATAAAAATGTAATAGAAAATGAAATAAAAGAAGATATTATAGACAATGTAATTTATGACTTAGTAAAGAGGAAAGTTATTAATGACACAATTGATAATTTAATTCTTTTAGAAGAAATCGATTATTTAAGAATAGATAATACAATTAATAAGTTGAAAAATATTTATTACTATTTATTAGAATGTGAAATATATAATTATTATAATATAGAAAGAATACAATGGAAAAATGAAAAGCAAAAACAATACATTCTTAATAAAGTGAAATATAGCTCAGTACTTCAAAATAAAATTAAGCAAGACTTTATACAAGATGGAAATGTTTCTAAAAAAAATGTATATTTATATAATAAAACGATAGGAATTATTTCAACATATCCAATAAAAGAAATAATAAACAAGTATAATGAAAAAGTTTTGACAGATATATATAAGATAAAATATTTGTTAACGTTAGATAGTAAATTACAAAAATGTAGTGACAATAAGATACTTGAGAAAAAGAATGAAACTATAATAGTTGAACATAAGAGTTTCTTTAAGGAGTTATTAGATAAATATAAAAAATTGATAGAGAAAAAGGATTATAATATAAGCAAATTAGAAAAAGAAAATAATATATTACAGCAAGATAATGAAACAAAGCAAAATACAATTATGAACTATGCTAATTCTATAAATGAATATAATAACTTATCATGGATAAAGAAACTAGGAAAAATCTTTAAAAATGATAATATAAAATTATTAAATTAAATATGATTGAAAATCCCCCCGAAAGCAGTTTGCTATTCGGGGAGAAAAACGGTTTAAAGATCCATATAACAGAGAGCAGCAGCTCTGCTGTCATAGATGGGGTTGTGTGTTCCGCCAGGTTCAGGCTGAGGAACAGTGATGCCATAGTTAGCATTGTAGGTGTCGACCGATGTACAGTCAAATCCAGCCTGCTTCAGGCATCCTGCGATATCCAACCAAGGATATGCATCGTCCCAGCCGCCAATGAAGCCTTTGTCGTGCATATCAAGGATAACACGAGCTTCAACAGGGACACCCATATGGAAGATGACATCTGCATTGTTCTCAAGGAAGAACTCAGCGAATGCCTTCAGCATTTCCTCGTAGGTTGTATGAGTTTCTACCATGTCCACCATCTGAGGCAGTACGTTGGCTTCAACCCAAGAGTCCACGGTTCCCTCAATGGGACATCTGGCGTAGAAAGTTTTCACTTTCCGACCATCCTCATAAAGGACAGCACCAATTGCAAAAGCCTTACCCCATAAGCCGTTTGTTTCAACGTCCCAAGAAAAAATTTTTTTTGATTTCATTGTTTTTTCCTTTTCTTCTGCTATTTCTGATTTAAAATCTAATTTATTAATTTCATTTTTTACTGTTTGTTTTGATATTTCTGTTCCATATGATGCCTTTTGTCCTGCCTTTCTATATGATGTTTCTCTTGCTTCTTCTACTAATCTTTCTTTTACATTTGGTAACATTCTTTCTCTTTTTTCTAATTTTAAAAACTGGTCTAAAAGATAGATCCTTTCCTTTGTCTCCTTATCTTCATAATATCTTCTTTTGAAATTTATTTCTCCAAATATTGATATGATTGTTCTATCATCTTTTTCTAAACTTTCAAATTGTTCTTTTCTATCTTTTAATTTGAATATTATATTTTCTGCATATTCTACTAAAAATTTTACTACATCCCTTCCAAATGCTATCATTTCACTTTCTAAATCATTTGTAAAATCTGATATTCCTTTTTCTGTTATTGAATTTTTTAAACAATTTGTTACTAAACCAATGACTTTTTCATTAAAATCGTGTAAAATATTTTCCATAAGATACCCCTTTCAATTGGTTAAATTTTGTTTGTTTTTATTATTTTAACACAATTTTGATTGGGTATCTTATTTTTATTAAATTAATTTTCTCGAATCTATTTTACACTAACTGATAAACTTATGTTAGTGAATTATAAAATAAATAATATTTGATAACATAGCTATGATTGTGTTTTAAAATTGCAAGTAAAAAATGAAACAAAGAGAGGAGGGATAGTATGGTAGAAAATGATGTAAAACAAGAAATATTAAAGCTATATTATGAGGAGCACAATAGACCAGTTTATATTGCTCCTGTAATAAATAAATCACCACAATATGTATCTAGGGTGGCAAAAAAAGATACACGATATGAAAGTGAAAAAGAATACAGGCATAATAAATCTTTGGAAAAGAAGAAAATTTATAATAAAGAGTATAATAAAAATTATATTAGAAATAGTAAAGAAAAAGAAGAGAGAGAATTATATTATGCATTACTTGCAATGATAAATAGAGATAACGAACTTTTATCAACAAAAGCAGAAATGTCAGATATTGATTTTGTGAAATGGATTAGATCAGTATATGAATATGCAAAAAAATCAAGTAATTTAATTTTGAAAAAAGGAATAAATGCTACATTTGATGTGCCTAAAACAGTTGGAAACATAGTGCATGCAAGTAGTATAAGAAGTTCAAGAGTATTAGTATAAACACTTTAATTAAATTAAGGTGTTTTTTGCATATAAATCAAGAAAATGGAAAAAATATTAGAGGAGGAACGAGTATATGGAAGATAAAAAAGAGATTTTAGAAAAACGAAAATATAAAAAGAAAAACGAATTTAAATTTAATATAATATTTAATAATAATGGAGAAACGTTAGAAAGAATAGTAGAGAGAGCCTTTGGAAATTATTGCTTAAAAAGAAGCTAAAAATAATTTCTAAAAAGGCATAACTAACAATAGCAATATACGAGATAATATGATATAATCCTAATTAGAGGGTATCAATATTATCTCATTTCTATTTTAGCAGGAAGGAGGAAAAATGAGCTTTAATATAATGAATAATATTGATTATAAAGTAGGCATATATATAAGACTTTCAAAAGAAGATGAAGAAAAAGAAAAATATTCAGAGAGTGAAAGTATACAAAATCAAAGAGCATTATTAATGCAATATATTAAGGAAAACAAACTAAACTTTATTGCAGAATATGTGGATGATGGTATAAGTGGTACAAGTTTTGATAGACCAGGTTTTAATAAGATGATTGAAGATATTGAAAACGTAAAAATCAATATGGTTATAACAAAAGACTTATCAAGACTTGGAAGAAACTATGTGCAATCTGGATATTATACAGAAACTTATTTTCCAGAACATAATGTAAGGTATATTGCTATTTTAGATAATATAGATACAGCTATTGATTCAGCAAATAATGATATAGCACCGTTTAAATCTATATTAAATGAGATGTATGCAAAAGATACATCTAAAAAAATAAATAGTGTTTTACAGTCAAAGAGAAAACAAGGAGAGTATTTAGGAACAGCACCTTATGGATATAAAAAAGACCCAGAAAATAAATATCACTTGATAATAGATGAAGAGGCTGCAAAAGTAGTAAAATTAATTTTTGAGAAATATCTTGAAGGTTATGGGACAATGCAAATAGCAGATTATTTATCAGAACAAAAGATTCCAATTCCATCAGATTATAACAAGAAAAAAAGAGGTACAAAATCTATAACTTATGGGTTATGGGCTCAATCTACAGTAAGATTTATTTTGTCAAATGAAATTTATACAGGAACAGTAATACAGGGGAAAAGAAAAAAATTAAGTTTTAAATCTAAAAAGTTTATTGATGTTCCTGAAGAAGATTGGGTAAAAGTTCCTAATATGCATGAAGCAATAGTAAGTGTAGAAGACTATGAGAGGGCGAAAAGAATAATAGAATCTACAAAAGGGTCAAGAGTTGTTGAAAATGATTATCTATTTAAAGGATTGTTAAGGTGCTATGATTGCAAAGGATATATTGGAATAAGAAGTCCAGATAAAAATGGCAATATTTATGGCAGATGTCAAAGATATGGAAGATATGGGAAATTTGATGTATGTTCTCCACATAATTTTAATTATCAAGTTTTTGAAGAAAGTATGATTTTAGTTTTAAAAGAAATTTGTAAAGAATATTCTAACAAGAAAAGATTAGAGGAAATTGCAAAGAAATCTAAGACGAAGGAAGATAAAGAATTAGATTTAAAGAATAGATTAAAAACATACGGAACACAAATTCGAAAAGGAACAAGAAAACTTGAATTATTATATGAAGATAGACTTTCAGAAATTATTACAGTTGATAGCTATATAGAAAATGCAAATAGAATTAAGAATGAAATCATAGAATATCAAGAGAAAATTAAAGAAATTCAGCAAGAATTGAGTGGAGAAGAAAATAGTAAAAATAAAGATGAAAAATTAAATAATTTAGTAGATGAATTTTTAAATATAGAAAAACCTACTAAAGAAATAATTAGAGAATTTATAGATAAAATAGAAATTCATAGTGACAAGCAAGTTGATATATATTTCAACTTTAAGCCACTACAAGAATTGAACGAGAATTTAAATAGTTTTTGTGTTGCTAAAAAAGAATATGAGAAAAAAGATGTTTAGTTTGTGGTTGAAAGAGATAATAAAAAATGTCCACAACAACAATACACACACGGAGCAATTTGGGTAATTATTGCAGAAAGTTTATTAGGCTTTGGAGATAAAGCATTAGAATTATATAGAATGATAAATCCAATTGAACATTCAAGAACAAAAGACGCAAGTAGAAAATATAAAGTAGAACCATATGTAATTCCAGCAGACATATATGGAGCAAG
>CALXCC010000014.1 GCA_944386705.1 uncultured Clostridia bacterium | reverse complement strand
AGTATGAATTCTTATAGTCTCTTTTGCCTCGTAAGAACTTAACTTTTGTGGAATAATGGAAGCTGTATTACCAGATTTGTCCTTACCTTTAGTTTCTACTATTTTTTGTTCATAAAAACTATTCCAACTATTACAGGCTGGGCATTTACCTAACCATTTACTAGATTCATTTCCACATTCACTACAAACAAAAATTGTTTTACTTTTTGCCATAAAATTAATTTGGGGACGTTTCCTTTTGGACATTTTGTCCAAAAGGGGACACATCTCCTTCTCCTTTCTTAATCTATTTCATTGCTCTTTCAATTATTTTTCTATTGATTCCTGTAATTCTTGATAATTGTGAAATTGTTGTTCCTTTTATTTCTTTCAACTTTTTTAATTCTATCTTTATTATACTTGAATTGTAATTTTTTAATTTAATTATGTTATCTATTCCTAATACTGTTTCAACTATTTGTTTTGCGCGCTCATCTGTCAATCTATTAATAATTTCATATTCTGCATAGTTTGCTTCTTTTTCTTCCAGTCTATGAAATTTCACGAAATTTTCAATTGCTTTTTCTTTTTCTGTTCCGAAGAATGATAATATTAATTTTGTATCTGTTAATTTTTCTTTAGATATAAATTCATTGTAGCTACTCCATTTATATTTCTCTGTTTTTTCTATTTTTGCCTTTAAAGGATTTTGGTGGATATATCTTACTAAATGAATTAAATATTCTTTGTTTTCTACATTTCTGCTTAAAAATCTATTTTGAAATAAATGGCCTACTTTATCATATTTTTGGCTAAAATAACTAGAATAAGTAATAGCTAAACTTTGCATAGCTTTTGAAAGCTGATTTTCTTGGTCATAAATTATTAAGTGAATATGATTTGACATTAAACAATAAGCATATAGTTTATATTTATATGTTTCTTTTGTTCTCTTAATTTCTTTTATAAACTTTTTATAATCTTGTTTGTCAAAAAAAATATCCTGTTTGTCATTTCCTCTAAAAATAATATGATATACTTTAGTATTACTTATATTTCTTGCCTTTCGGGGCATAAAATCACTCCTATCTATTTTTAATTTTGCCCCTGTAAACAAAAAAAGTATAGCATAAATTTATCATATTTGCTATACTTTTTATATAATTCACTAAAATTTCACAATTATTTTAAAGATGTGTCCCCTTTTGGACAAAATGTCCAAAAAGAAACGTCCCCAAATTACCCTTTTTTTCTGAATGATATTTCTTGGAATAAGAAATCATGTACTTTTTCCCATGTTATTTCTTGGTGTAAAAATTCGTTTATTTCATCTTCTACTTTTTGTTGATATGGTGTTAATTCCACTTTTATTTCTTTGTTCCAATCGATTTCTTGTAACCAGAATGCTTTGAATCTACTCCAGAAACTTCTTTTTACTGGTAAGTTATCATTTCTTATTGTTCCTGCATTTTCAACATTATTAACATCTACGTTTTCTTCTTTATTAAATTCAACTCCACAAAAAACTCCTGATACTTTATTTTCTTCTCCTAAATCTGCCATTATAATTCCTCCTTTGTGATTTTCTACACATTTTTCACTTTTATTTATACTATATTTTCTTTTATTTATCAAGGTTTTTTGTATCGTTTTTATATTAAATGTTTATTACACATTTATTACAGAACTGTTACATTTTTCCTTTTGAATTTTTAGTAATATTTTATAAAGTTACTATTATATGTTCTTTTTCTTCTCCAATACATTTTACTTTTTCAATTTTATTTTCTAATTCTTTTGTTTTTTTACTTTCTGTTTCTTTATAATATGCTTGAATATAATTCTTTGTATGCCCCTTGTATATTCCTTCTTTTTTTTCTTCCCATAAAACTTCTACTTCTTTTCCAATAAAACTTTGGTTATATTCTTTTTCATTTTTTACAGATAATTTTATTAGTTTTTGACTTCTTTCTTCTTTTTTATTTCCATCTATTTGTTCTTTCATTTCGGCCGCCTTTGTTCCTTTTCTTGGTGAGTATTTAAATATATGCATTTTATAAAATTTTATTTCTTCTAAAAATTTATATGTGGTTTCAAATTCTTCTTCTGTTTCGCCTGGAAATCCTACTATTA
The DNA here is from genome assembly GCA_944386705.1 of uncultured Clostridia bacterium. Lineage (GTDB taxonomy): Bacteria > Bacillota > Clostridia > TANB77 > CAG-508 > CAG-269. The sequence continues at coordinate 20,134 of CALXCC010000014.1, read as the reverse complement.
TATCTGTTGTTAAAATGACGTCTTCGTAATATTTTCTTAAGATGGTTACAATTTTTCTAAATTCATTTGTATTATATCTTCTATTCATTCTTTTTAGCGTTTTATCACATCCGCTTTGTAGTGATAAATGAAAATGATGACATATTTTTTCTAATTTTATTAGTCTTTGCATAAATTCTTCTGTTATTAATAATGGTTCTAATGAGCCTAATCTTATTCTTTTTATTCCTTCTATTTTGTTTATTTCTTCTAGCAAATCAATTAATTTGTATTCTTCTTTAAAGTCCTTTCCATAAGATGCTATATGTATTCCAGTTATTACAATTTCTTTAATTCCTTCTTTTGCTATTCGTCTTATTTCTGATACAATACTTTCTGGTCTTCTGCTTCTTACTCTTCCTCTGGCATATGGTATGATACAATATGAACAAAATCTATCACATCCATCTTGTACTTTTATTACAGCCCTTGTTTTTTCTGTATAAGTTACATCTCCAAAGTCAACAAATTCTTTCTGGTACATTACATCTTCTATTTCAATTTGTTTTTTATGGTTTTCTATGTATTTTTCTACATATTTTACAATTTCTTTTTTCTCATTATTTCCTAAAATCAAATCAATCTCTTGGATTTTTTCTAATTCTTTTTTAGCAACTTGCGCATAGCATCCACAAGCTACTATTATTGCATCTTTGTTTAATTCTTTTACTCTTCTAAGCATTTGCCTAGATTTTCTATCTGACATATTTGTTACTGTACAAGTATTTATTATATATATATCAGCTTTATTGTGGTGTTCTACTATTTCATATCCTTTTTCTAGAAATTTTTGTGACATTCCATTTGTTTCATATTGATTTACTTTACATCCTAATGTTATAAATGCAACTTTTTTCATTTCCTATTTCTCGCATAATGCCTTTATATATTATACGAATCTCCTTTCTTTAATTTTTGTAAAACTTTTTGCTTTATTTGTATTGAATTTTTATTACAATAACAATGTCGCATAAGAATGTTTCTTTAATAATTCTCTATGCGACATTACTATTTTTTCTGCTTAATTATCAATTTCTTTATTTTTGTTTTCCAGATTAACTACTTGCTTTTATTCCTCATATTGTTAAGTTATCTTCTTGCCTTTCCTTCTAATGCATCTAAGTTATCTAGTGCTTTTCCTGTTCCTAATGCTACACAAGATACTGTGTCTTGTGCTATCATTACATTTATTCCTGTTTTTTCTTGTAAAAGCTTGTCCAATCCATCAAGTAAGCATCCTCCACCTGTCATATAAATTCCTTTATCGCTAATATCTGCTGCAAGTTCTGGTGGTGTTCTTTCTAGTACTGAATGAACTGCATCTACAATCATCATTGCTGGTTCAATTAATGCTTCTAACATTTCACTTGAACGTATGGTTAATGTTTTTGGTAATCCTGTTCCTAAATCTCTTCCTCTTATTTGCATTTCTGCATCCTGTATTTTTGGAAATACACATCCAATGTTTACTTTTAAGTCTTCTGCTGTTCTTTCTCCTATAATAACATTGTGTTTTTTCTTTACATATTTTACTATATATTCGTCAAATTTATCTCCTGCTACTTTTAATGATGTGCTTACAACAGATCCTCCTAATGATATAACTGCAATATCTGTTGTTCCTCCTCCTATATCTACTACCATATTTCCACATGGTTTTGAAATGTCAATTCCGGCACCAATTGCTGCTGCAATTGGTTCTTCTATTAAATAAACTTTTCTTGCTCCTGCTTGTGAAGCTGCATCTATAACTGCTTTTTTTTCAACTTCTGTTACTTGTGATGGAATACATATCATAATTCTTGGCGCAAATATGAATTTTCCACATACTTTATTTATAAAATGTTTTAACATTTTTTCTGTTACTGTATAGTCTGAAATTACACCGTCTCTTAATGGTCTTGTTGCTACGATGTTACCTGGTGTTCTTCCGAAGCATTCTTCTTGCTTCTTGTCCAACTGCTAGAACATCTCCTGTATTATTATCTACTGCTACAACAGATGGTTCTCTTAAAACAATGCCTTTTCCTTTTACATAGGCAATTACAGTTGCGGTTCCTAAATCGATTCCTATATCTTGACCCATTTTTAACATTTTGTATCTTCCTCACATTCTTTTTTGTTTCTTTTCCGTTACAAATATATTACGATTATATTACAATCTTTGTTTTTTTACAACCCCTTTCGTTGATTTTTTTATTTTTTTATATTATAATATTTTTAGTTTATGGGAGGAAATTATGAAACATTATAAATTTGTATCAAATAGTGAATCTGATACTAAAAATTTTGCTAAAAAATTAGCTTCTAAGTTAAATACTGGTGATATTATTGTTTTAACTGGAGAGCTGGGTTCTGGAAAAACAAAATTTACGGAGGGTTTTTTAAGTTATTTTGGTTTAGAAAATGAAATATCTAGCCCTACTTTCACAATTGTAAATGAATATATTAAAGACAATACTAACATATATCACTTTGATGTTTATCGTTTAGAAGATTCTTCTGAATTTTATGAAATTGGTGGAGAAGAATATTTCGAAAATGGCATTTGTTTAATCGAATGGGGAGAATTAATTGAAGATGCCTTGCCTAAAAATTATATTCATATTATTTTTAAAAAAGATAACCAAAATGATAATATTAGAATTTTAAATATAGATGTTCCAGATTGCTATTATTCGGATAAAAGTTTATTTTACTAATTTGTTATTTAATATTAAATTTATAATATTAGGAAATTTATTTTTAATAGGAGGAAATGAGTTTGAAAATATTAAGTATAGATACTGCAAGTAATGTTTGTGGAGTTTCAATTTTAAATGATAATGATTTAATTTGTAATTTAGATACAAATACCGGAAGAACTCACTCTGAAAACTTAATGCCAATGATAAGTGAAGCATTTGTTAAAACAAATCTACAATTAAAGGATATGAATTTAATTGTATGTGATATTGGTCCTGGTTCTTTTACAGGTATTCGAATTGGCGTTGCAACAACTAAAGCTTTTCACGATAGTTTATCTATTCCTTGTGTTGGAATTAGTTCTTTAGAATCTTTGGCTTATAATGTAAAAAATAATTTAAATGAAACTGATGTGGTTTGTAGTATTATTGATTGCAAAAATGATAATTGCTACTTTTCGTTATTTGAAAATAAAAATGGCAGTTTAGAAACTTTAATTGAGCCACAAGCAGAAAGTGTTGAAAGTTCTTTGGCTATACTTAAAAGTTATTTAGAAGATACTTTAGAAAATCCTTCTATTACTTTTGTCGGTGATGGCTCTGAAGTTTATATCGATAAAATAAAAGCTGTATTCAAATATGCTAAATTTGCTGATTCTAAATATAATATTTTAAATTCCTATTCTTTAGGTTTAGCTGGATTAGATAAATTTAATTCTGGTATTGATATTAAAGAAGTTTTACCTTTGTATTTAAAAAAGCCTCAGGCTCAAAGGCAATTAGAAGAAAAAATGTCTTTTATTTTATAATTATAAAAAAGCAATAATGGGGTTTTAAATATGAATATTAAAATAGAAAAAATGACTATTTCAGATTTAAAAAATATAAAAGATATTTTAGAGACTCAGTTTGATGATTTTTGGAATTACAAAATTTTAGAAGAAGAATTAAATTCTTCTAATTCTTACTATATAGTTGCAAAATCGGAAAATGAATTAGAAAATGAAATTGTTGGCTTTGCTGGAATTAAAGTTATTATTGATCAAGCAGATATTATGAATATTGTTACAAAAAAAACTTATCGTAATCAAGGTATTGGTACAATATTATTAAAAAATCTAATTTTACTTTCTAAAAATTTACAGGTTTCTTCTATTTCTCTGGAAGTAAATGAAGAAAATAAAACAGCTTTTTATTTGTATAAAAAGCTTGGTTTTCAACAAACTGGATTACGTAAAAATTATTATCAAAATAAAAATGGAAGAATTATGACTTTACTTTTATAAAGCATAATTCTTTCTTAATAAAAAATATTCTCAAATTAATTTTTAGAAACTAACATTGTTACCAAATTTTTCTTTTAATGCTTCTTTTGAATCTTTAGACAAGTTAAGATTTCCATTCAACAATATTTTGGTAGTTGTATTAAGTTCTAATAAACTACTAGCATCTATAATAGAATTGTTTCTTAAATCTAGTGTCAAATTGTTATTATTTTTTAAAACTTTTAGCTTTTCTATATCGCTTGAATTTAAGTAATTATTAGGTAAACTTAACTTTGTTAATTTAGTTAATTTTGTAAAATTTGGTAATTTCCCATTTAAATTTATTCCATTTAATACTAAAGTAGTTAAATTACTTGAATTTTCCACTATACTTACATCCGTTACATAACCACTAGTAATGGACAATGAATTTAAATTTGTAAACCTACTTAAATCTGGTAGTTTGTCAAATCGTGAATTTATCATTGTTAATTTCGTTACCTTACTTGCATTACAATTTAAAATAGTATTAATATCTTCATTTTTTACTCCTTGAATAGTAATTTGTGAAATAATATCTTCGATCTCTGCCAAATTAAGTTTATTGGTAATATTACCTATGTCTAAAAACCCTATTTTTTTTAATTCATTAATTGGTTTTAATGTTTCAAGCGGATTATTGGATATTGTTAGACTATTGAGTTTTTGCATACTTTTTAAAATATTTTGTGATTTCTCGTCTGCTAATGTAATTTTATTATTTCTTAAATCTATTGCAGTTAATTCTGTTTGCCCTTCTAAACATTCTAAAGTAGTTAAATTTTGTGAAGATAAAGTTAGCTTTTTATATCCATTAAATAATTTTAATTGCTCTACATTTACATTTATTACTCCATTTCTTACAGTTATAATTTCTTGTATTTTGTCTAATCTTAAATTTTCTTCTGCATTATATTCACTTCTATTAGCTTTTATATTTGGATTTCCTAATAAACTTAGATATACTAGATTATTGTTTTTATCTAATTCTAATATATCTGTGATTTGATTATTCGATAAATCGATGCTCTCTAAATTCAATAAGTTTTCCAAATTTTCTATTTTACTTATTTTATTATTATCTAAATTTAATGTTCTTAAATTTGTACATTTTTCTAATCCTTCAATTTTTGTTATCGAATTTATGCTTAAATTTAATTCTTCTAAATTTCCTAATTCTCCTATTCTACTCATACCACTCATAATAAAGCAGTTTCTAAATGTAACATTTTTTAAATTATTACAATCCTTCAACCCATCTATTGCATTGTTATAATCCGTATCTGTACCTCCAAATCTAGAAAAAATTTTCAAATTTGATAATTTAGAAACTGCACTATAATCCTTATCCGGTCCATATATTATTGATAAAGTTTCTAATTTTGTACAATTTTGAATTCCTTCTAATGTAGTTATTTGTGGAATATTTGTACCATATTCACCTAGTGTTAAATTAATTAGATTAGGAAAAAACACTAAATCTTCTAAGCTATCTACTTCTGTATCAGTTATTGTTAAACTGGTTTGATTTTTCATCCACTGAAATTCTATTTTATCTATACTTTCTGCTCCTGATTTTTTCTTTATATACTCTGCAAATGCAGGACTTCTAAATCTAATAATAGTAGTATCTTCTAATAACGTTTCTGATACTTCTCCTCCATATTCTTTTCCGTTTACTGCTATATATTTTAAATTAAAATTATCATCAATTACAAATATATCTTTTCCTTCCGCTGGGTTTCCTTTCCCTAGTTTGTTTGTCTCTTTCCATTTGTTCCATTCCAAAACATAAGATAAATAATAGTTTTCGCCTTCTTGCCTAATTATTCTTTTTACCTTTCCTTCTGCATATAAATCTTCTAGTAACATATCTCTATCTTGTTCTATTCTATAATTTATTCTTTCTAGGTCTATCTCTTCTTTTACAGCTCCTATTATTGTCATAATTTCGGCCTCACTAGCTTTTGTTAAAATTCCATTATCTCCTTTCAAAGTTGCAATGGTTACTCCTGCTAAAATTAATAGAATTACAATTGTTATTACTAATGCTATTAAGGTTATTCCATTACTTGTTCCTTTGCTTTTCATTTTTAATTTTTTCCTCCTTTATTTATTTTATTAACATTAAAACTTTTTAACGCAAAAAAGACAGCAATAAAAACCTATTTTTTAGGCTTTTATTACTATCTTTTTGTTTATATTTTTTGTTGAATTTCTTATATTAAAGTCTTTTTCAAGACTACATTTTATTTCTCTAAAGTGTAGCTCTCTCTCTCTCTCTCTCTCTCTTACAGCCCCAAAGCTTACAGCTATTGTCTCTTTCATTATTTACACTCCTCTTTTGTTTTTCTTTCTTTTACATCTTACATTACTCTCACTTTTTTGTCAATAACATTTTTTTAACATAAACGACATATAGAAATTGTAGATTTATGAGGTAATTATCTTGACTTTTTTATTTTAAATCAATCTTTATCTCTCTTTCTTCTTTTAATTTAATCTTAGTATATTTTACATTACATTCGTCAAAAAGTTTTCTAGATGCTATGTTATTTTCAGAATCTGCATATTTATCTGATAAATAAATTACTTCTTTTATTCCTGATTGGATAATGATTTTCGCACATTCATTGCAAGGAAATAAATCCACATAGATTTTTGCATCTTCTAAATCTTTTTTACTTCCTCTATAATTTAAAATTGCATTTAATTCTGCGTGGCATACATATGGATATTTGGTGTCTAAATTATCTCCTTCTCTGCCCCAAGGAAAGTGTTCGTCATCAAATCCATTTGGTGCTCCATTATATCCAATTGATAAAATTCTATTATCATTACTTACTATGCAAGCTCCTACTTGTGTTGATGGGTCTTTACTTCTCATTGCCGATAGTTTTGCTATTGCCATAAAATATTCATCCCATCCTAAATATCCTTCCCTTTTCTCTCCGCTCATAGCTTTTCCTCCTTTTAGGCTACTTTTCGGTGTATTTGCTCTTATAATTAAAGATTCTTAAAAAATCTCAGGTAATCTATTCTGTCCATTCTAGTTCCCAATCGTCTAGGATTACAGTATCTCCTTCACATACTCCCATTTCTTTTAGTTTTGCATCTATTCCCATATTCTTTAAGCTTTTTTGTAAGTAGTATAATGATTCATTATCTTCAATATTAACTCTTCCCATTAGTCTTTGTATAGCTCTTCCTGTTACTATAAATACTCCGTCTTCTTTTTTTATTTCCCATTCGTCTTTTTTATCTTCTAAAGTATAAACTACTTTTTCTTCTACTTCTACTAGTTCCTCTTTTGGTAAGTCTTTTAATACATCTGATACGTGGTCTATTAATTCTTGTACCCCTTCTTTAGTTACTGCTGAAATTTTATATAGCTCTAAACCTTCTTTTTTTGCTAATTCTTCTACTTGTTTTAATAAACTTTCGTCTTGGATTACATCTATTTTATTTGCTACTATTATTTGTTTTCTTGTTGCTAGTTTTTCACTATATTTTTTCAACTCTTTGTTTATTGCATAGAAGTCTTCTACAGGATTTCTTCCTTCGTTACCTGATACGTCTAAGAAGTGTAATAATAGTCTTGTTCTTTCTACGTGTCTTAAAAACTGGATTCCAAGTCCAACTCCTTCGCTTGCACCTTCTATAATTCCTGGAATATCTGCTATTACAAATCCACTACCATTTTTGGTTTTTACAACTCCTAAGTTTGGAACTAAAGTTGTAAAGTGATAATTTGCAATTTTAGGTTTAGCATCTGTTACTATAGATAAAAATGTTGATTTTCCTACATTTGGGAATCCTAGAAGTCCTACATCTGCAAGTAACTTTAATTCTAGTATAATTTCTTTTTCTTCTCCTTTTTCCCCATCTTCAGAAAATCTAGGTGCTTGTCTTGTAGCTGTAGCAAAGTGCGAATTTCCTCTTCCACCTCTTCCGCCTTTTAATATTAACTCAGTTTGACCAGGTTTTGATAAATCTGCTACTACTTTTCCTGTTTCAGCATCTTTTACAACTGTTCCTATTGGTACTTTTATATATAAATTTTCTCCATATTTTCCATTACAATGACTACCGCTTCCATTTTCTCCGTTTTTTGCTTTAAATTTTCTATTGTAACGAAAATCAATTAAAGTATTTTTATCTTTATCTACTTGGAAATAGACATTTCCTCCATTTCCTCCATCTCCTCCATCAGGTCCACCTGCTGCTACATACTTTTCTCTTCTAAAAGTTGCTGCACCATTTCCTCCGTCGCCTGATTTAATTATTATTTTTGTATAATCTGTAAACATATCTGCTCCTCTTCTTAAGAATTTTTTTGGACACTCCCTTTAATTCTCAAAATAATTTAATTTCATTGCTTCTTTTACTTTCTTCATTGTTTCTTTTGCTACTTTTTGAGCTTTTTTTGTTCCCTCTTCTAAGATTTTATCCACTTCTTCTGGATGTGATTCATAGTATGCTCTTTTTTCTCTTATTGGTCTTAAATATTCTATTATGTTTTTTGCAAGTTGCTTTTTACATTGGACACATCCTCTTGCTCCTGCTCTACATTCTTTACATACATTTTCTACTTCTTCTTTACTACTAAATAGATTATGATAATATGCAACCATACATATATCTGGATTTCCTAGGTCGTCTTTTTTTATTCTGTTTGGATCTGTTACTGCACTCATTACTTTTTTTGTTATTTCTTCTTCACTGTCTGATAAGTATATTGCATTCCCTAGTGATTTTCCCATTTTTTCGTTTCCGTCTAATCCTTTTATTCTTTTTCCTTCTGATAAAACAATTTTTGGTTCTTTTAGAACTTCACCATATATACTATTGAATTTTCTAACGATTTCTCTACATTGTTCTATTAGTGGTTCTTGGTCTTCTCCTACTGGCACTAATTCTCCTTCAAATGTTGTTATATCAGCTGCTTGGCTTACTGGATATCCTAAGAATCCATATGTTACGCTTTCTCCAAATATTTCTTTTTTCTGTGCTATTTCTGTTTTTACTGTTGGATTTCTTTGTAATCTTGCTATTGTTACTAAATTTGAATAATATACTGTAAGTTCTGCAGTTTCTGGTATCATTGATTGTATATATATAGTTGTTTTTTTAGGGTCTATTCCACAAGCTAAATAATCCATTGCTACTTCTCTTACATTTTTTCTTACTTTTTCAGGATTGTTAAAGTTATCTGTTAATGCTTGCACGTCTGCTATTAATATGAACATATCATATTCTCCGCTTTCTTGCATTTCTACTCTCTTTTTTAATGATCCAAAGTAATGTCCTATATGTAATTTTCCTGTTGGTCTATCACCAGTTAATATTCTTTTTTTATCCATAGATTCCTCTTCTCCTTTTTACTTTCCATATTATACTATAATTTCTAGTTTTTTACAAGCTAATCTGTAAAACGTTATTTTACTTGTCTTTTGTTCTTGAATATAAAAAATCACTCTTTATTCCTTACTTTTTTAGCTAGTTTATCTATTATATCTAATATTTCTTCTGTACTTTCTGCTTTCTCTAGTATTGATATTTTTATATTAGTAAATCTTCTTCTAAAGCTTCTTCTTTATCATTTAATATATTTCTTACTATTTTATCGTGTTTTTGATGTTTTTCTTTTGTTTCATAGTTGTTTTCTACTCCTTCTTTCTTCTATTTTTTTACTTTTTCCCTTTTTTTGGAATTTTAAAGAATTAAATTTTTTAATATTTAAACTTTATATCTAAAACTTGATACCTACTAATTTTAAAAAAAGATATAATGAAATGTTTATACTTGTTTTACATTTCGATTATATCCTAACATATATTATAGTTTCTTTCGATATTTTTAATTAAAGTATTTCCTTTTTTCATCGCATTTTTCGACAAAATATATGAAATAAATTTTCTCTGTCCGCTGTGTTTTATACTAACGACTTAATTTATACAATGCATATTGATTTAAAGAGACTCCTTCTTGTTCTGCTTCTACAGATAACTTGTAATGCAATGATTTTGGTATTCTTACTATAAATTTACCACTAAAATTCTCATATCCTACTGGTAATGGCACTTCAAAGTTACCATCTAGTTTTGCTTCAATCCATCCTTCCATTGCTTCTCTTAAATTGTCATATGCTTCTTTAAATGTTTTTCCTGTACTTTGACAACCATCTAATTCTAAAACACGTGCATAAAAGTAAAAACCACTTTCATCGTTAACTGGTTGAATTATATAGTTATATGGTAATTTTAAATAATCTTTAACACTTTTCATAAAGCTTCCTCCTACTTTTTCTATTTATAAGTTTACTCAAGCTATTTATTTTTTATTCTCCTATTCTTCTTAGTACATCTTTAACATATATGGCTTTTAATGGATTTTCTTCTTTTATTGTTATTACGTCACCTTGCTTATTTATGAACTGTCTATGTGAAGTTCCGTTTTTTTGGTTTCATTCTATATCCATTATTTTCTAAAACTTTTGCTAATTCTTGAAACCTAATTCCATTTGGCTGTCTTTTCATTTTAGATATTAGTTTTTCTAGTTGAGACATTTAATTCCTCCATTCGTTTTAAAAATTCTATAGTTCATAACACCTTTTAGTTGCTCTTTGGAAGATGTCTCGCCTCAGATATTACGATACTACATTTGATACTATTTGTCAATATATTTATATAATTTTTCCTCCTTCTTCTTTTTTTAATTTTCTTATTTTATTGGAATTTTAAAGAATTAAATTTTTGATGTATCTAAAATTTGATACATTTAAATCTTGAATAAAAAAAGATATAATTGAAATGCTTTTATTTACATTTCGATTACATCTTACCATATATTGTAAATATCTTCAACGATTATCATAAAATTATTTAACTTTTATATCATTATTTCACCGCATTTTTCGACAACTATCTACATAGAAAATGAAACAAATTTCCTCTGTCCAAAGTGCCTCATTCTGTTCTTAAGGCTTCTACTGGGTCTTTTTTACTTGCCATTCTAGCTGGTATTAATCCTGCAATAATTGTTAGGAACATACTAATTGCTACTAGTATAACAGCTGCAACAGGCTCAACATTTGCAATTATTGTAACACCAGATAATGTTTTTATTAATGAGTTTATTGGAATAGTAAGTAGCATTGTAATTCCAATTCCTATTAATCCAGCAATTAGTCCAACAATAAATGTTTCTGCATTAAATACTTTTGAAATGTCTTTTTTAGATGCTCCAATTGCTCTTAATATACCAATTTCTTTAGTTCTTTCTAGAACTGAAATGTATGTAATGATTCCGATCATAATTGAAGATACTATTAGTGAAATACTAACAAATCCAATTAATGCATAACTTACAGCATCTATAATGTTTGTAACTGATTTCATCATTGTTCCTACAATATCTGAATATGTTATTACATTTTCTTCTTTCCCTTCATTTCTTTGTTTTTCACTATAGTCTTCTATTGCTTTTGTAATTAGTTCTTTACTGTCAAATGATTTAGGATATATTAAAATAGAAGATGGCTTACTTAAATCAACTGCGCCTAGTTTAGTTAAATTGTCTTCATAATTTGCTTCTTGATTTTCTTTGTATGTTTCCATCATTTTTCCAATTTCTTCTGCTGACATTTTTGCTAAAGCTTGCTTTTGCGCTGTGCTTAAATTTGCCATATCGAATTCTGATTTTTTACCTTTTTCTGGAAATTCTAATCCTATAAATACATTTATTTCTGGATTTCCTTTTTGTTCTTTTACAATTTCAGATTCATTTGTTTTATTAATTACATATTCTTTTAAATCTTTTAAGTATCCTATTCCTTCTGTCATTGCAGTAGCTACACTATCTTCATTTTGTTTTATAATTCCAACTACTTTAATTTCTTCTGCGTTTGCAAGTTTTTCTTTCATATAGTTTTCATCGTCTTCTTTATTTACCCATAGTCCATTTTCTTTTTTATAGTAATCAGAATTTAACATTAATTTAAAAGATAAACCTAATAATTCGTCATATGTATATGATGTTTCTTCTTCCTCTTCTATTGTTTCTCCATTTTGAATTTTTTCCATTTTTTCTTTTAATTCTTTTTGATCCTTTAAACCTAAAGAATATAAAACATAGTCATTTATTTTGTTATTATCATTTACTATTAAAACAACCTCATTGTAATTTTTTGGCCAAGCACCTGCAAGTAAATCATATTGAGAATGTAATAGTTCTTCATTATCTAACATCTCTGACCATACATTTGTGTTCATTATACTAATTCCACTTGTAGAATTTTCAGTCATACTACCCATTCCCATTTCTTCCATTACTGTACTTGGATTTACTTTTACAATTCCGTTTTCTGTTTCTTTTTTGTATAAGTTCAAATTTAAATCATATTTATATTGTATTGCATTACTGTTGTTTGCAATTTCGTTGTTTTCTTCTTCTAGATATTTTTTTAATTCTGTTAGATTGTTATTCTCTACTTTATTTGAAATTGTTGATAACATATTTGTCATAACGTCTTGGGAATAAATTTTTCCTTCTTCTTGATTTTCTTCTACTTCTCCGTTTGACATCATCGTTTCCATCATAGCAGATGTATCAATTACAGATTCTTCAATACTAATTGGGTATGAAGATAGGGTTTCTTCTTCTACTTGGTTAATATAATTTTGAATTCCTGTTGATATAGCTAAAATCAAGGCTATTCCTATAATTCCAATGCTTCCTGCAAAGGAAGTTAATATTGTTCTTCCTTTTTTGGTCATTAAATTATTTAAACTTAAATTTAAAGCTGTTAAAAATTTAATTGATGTTCTTCTTTTTTCTTTTTCTATTTTCTCTTTTTCTGCTTTTTCTGCCTTATATGGATTTGAGTCATCTGTTATAACACCATCTAGTATTTTAATAATTCTTGTTGAATATTTTTCTGCTAGTTCCGGATTGTGAGTTACCATAATGACCAACCTGTCTTTGGCAACTTCTTTTAATATTTCCATGACTTGTGTACTTGTATTACTATCTAGTGCTCCTGTTGGCTCATCTGCTAAAATAATATCTGGATTGTTAACTAATGCTCTTGCTATTGCGACTCTTTGCATTTGCCCTCCAGATAGTTGATTTGGTTTTTTATTTATTTGCTCTTCTAGTCCTACTTCTTTTAATGCTTTTATTGCTCTTTTTCTTCTTTCTTTTTTACTTACACCTGATAGAGTTAAAGCAAGTTCTACATTAGAAAGGATAGTTTGGTGCGAAATTAAGTTATAACTTTGGAAAACAAATCCTACTGAATAATTACGATATGCATCCCAGTCTTTATCTTTAAAGTCTTTAGTTGATTTTCCATTAATAATTAAATTTCCATCTGTATATCTGTCTAATCCTCCTATGATGTTTAATAGTGTGGTTTTTCCACATCCACTTTGCCCTAGAATAGATACAAATTCACTTTTTCTAAATTCAATGTTGATTCCTTTTAAAGCGTGAACTGTCATATCTCCAGAATTATAATCTTTGGTTATGTTTTCTAATTTTAGCATGAATTCACTCTCCTTTGGTTGATTATATGTAACTAATTAGTCAGTGTCAATCTTTTTTTGTGACTTTTTTGTGAATTTTTTCCAAATATAAAAAGGGTATCCCTATCTCTAAATTTTAGAAATAAAAGATATCCCTTTTGGGGACTAATTTTAGTCCCTTTTTATAATAGCTTATTTCAGAATAACAATTCCTCCATATGGTAACAAAATTTTTTTATCAATATCTGCATTTAAAATAAAGTTTCTACTTTTAGTTTTTTGACCATCATCAATATAATATTCTGGTATCTGTATTTTTCGACTTTTTTCACCTCGATTAACAACAACAAAAATTGAATTTGCTGCATTTTTTCTTTCAAAAGCAAAAATCTCTTCATCAGAATATAATACTTTGAATGTACTTTTGACACCTTTATAACAACTTCTAAATTTTCCGATATTTCGATAGAATTCTAGTAATTCTAAATCTTCTTCCCCCCAAGGGAAACATTTTCGATTAAATGGATCTTTAAATCCACACATTCCTACTTCTGTTCCATAATAGATACATGGTATTCCCGGTAAGAAATATTGAAGAATTACTGCTACTCTTAGCCTATTTTTTGCTTTTTCATATTCTTCTTTGCTTAAAGTGTCATTTTCAAATTCATATTTTCTAAATTCTTCTGTTAAGAACTCTCTTCCTTTCCACGTATCAATATGCCACTTAGATGGTTCTTTATCAATTTCCCAAATTCTATCGTCGTATCCATATCGAATGTATTTTTTAGACAGTATTGTTAGTGCTCTCATAATATCATGAGTATCTAATGAATTAAACATAGTATAAATTGTATTTTTTGGATAACTCTCCAATATATCTTTTATTTGCCATTTCAAATATTCATTTTCTCCATTTGCTACAAATTGCAAAATAGCATTTGTAAATAGATAGTTTGTCGGACAGTCTATTCCTTTTCCTAAAGCAGAAATGGGTACTTTTTCCCAAAATTCTCCTAAAATCAAGCGTTTTTTATCTTTGTTTGCTCTCTTTTTAATTCCTTCTAAGAAAAATGGTTCCAAATTTTCTGCCAGGTCTAATCTAAAACCATCAACATATGGTGCAAATTTAGCAACTATACCATTTTCTCCATAAACATAATCTTGATATTCTGGATTGTATTGGTTAAAAATTGGCATATCTTTAAAAATTCCATACCAGTATCTATAATTGCCATTTTCATCAAAATAAAACCAATTTCGATACTTAGAATTAGGATTTTTTAAAGCTTCTTGGAATATTAGATTATCATAATTGCAATGATTAAATGCTATGTCAAGAATTATATGCATTCCTCTTTCATTTGCTTTTTCATGTAATAATTGTAAATCTTTAAAAGTTCCCGCATCTGGGTCGATTTCTTCGTGGTTTGTTGAAGCATATCTTTCATATCGATATAAACTTTCATTTATTGGTGAAATATACACAATCCCTACTGATAGACTTTGTAAATAGTCTAATTTTTCTTCAATTCCTTTTAAATTCCCACCAAAGAAATCGTTGTTATGGAATTCTCCTTTTTCATTCTTTTGCCAATTTGGTATCTCTCCCCATATCCGATAGTTTCTTCCCTCTATTTTTTTTGCATCAGCTTTATATCCTTTATAAAATCTATCTACAAAAATTTGATAAGCAATTTTATCTGTTGCCCATTCGGGAATTTCAAAATTTTCTTGTGTTACCAAAACTCTCCAATATGGTGACTCTTCTTCTGGATTTAAGATAATTGGTTCATCAGTTTTTCTACTAAGTTTAATTGCATACTTTTTTCCATCTATTTCAAACATAAAAAAGAAGAAATAATTTCCTAGCTTTTCAAATTGTACATCAGTACAATATTCAAGATTATTATTTTCTTCTTTTATCTTTTTCATTTGTTTTATTATAGATGGATTTTCTCCATATCTATTAAATAGAATTTCTAATTTTTCTATTTTTTTATTCGTATTTAAAAATTCTACATATATATGGAAATCGTCGTTAATAGCTACTTCGCTATTTATAAAAACTTTTACTCGCATATCGTTATAAACATCTTCAATCATTTTGCTTTCCTCCCTTGCTGTCATAGATATTAATAACTTTTTTGTTACCTGCTAGCTACTTAAAATTTCATTTTTAATTTACTATATTTGTCTCTTTTTGTCAATTAATTTCTTGGTTCTTTTTCGACTTTTTTCGAGAAAAAAAGAAACTAAAGGATTATCCCCTAATTTCTCATTTTCTTATATTTTTTTACTTGTATTAAAGCAATAAAAATCACAATTGAAATTTCTGTAATCACCATTCCTGCTTTTAATCCTTTTGGCATATAAGAAAGTTTAATTTCCTGTTTTCCTTTTTCTAATGCAAATGCAACAAAACCATTTGAGTTTTCTACATCAACTTTTTTTCCATTTGCTTCTAAGCTCCAGCCTTCATCATAAGGAATTGTTGTGAATACATAACTTTTTTCATTTTTAATATTTACTGTTGCTTTTAACGTACTATTTTTAAATTCTATATTTTCTATTTGTTTTTCTTGCACTTGTTTATAAGCTTTTTCAAAATTTGCTAGATTTAGTTCTTTTAATATAAATTCGTTTAGTTCAATAGTATCATTTACATTAAATTCTAATTTTAACTTTAAAGTATCTGTATTTTCTATATTTTTAATTTTTAAAACTCCATTTTTATTCATTCCCAAATATTCTTCATAATATTTATCATTTACATATATTTTAAAGGCTCTTCCATCTAAAGCATATGGTGTAGTAATCCAAAAATACAATTCTTCTTTTACATTTCTAATGTCAAAGGTAAGTTCAATATAAGACTTTTCCTTTTCTCCTGTGTAATAATTTCCGTCTTTTTTTATTCCTACCATTTTGAAATCTTTTAACGGAATATCATTAAAATATTCTAAATTATTATTTGATATTTGATTTAGTAAATCTGTTTGTATTTCAAAAGGATTTTGTTCCATATCTATTTCTTCTGCTTTTTTATCTGTAACATAACCTATTGTTAAAGGATAATTATTTTTATACAGCATTCCATCTTCTAATTCTTTTACTGGTTCATAATATTTTACTGGTCCTTTTGCTATTTTATATTTTATACCTAAAATACTATCTGTTAATAGTGTATTTCCATATCCATAAGATGGAAAATAAATATACCAATTATATCCAATCTTTTTCATAAAATCTAATTGTTTTTGTTCAAATGTTGAACTTGAATGTCCTACCCCATTATAATTAAATAATAATGAATCATTTAAAAAGAAACTTTCTTCTTTTTCCATTCGATAAAAGCTAGAATCATATTCTTTTGCTTGCGTTATAATTTTATCATAATATTTTAGATCATCCATATAGTTATCTCTTACTGAATGTACTATTTGATTAAATGAAGTAATAGCATTAATTAGTAATTCCATAACACAAACGATACTTATTAAAATAGAAAAAATTGCTTTTTTAAATTTTATTTGTAAAGATAGCATAATTCCGTAGAATAATATAACAAATATAGATAAATAAATTAGATTTTCTTGTAAAAAAGAATTTTCTTGCATTTTTATTAACCAAATAATTCCAATATCTACTAATGTTATAAATGGCACCCATTTCCAGTTAATACTTCTTTTTTCTTCTGTTAATGCTTTTGCTGATATTGCAATTAGTAGAAAAGATAATATGAAAGAATATCTATATGGAAAACCTACTGGTTCTTTTAATCCGTGCCAAATTAAGTTAATCAGTTTTGTTTGGAAACTAATTAATATAATAAATAAAAAGGCTACTGTAAAAATTTTCTTTCGAATTGAGATGTTTGGATTAAAGAAATAAATTTCAGCTAATAAAAGTGTTAATAATCCTACATAAATATTAGGTAATCCCAAAACACCTAATTGTGCACTATCTAATGCCCCAATTAATAATTTTCCTCCCAAATTTAACAATTCAAAATTCCTAGAAAACGCTGTTCCCCAATCAATTATAAATTCAGTCCCTTTTCCTGTTTGCAATGTAAAAATAACTGGTAATAAAATAATAGCTGATAAGCCAATTCCAAGTAAACTATATCCCGCAAATTTTAAAAATTGACTTATTCTTTTTTTCCACTGGATTTTTTGTGATAAATTGTCATACAAGAAATATAAACCTGTAAATATAGCTGTTGCATATCCCGTATAGAAATTAACAATAAAAGATAGAGCTAATGTTATAACATACATTTTAAATTTATTTTCTCTTGTTATTTTTTCTACCCCTAATACCATAAGTGGTAATAGAATAATATTATCCAACCACATAACATTCATATGATAAGCTATATTATATCCACAGAAAGCATAACTTAAAGATAGAATTGCTAAAATCCATTTGTTTGTTATTTTTTCTTTTAAGAAAAAATACATTGTAATAGCACAAGATACCATTTTAAGTCCTGTAACTACAACAATTGCTTCTGTAATCCAATGATTTGAAAATAAGAAAAAAATAATATTGTATGGACTCATAAGATAATAAGCCCATACTCCTATCATATTTCCTCCTAATCCCTTAGCAAATGTAAAAAGAATAGAATCTTGTCCTAAAAAACAATTTTTTAAGTATACCCAAAATGGAATGTATTGTCCTGCAATATCTCCTGCAATCATTGATTTTTCACCAAATGGATAAATCTTACATGCAATCATTTGTAATAGAAACATAAAAATTGCTACTATGATAATATAAATTAAACATTTATACTTTTGATATATTTTTTTTATCATTTTTTCTTCTTCCTTTCTCTAGTACAAATATTCCAATAAAAATCACAAGAGAGAACCCCGCTAACACTGTGCCTAATTTAAAACCTCTTGGAATAAAGTATAAATGTATTTCGTATTCTCCTGGTTCTAATTCAATACCACAAAATGCATGACTCATTCCATGAACTTCTACTTCTTTTCCATTTACAGTTGCTCTCCAACCATCATCGTAAGCAATTGGCAATGTAAGATAAGTATTATTAGATACTATTGCCTTTCCATCTAAGGTGTTTTTTTCTATTTTTTCAAGAGAAAATTTATTTTTATCTTGATTTAAGTTCTTAATTTGTTCTTCTATTTTTTTATTATCAGTTGCATAAAGATAAATCTTATGATTTGGATCATAATTTTCTTTTTTTACCCCAATTTCAAATTCATAAGTTTCTGCTTCATTTAAGTGTTTGATTCCTTTAATTCCAGCTTCAGTTGACCATAAATCAGCATATTTTTTAAATTGCTTAGTTCCATCTTTATAAAGTTGTAATTCCCAGTCACTATGTAAATATAAGTTAATATCTTTTTTAGCTGTTACTTTATATTTCCACCTGATTTCGCCATCTTTTTCTTCTTCATTCTTTGTATAAGTTAATAGATCTTTTGCATCTTCTAATGATTTCATATATTTCTCAGTACTGCTATTTTCATTTTTATCTATGCTAGATAAAATTTCATTTTGCATTTCAAAAGGATTTTCGGCTTCTAGTACATTTTTATTTACGAAATATCCAAATGGTATTGTATTTTTATTTTCATATAAATAAAAATTTTCTACCTTATCAATTAATTCAAAACCATAAATTTCATTTTCTTCTAAAGGTGTTTCAGTAATATAATATTTTACACCTGCTAGAGTATAATTAAAATAAGTTCCACTAAATGAAGTAATCCATAATTGCTCTGCTCTTTGGATATTATATCCTAATTTATACATATTTTCGATAGTAGTTCTATTTCTAGAAGATGTGAAAAATCCGGATATTACTATAACCATATTTTAATGACATATTGCTACCATAATTGTCTGGTATAAATACAATTCTATCTGTTTCTTTATTCTCAACATGTTTTAATAATTGCTCCATTGCTTTATCATATTTTGTTACTTGCTCTTTTGAAAAATATTTATCATTTGAAATTGTACTATTTCTCATACCTATTCCCAAATCAAAGCATACAAGAATTACTAAAATAATTGTCCATAATATTTCTTTTTTCTTAGTTGTTGTTTGTATGAAAAATACAATCCACATAATAATAAATGTTATACAAGATAAAATAATAGAAGAATATGAAATCTCATAACCATCTGAGGTTAGGTATCCTAATTCCTTTATTCCAATTTCAATTGCTGTTAATAAGAAAAATATAATTCCACTTATTATTAAATGTTTCTTTTTTATCTCTTTTCGATTTTGATAAGCTCTAAAGGCCATTAATATTAGTGTTAAACTAAGTGTAAAAGAATAGCGATAATTAAAGAAATTTGGCCTTGCAAATCCGTGCCACATTTTATCTAAAAATGGTGACACTATTGGTAAGCATAAGAAAATTACTACTAATAAAAATATCACTTTTTCCTTTTTTGGTATTTTAGAATTCATAAAATACGTTGGAAGTAGTAATAAAATTAGCGTTCCTGAAAATAGTAAACATGCTTTTTGGGTAAATAAATAATTATAATTATTGAAAATAACATTGAAAAACAATCTAATTT
>CALXCC010000013.1 GCA_944386705.1 uncultured Clostridia bacterium | reverse complement strand
TTTTTTCTTGTGCATTATAATTCTCATTTGTTTATTTAATTAATTAATTTATTTTAAAGTTTTTGTATAATAAAATCTAATAAAAAATGGGACAGTTCTAAAAGGTATCAAGGACTGCCCTTTAAAAATTTCTTTTAAGAAGAAGGATTTGAAGAATTATAAATTTCTTCTATATTTTCATTTTTATAAATTACTTTATATAAATCATAAATGTTATATATTTTTCCCATATTTCTGATAAAAGAAATAGTATTTATTGATTTCCCAGTTTGATTTCCGGTTTTTACATTTCTAAAATAAACCATCTTTTGGTTCTTATCAAATAAAATTTTATCATTTGGTGATTCAATTTCATTTGATGTAGTAATATAAATATAATCTTGATTTAATTTTTTTGTTTTCTTAATAGGACGTCTGCCAAGTTCAATTCTATAATCGCATTTTGCATCTGCAACATGTAAATACCAACTATTTGCAAAATCATTAATTTCAACTTCAAAACTATAACCCAATGTATCATTATATATAATTAAAATTGGTTTTGTTGTTTCAAAAAAATTTTCTCCATATTGCTTTTCAAAAGCTTTTCTATCTTTATCTGAAATGTCCCAATAAACAAATAAAGTAGTTGGAGTTTGAGCAAGTAATTTTACTACAGTTTGATTATAACGATAAGGTAGGTCATAATATTCTACGACTTCAACCTTTCTTTTTTTTGTGGCTGTTGTTTTTTTAGTTACAGCTTTAGTAGTTTTTTTCTTAGAAGTGGTTTTAGCTTTAGCAGATGTAGCTTTACTTGTTTTTTTAGCAACTTGTGATTTAGACTTAGTAGCAATTTTAGATGTAGTCTTTTTTGTAGTTGAATTAGAGGCAACTTTTTTGGTTGCTTTTGTAGTTGAAGCAGATGTGCTTTTTTTAGTTGTTTTAGATTTAGTATTTTTTGTTATTGATTTTGGCTCGTTTTTTGTTGTTTTAGTTGTTTTTTTTGTTTCTAATCCGTTTTGTTCTTTTGTTTTTCTTGGCATTTTTATCCTCCTTAGTAAATCTCATTACTTTCAATATATCTTATACTAAAATAAAAATAAATTCAAGGGCAAAAGTAAAAAAAATGTAGTTTTTTTGAAACAAGTATAATTGTACAAATTTGTTTAATGTTCTTTTTAATTTTTATATCCGACCACTTATCCTAATTGAAAAATAAGCAAATAAAAGATATAATGCAATCAACAAAAATAATAAAACAAATATAAATCAAGCAAGGAGGAGAACCTTTGATTATTGATAAAGTAAAAAAGATAAATGGAGAGGAAGAGAAAAGAACAAAAAACGAAGTAGCTTCAGACCGTATGATTGGTAAATGGGTAAAGTGCGATAATTGTAAAGAGATTCTTTATAAAGAAGAATTGCATAATAATTTAAGTGTATGCCCAAATTGTGGAAAACATTTTAGATTATCAGCTAGAAGAAGAATAAGTCAAATAGCAGATAAAGGAACTTTTAAAGAAATAGGTGAAAACATCCTAACAAAAGATCCATTAAATTTTGAAGGATATTTAAAAAAAGTGGAGTTATTAAAAGAAAAGACTAAAATAGAAGAAGCAGTAAAATGTGGAATATGCGAAATTGAAGGAGAAAAGGCTGTTTTAGGAGTTATGGATGGAAACTTTTTAATGGGAAGTATGGGATCAGCAGTAGGAGAAAGAATTACTTTAGCAATTGAAACAGCAATTGAAAAGAAACTACCACTTATAATGTTTTGCGTCTCAGGAGGAGCAAGAATGCAAGAAGGAATAGTTTCTTTAATGCAAATGGCTAAAACATCAAGTGCTATTGCAAAATTAAATGAAGCAGGAATTTTATACATTTCAGTATTCACAGACCCAACAACAGGAGGAGTAACAGCAAGTTTTGCAAGCTTAGGAGATATCATTTTAGCAGAACCAAAAGCATTAATTGGATTTGCAGGCCCAAGAGTAATTGAGCAAACAATTAAGCAAAAATTACCAGAAGGATTCCAAAAATCAGAATTTTTGTTAGAACATGGTTTTATTGATAAAATAGTTGAAAGAAAAGATATGAAGCAAGTATTAGCGAAACTAATAAGATTACATAAATAAAAGATAGAAATTATAAAAGTAATAAAGTAAGGATGTTCTTAAATCCTAGAAGGAGGAAATATGTCGAAGTCAAATATGAAGGCTTGGGATAAAGTAGTACTAGCAAGACAATCTGAACGACCTAAATCGCTAGATTATATAAATTCTTTATTTGAAGATTTTATAGAATTGCATCGGAGACAGAAATTTTAGGGACGATAAGTCAATTGTTGCTGGAATTGCTACTTTGGATGGAGTTCCAGTAACTGTTATTGGAGAGCAAAAAGGAAAAAATGTAAAAGAAAATATGGAAAGAAATTTTGGAATGCCAGAACCAGAAGGTTATAGAAAAGCACTTAGATTAATGAAACAAGCAGAAAAATTTAGAAGACCAATTATAACATTTATTGATACACCAGGAGCTTATCCGGGAGTGGGTGCAGAAGAAAGAGGGCAAGGAGAGGCAATTGCTAAAAATATGATGGAGATGGCAAGGCTAAAAGTACCAATTATTTGTATAGTTATTGGCGAAGGATCAAGCGGAGGAGCACTAGCTATTGGTGTAGGAGATAGAGTAATTATGATGGAGAATGCAGTTTATTCTATTTTATCTCCAGAGGGATTTGCAAGTATTTTATATAAAGATTCAAGCAAGGCTAAGGAAGCTGCAGAAAATATGAAAATGACAGCAAAAGATTTAAAAAAATTTGGTATAATAGACGAAATTATAAAAGAGCCGGAAGATGGTGCACAAAATAATTTTGAAGAAATTATAGCGACTATAAGAAAATATTTAATAAAAAATATAAAAGACTTAAAGAAACTATCAGAAGAAGAACTTTTAGAAAAAAGATATATGAAGTTTAGAAAAATGTAAAACAATATAAAAATATAAAATAAAAAAGTGATAAAATTTCACTAAAAATAAGGAGGATTTAAAATGATTTTAAAAGGTAAAAAAGTAGTAATTATGGGAGTAAGAAACAAATGGAGTATAGCTTGGGGAGCAGCAAAATCAGCATATGAGCAAGGAGCAGAAGTAATTTGTACTTGTGCAGAAGAAAATTTAGAAAAAGTAAAAGGATTATTAGAAGAATTACCAGGTTCTAGTGTATATGTACTAGGAGATGTTTCTAAAGAAGAAAACATTGACAAATGCTTAGACGAAATTAAAGAAAAACACGGAAAAGTTGATGGTATTTTACATGCTATTGCACACGCTTTTTCAGAAGATTTAAGAAATGACTTTATTTTAACATCACAATCAGGATATTTACACGCACAAGATGTAAGCGCTTATTCATTAGTTGCAATAGTTAGAAAAGCAAGAGAAAAAGAAATGTTAAATGAAGGTGCAAGCATTGTTGCATATACATATTATGGATCAGAAAAAGTAATAGAAGGATATAATGTAATGGGAGTTGCAAAAGCAGCATTAGAAACAAGTATAAGATATCTAGCAAAAGACTTAGGAAAAGACGGATTTAGAATTAATGGAATTTCTGCAGGACCAATAAAAACATTATCAGCTAAAGGAATTAAAGATTTTAATTCTATTTTAGATGTAGTAGAAGAAAAAGCACCATTACATGAAAATGTAACAACAACACAAGTAGGTGATAGCACAGCATTTTTATTTAGTAATATGTCAAGTGCAATTACAGGTGAAATTATTCACGTAGACAATGGATTTTCTATTATGGGAGTATAATTTTTTCAGAAAGGCTTATGTTTAAGCCTTTTTTGATATTCTAATATTATCTTAAGCAAATGATATAAATTATTTTTAAAATACCGCGTAAGCGACCAACAAGCTTTAAAAAAGCGAGTGCGATTGGCGTAACCTACGAAAATTTTAATTTATTTGGTTGCGACACACAAGGTATGAAAAAATAATTTATATCATTTGCTTATTTTGTAATTCTAAAATAGTAAAAATTTCCTAAAAACCCTTTAAAAAAAAGCTAAAATGTTATACAATAATATAAAATTTATTTTAGGAGAGGAATATGAATAAAAAATGGCAAATTTACGAAACAGATAAAGCAAAAGTAGAAGAATTAGCAAAAAAATATAATATAAATAAATTATTAGCTACTATATTAGTAAACAGAAATATTGTAAAAGAAGATGATATCAGATTATTTTTAAATCCAGTACGTGATGATTTTTATAATCCATTTTTAATAAAAGATATGGATATTGCAGTAAAAAGGATACTAGAAGCCATCCAAAAAAAAGAAAAAGTTACAATATATGGAGACTATGATGTAGATGGAATTACAAGTATTACGGTATTAAAAAGCTTTTTAAAAGATATAGGATTAGATGCAGATTTTTATATTCCAAATAGATTAGAGGAAGGTTATGGATTAAATAAAAATGCAATTGATAAAATAAAACAAAATGGTTGTAACTTAATGATTACAGTTGACTGTGGGATATCAGCAACAGAAGAAATTAAATATGCAAATTCTTTAGGAATTGAAACGATTATAACAGACCATCACGAAGTAGGAAACGAGTTGCCAGAAGCAATTGCTGTAATTGACAATAAGAGAAAAGATAGTAGTTATCCATTTAGAGAACTTGCAGGAGTAGGGGTAGTTTTTAAATTAACACAAGCACTAGGTATGAAGTTAGGTTTAAAAGAAGAAACATATTTAAAATATTTAGACATAGTATGTGTAGGCACAATCTCAGACATTGTACCACTAGTTGATGAAAATAGAGTAATTGCAAAATTAGGTCTTATGTTAGTAAAACAAACCAGAAATATTGGTCTTAAATCAATAATTAACTCATCAGGATATACCAAAATAGATTCTAATACAATATCTTTTGGTGTAGCCCCTAGAATAAATGCTTGTGGTAGAATGGGAAAAGCAGAAGAAGCACTAGAATTATTTTTATCTTCTGACATTTATACAGTAAATGAATTAACTAAAAAATTAAACGAGCATAATCGTCAAAGACAAGAGACAGAAAAAGCGATATTTGAAAATGCAATTAAAAAAATAGAAAAAGAACACTTGGATGAAAACAAAGCAATTATTGTAGGAGGAGAAAATTGGCACCATGGAGTAATTGGAATTGTTTCTTCTAAGATTACAGAAATGTATTTTAAGCCAAGTATTCTTTTAAGCTTTGAAGAAGATGGAGTAGGAAAAGGTTCAGGAAGAAGCATACCAGGTTTTGACTTACATGAAGCATTAATGAAATGTTTAGACACAATTGAAAAATTTGGTGGACATAGTATGGCTGTTGGAATTACAATAAAAAAAGACAAATTAGAAAAATTTAAAGAAAAATTTGAAAAAATAGCAGAAGATAGACATATAGAAGAGATAGTACCAATTATAAATATTGATGCAAAAATTGGTTTAGGAGATATTAATAAAGAAATAGTAGAAAGCCTAAAACAATTAGAACCATTTGGCGAGGCTAATAAAATGCCAATATTTGCTTTTAAAAATTTAAAAATAGATTCTATAAGAGCTTTATCAGAAGGAAAACACTTAAAATTAACACTAAAAGAAGATAATTACATTATAAACGCAATTGGGTTCAATATAGGTCAATTAGCAGAAGAATATAGAATTGGTGACAAAGTAGATATTGCAGGAGTTTTAGAGATTAATACATTTAATGGAGTAGATAATTTACAAATAAATATAAAAGACATTATGAAATCGATATAAAGGGGTGTGAAAATATGCAAGAAACAAAAGAAATAACAATACAAGATGTTATAGCAAAAAGAAAACAGCATACAAGAAGAATAGACAATAAATTAATTTTGAGAGCATATAACTATGCTGTTAAAAACCATGGAGACCAATGTAGAAAATCAGGTGAACCATATATGATTCATCCACTTAATGTAGCATACATTTTAGCAGATATAGGGCTAGATGATAGCACTATTTGTGCGGCACTTTTACATGATGTTGTAGAAGATACTGAAGTTACCCAAAACAATATTACAGAAGAGTTTGGAAAAGAAATTTCAGATATGGTAGCAGGTGTTACAAAACTAAGTAATATTATGTTCGCTTCTGTTGAAGAAAAACAAGTAGAAGATTATAGAAAAATGTTTCTTGCAATGGGAAAAGATATTAGAGTAATTCTAATAAAACTAGCAGATAGATTACACAATATGAGGACATTAAAATATTTATCAAGAGATAGACAAATTGCAAACAGTAAAGAAACAATGGAACTATATGCCCCACTTGCAAATAGATTAGGATTATACTCATTAAAATGGGAATTAGAAGACTTAGCATTTAAATATCTATATCCGGAAGAATATCATGAATTAGTAGAAGGAATAAATAAGAAAAGAGAAGAAAGATTAAGATTTATTGAAAAGATAATGGCTGATATAAGAATAGCTTTAAAAAAACAAAGAATAGAAGCAGAAGTAACACGGAAGAGCAAAGCACTTGTATAGTATCTATAGAAAAATGAAAAGAGACAACAAAACATTAGACCAAATCTATGATTTATTTGCTCTTAGAATTTTAGTAAACTCAGTAAAAGACTGTTATGCAGCATTAGGTGTAGTACACGAATTATATAGTCCAATGCCAGGAAGATTCAAAGACTATATAGCTGTACCAAAACCAAATATGTATCAATCAATTCATACAACTCTTTTGGGAGAAAAAGGAACACCATTTGAAGTACAAATTCGTACTTGGGAAATGCATCACGTAGCAGAATATGGTATTGCTGCACACTGGGCATATAAAGAAGCTAGTTATTTTGGAAGAAAACAAACAGTAAAAGTGGAAGAAGATAAATTAGCTTGGCTTCGTGAAACATTAGAATGGCAAAAAGAAATGCAAGACCCACAAGAATTTTTAGACACATTAAAAACAGAACTATTTGAAGACGAAGTTTATGTATTTACTCCAAAAGGAGCAATAAAAGTGCTTCCAAGAGGAGCAACTCCAATAGACTTTGCATATAGTATTCACGCAGAAATTGGACATCATATGGTAGGATGTAAAATAAATAGTAAAATGATGCCAATTATCACTAAATTAAGAAGCGGAGACATAGTAGAAATACTAACATCAGATAATTCAAAAGGACCAAGCAGAGATTGGCTAAAATTTGTAAAAAGCAGTAGTGCCAAGAACAAAATAAAAAATTGGTTTAAAAAGGCACAAAGAACACAAAACATTGAAAAAGGAAAAGAACTAATAGAAAAAGAATTAAAAAGAATTGGATTTTCACATTCAGACTTATTTAAAACAGAATATATTGAACCAATGCTAGAAAAATACAAATATAAAAATATCGAAGAAATGTATTCAGCAGTTGGGTTTGGAGCAAATTCATCAGTAAAAGTAATAGCTAGAATGTTACAAGAATATAGAAAAGAACACGAAGAAGAAAATATAGAGGAAAAAATACAAGAACTAGCAAAGGCAAAAACAAGAAAAACAAAAGTATCAAATTCAGGAGTAATTGTTAAAGGTATAGATAACTGTTTAGTAAAACTATCAAAATGTTGTAATCCTGTACCGGGAGATGAAATTGTAGGATACATAACAAAAGGAAGAGGAGTATCAGTACATAGAAAAGATTGTACAAATATCCATGACTTAATATCAGAAGAAAACAGAATAATAGATGTAGAATGGTATGACGAAGAAAAAGCATCTTATCAAGTAGAAATAGAAATAAACTCAAATGATAGATCAGGATTATTATTAGACATATTAAAAGAAATTGGAACAACAAAAGCAAAAATAAAAGGGGTAAATACAAAAACAACAAAAGAAAGAATTGCAATTATAAATATTACTTTAGAAGTAGAAAATTTAGACGAATTAAATAAAGCAATAAAAGTAATAAGAAAAGTAAATAGTGTATATGAAGTAAGAAGAAAAAAGTAAATTGGGTAAATTGGGGACGTTTCCTTTTGGACATTTTGTCCAAAAGGGGACACATCTATATCTATGTCAATTTATGTACATTTGTGCTTTGTTCCCATCAATTAGACATATCGAGATATTTCCAATTGAACAATTTATAAGATAAAGAAAAGAAAGGAAAAAACAATGATATTAAAAGAACTAAAGATTAATACTTGGGTAGGAGACCCAACAAACTGCTATTTAGTAGTAGACGAAGAATCAAAAGAAGCTATGGTAATAGACCCAGCAAACGATGTAGATAAAATAGTAGAGATGTTAAATATTTTGGAAGGAAAACTAAAATATATCTATTTAACACATTGCCACGGGGACCATATAATGGGAGTTATGGAACTAAAAGAAAAATGTGGAGGAAAAATATTAATACATCGTGACGACGCTGAAGGATTAAATAATTCCGAAATTAATTTAACTCCATATCTATACCAGCAAAACATCGAACTAGAAGCAGATTCAAGAATAGACGACGAAGACTTAATCCACCTAGGAAATTTGCAATTTAAAGTGATACACACTCCAGGACATACTAAAGGTGGAACTTGCCTTTACTGTAAAAAAGAACAATGTCTATTTTCAGGTGATACATTATTTAGAGGAACTTGGGGAAGAACCGATGTACCAACAGGTAGTTTTGAAGGGATAATAGATTCAATTACCAACAAACTAATGAAACTACCAGACGAAACCATTTGTTATCCAGGACACGGATTAAGCACAAGAATAAAAGATGAAAAACCAATTTATTTGGAGCTAAAACCAAAACTATTGTGAACTTTGAACTTTAGGGACGTTCCTTAAAGTTCATAATAAGAAGATATACAAAATGTTTATTATAAAAAATGAAAAATGAACTTTAGGGACGTTCCTTAAAGTTCACAATAAGAAGATATACAAAATGTTTATTATAAAAAATGAAAAATGAACTTTAAGGAACGTCCCTAAAGTTCAAAGGAGGAAAATATGCAAAAAACAGAACCAAGAACATTATCTGGATTTATGGAATTATTACCAAATGAACAGATACTATTTAACCAAATAAAAGAAACAATTGAAAATACATATAAAAAATTTGGATTTCTTCCGTTAGATACACCAGTTATCGAGTTATCAGAAGTGTTACTTGCAAAAGCGGGAGGGGAAACAGAAAAACAAATTTATCGTTTCAATAAAGGAGAAACAGATTTATCTTTAAGGTTTGATTTAACTGTACCTCTTTCCAAATATGTAGCAAAAAATTATGGGAATTTAAGTTTTCCATTTAGAAGATATCAAATAGGAAAAGTATACCGTGGAGAAAGAACACAAAAAGGTAGGTTTAGAGAGTTTTATCAATGTGATATTGACGTTATAGGAGATGGAGAACTAGACTTAATTAATGATGCAGAATTACCAAGTGTGATTTATACAATTTTTAAACAATTGGGATTTAATGATTTTACCATTTGTTTAAATAATAGAAAAATATTAAACGGACTTTTTGAAGAACTAGGACAAAAAGAAAATGCTGTAGAAATTTTAAGAATAATTGATAAAATTGATAAAATAGGAAAAGAAGCGGTAATAGAAGAGCTACAAAAACTAGGTGTAGAAGAAACAGCAATAAATAAAATAGTTGAATTTATAGAAATAGAAGGCAATACAGACGATAAAATACAAAAGTTAAAAGATTTAAAAATTGAAAACGAAATTTTCATAAAAGGTGTAGAAGAATTAGAATTTGTTGTGAAAAATATAAGATTATTTGAAATTCCGGAAAATAACTTTAAAGTAGATTTAACAATTGCAAGAGGACTAGATTACTACACAGGAACAGTATATGAAACATTTTTGAATGACTATAGAGAGCTTCGGAAGTGTTTGTTCAGGTGGAAGATATGAAAACCTAGCAGAATATTATACAGATAAAAAATTGCCTGGCGTTGGAATTTCAATTGGGTTAACCCGTTTATTTTATAAATTAAATGAATTAAATTTAATTAAAGCAAGTAAAAAATCAATAGCAGATGTTCTAATTATACCAATGGTAGAAGATCTAAGTATACCAATAAAAATAGCTACAAAATTAAGAAATAATGGAGTTAAAACAGAGATTTATTTAAATAATAAAAAGTTAAAAGCAAAATTCAAATATGCAGATAAATTAGAAATTCCATATGTTATTATTATTGGAGAAAATGAGATTGAATCTAATAAAATTAAATTAAAAGATATGATAACAGGAGAAGAGAGAGAAATTGATTTTGATAGAATAGAAAACTTAAAATTTTAAGAGAAAAACCAGTTTTATTAGAATGAAACTGGTTTTTTTATACAATTTATAAAAAACTATATTAACATAAATAATAATAATAATAAATTATTGAAATTTTATGTAAAATATGGTAAAATATAAAAATCAAAGGAGGCATAAATATGGAAAACCAAAAAGTATTTATTGCCAATGACGAAAATATTTTGTCATTGGCCATAGACCTAGCATTGCTAGATCTAGAACATAATAAATATGACATATGCAATAATGCATATGCCGAAATCTTGAAGTTAGAAATTGAAAATTATAATAATTTTCAATTTCAAGAAGAATTTCAAGAAGAAAGATTGTTAATCTATCAACTTCGGTTGATTAACAATCTAGCATTATTTTCTAGGTCTTCTGGAAGTACTAGACCTAGACCTTCTAGAAGACCTAGACCACCAAAGGAAGAACATTAGTATGTTCTTCCTGTTTTTTAATATTTTATAGTTATTTATATAGTAGAGTAATTATATTACCATTTTTTTCAATAAGTCCATCTTCCTTTAAAAGCCTAATTTCTCTCATCATAGCACTTCTATCAACACTTAAATAATCTGCTAAATCAGTTAAAGAAAAAGGAAGTACAATAGTTTTGTTAAAATTTCTTTTTGACAAAAAAGAAAAATATCCTAATAATTTATCGCGTGTAGAGCGTTTTGTTAATAATTCTACACGCATATTTAAATCAGTTACTTTATTTAAAATCAGTTCTGGCAAGTGTTCAGACAAGATTTGATGAAATTTACAATTATTTTTACATTTGTTATGAATATCATTATAAGAATAAATTAAAACTTCGCATTTATTGCGAGCTTCTACTAATAGTTCATTATTAGTAGTAACAGTGTAAAAAACTTCTCCAAAAATATCGTTTTTAGAAAAGTGTTCAATAATAGTCCTATTACCATTGAAATCGTACCTAACTAAATCAGCATTTCCATTAACTAAAATGCAAAATTGATTTCTTTTTTCAATATAAGTAGTAATTACTTCATTTTTTGCAAATTCTTTTTTTTTCACCTTATGGCAATATTTTTCAAAGTCTTTAACAAAATTTTCTACATTAAAATTAAGAATCATTAAATTCCAACTTCCTTTATTATATGATAAAATAATTATACAACATAAAAGTTGCAATTGCAACAAAAAGTGATTTAATATTAAGCATAACTATTAACGAAAATTGAAACAAATTTGTAATATTAATGTAATAAAATTGTAATAAATGACAAACTGCTACAAGAAAGCAGGTTTAAAAAATTATAGAAAAAAAATTGACCATTTTGTTGCTTTTGCAACAGAAAAACAAATTTCTTGATATATAATTAACCCATACAAAACTTAAGGGGGAAATGTAAGATGAAAGTTATCAAAAGAGATGGAAGAGCAGTGGATTTTGACAGAGAAAAAATTAGAGTAGCAATAAAAAAAGCAAATCAAGAAGTAAGACCAAAACAAAGAGCGACAAAAGATGATATTAAAGAAATTATTAGTTATATCGAGGAATTAGATAAAAAAAGAATTTTAGTAGAAGACATCCAAGATATAATTGAAGAAAAATTAATGGAAATTCAAAAATATGAATTAGCAAAAAAATATATTGTATATCGTTATACAAGAGCTTTAGTTAGAAAGCAAAATACAACAGATGAATCAATACTTGGATTAATTAGAAATGAAAACAAAGAATTGGCAGAAGAAAATTCAAATAAAAATACAATGCTTGCCTCTACACAAAGAGACTACATTGCAGGAGAAGTTTCTAGAGATCTAACAAAAAGAATGTTACTACCAGAAAAAATTTCAAAAGCACATGAAGAAGGGATTTTACATTTCCACGATGCAGACTATTTTATACAACCAATTTTTAATTGTTGTTTAATTGATATTGGAGATATGTTAGATAATGGAACAGTTATGAACGGAAAAATGATAGAAAGTCCAAAAAGTTTTCAAGTAGCTTGTACTGTTACAACACAAATAATTGCAGCAGTTGCAAGTAATCAATATGGTGGACAATCTGTAGATCTAATCCATTTAGGAAAATATTTAAGAAAAAGTTATAATAAATTTAAAGATCAAATTGAAAATAAATATAAGGGAAAAATTAAAGATAGCATAATTGAAGATATTGTACAAACTAGATTAAAAACAGAACTAAAAGCCGGAGTACAGACAATTCAATATCAAATAAATACTTTAATGACAACAAATGGGCAATCACCATTTGTAACATTATTCTTACATTTAGAAAAAGACGATCCATATATCAAAGAAAATGCAATGATAATTGAAGAAGTATTAAGACAAAGATATGAAGGAATAAAAAATGAAGCAGGTGTTTATGTAACACCAGCATTTCCAAAACTAGTATATGTTTTAGATGAATTCAACGCTCTAAAAGGTGGAGAATATGATTACTTAACAAAACTTGCAGTAAAATGTTCTTCAAAAAGAATGTATCCAGATTACATATCAGCTAAAAAAATGCGTGAGAACTACGAAGGAAACGTATTTAGCCCAATGGGGTGTAGAAGCTTCCTATCTCCTTGGAAAGACGAAAATGGAAACTATAAATTTGAAGGAAGATTTAACCAAGGTGTAGTAAGTATTAACTTGCCACAAATAGGAATTATAGCAGAAGGAGACGAAGAAAAATTCTGGAAATTATTAGATGAAAGACTAGAACTTTGTAAGGAAGCATTAATGTGTAGACACTATGCATTACTTGGAACACATTCAGATATAAGCCCAATCCACTGGCAATATGGAGCTTTAGCAAGACTTAAAAAAGGAGAAAAAATCGATAAATTATTATATGGTGGATATTCAACAATGTCACTTGGATACATAGGAATATATGAATTAACAAAACTAATGAAAGGTGTATCACAAACAGATCCAGAAGGACATGAATTTGCTTTAAAAGTAATGAATTATTTAAAAGAAACAGTAGATAAATGGAAAAAAGAAACTAATATTGGATTTGCGTTATATGGAACACCAGCAGAAAGCTTATGTTATAGATTTGCTAAAATAGATAAAGAAAAATTTGGAACAATAAGAGATGTAACAGATAAAGGATATTATACAAATTCATATCATGTAGATGTAAGAGAAAAAATCGATGCATTTGAAAAATTACAATTCGAGAGTGAATTTCAAAACATATCAACAGGAGGATGTATATCATATATTGAAATACCAAATATGAGCAAAAACATTGATGCACTAGAATCAGTAGTTCAATTCATATATGATAATATTCAATATGCAGAATTCAATACAAAATCAGACTTCTGCCACGAATGTGGATTCGACGGAGAAATTATTATTAATAAGGACAATGAATGGGAATGTCCAAATTGCGGAAACAAAGATCATAATAAAATGACAGTTGTTAGAAGAACTTGTGGATATCTAGGAGAAAACTTCTGGAATGTAGGAAAAACAAAAGAAATTAGACAAAGGGTAATGCATTTATAAAATAGAAAATATATAATATATAAAAAGTATAATTATTTAAAAATTTTTCATAAATAATTATACTTTTTGAATTTTATGTTGACTTTTTGCTAATTAAAATATATAATGCCTATATAGAAAGGGGATAGGAGGTTTTTTTATGAATATTGAATTACCTGAAAAATTTGCTCGGTTTGACAAAAGAGGCAAGGTAGATGCTTTTATAGAGAATGGTATTTTAAAAATGCGATTTGATGTAAGTTTTAAATCGTTAATGAAAGATATTGTTCACTTTGTAATGGGGAATAGATGCTTTTATTGTAAAAATGTAATGAGAGCGCATTTAATTACGGTTGACCATATCTTTCCACAAGATATAGGTGGACCAACTATCACAAATAATTTGGTTCCTGCTTGCAGAATATGCAATAATGATAAACAAGATATGAATCTCATTCAATATATGAGATTCTTAAAAAAGAAAGATAAGAATGCCAAGTGGAAATATTTAAAAAAAGCTCGATTAGAAAATGAAGAATTGAAAAGAGATAAAAAATTTTCATTCTTAAAAGATTTAGGTATAGAAGTTATAGAAATGAACTTAGAGGATGTTAAAGGATATCAAGAAAATGGATATAATAAGACATTAGAAGGAACTCTAAGAAAAAAAGGAAAAAGAAAAGATAAATATACCAAAATTGACGAGTTTTATCAAAAATATGGAAGACTAAAAAAGGCGATTATTGTCGATAGAAATAATCGGCTTTTAGGAGGATTTACTTCCTTAATGTATGCAAAAAACAACCATCTAAATATAATACCAGTTATAAAGCTGGATAATGTCGAAATATTTTATTAAAGAGCAAAAAAGGATTATTGAAGTTTTAATTTCAATAATCTTTTTTTGTTCTAATTATTTTAATTATTCAAAAATTCATTTAATAATTGTTCTCTACATTTATTTTCAAATTCGTCATTTAGTGGTTCTAAAACAGTGTTTTCATTATATTTTCTATCTAAACAGTATTTTATAATATAATCAGCAAGTTCTGGATTTTTAGAAAGAAGAGGACCATGCAAGTATGTTGCAATAACATTCTTTTGAAAAAATCCTTCTTTATTATCACCAAATTTATTTCCATTACCAAGTAGCACATCTCCAAAAGGAGTTTTAATATCAAAAGTTTGTCCTCCGTGATTTTCAAAACCAATTACTTTAGTTTCATTTCCATCTAAATTGACATTTATAACAATATTTCCAATACATCTTTTTTTTCTATCATTAATAGCTTCTGTATAGTAATTAAAAATTTCTAATCCAGGAATAATATTTTCTTCAACACCTTTGTAGTATTTTCCAAACAGTTGATATGCACCACAAATTAATAAAAAGAATACACCATTATCAATAGCTTCTTTAATATTTTCTCTATATTGTAGTAAATCTTTTGCTAAAATACTTTGTTCTTGGTCTGCACCTCCACCAGCAAAAACTATGTCATAATCATTAAAGTTAGGTGTAGCATCACCAATTGAATAAGGAACAATAGTTGCTTTAATTCCACGTTTTTCAAGACGATAACGTAATACTTGTATATTTCCAAAGTCTCCATATAATTCTAATATATCTGGATATAAATATAATATTTTAATTTCTTTCATAATAAAATAGATTCCTCCTTTACTCCGATTGCATTTTTAAAGGCCTAATGCTTTTCTTGTAGGTTGTAATGCTGTATAATTTGCAATTACATATTTTTTTGTATTAGTTGCATAAAGACTTTTTATAGCTTCATCTAAATTTAAATGTGGTTCTATTTTACTTGCATCGAATCCAGAGTTTTTTATTCTAATTGCAATATCATAAGCCCTTTTACCAGAAGTTACAATTCTTGAGACATTGTTTAAATTGTCAAAATTGATATCCCAAATCCAGGAAACATCAAAACCGTCTGCCATATTATCATTCAAAACAAATAGTAATTCCTTTTCCTCATCATCTTCATTTAAAAGTCTAAGGCTAACATTACAACCAGTTGGATTTTTAGCTAAATTTATAATAGTAGGAATGTTGCGAATCTTTACTTCTTCAAGGCGTCCGTTATTTAAAATAAAAGTAGATAAGGCTTTTTGTATGAAGGTTGTTTCAATATTATATAAACTAGTACAGGCGATAACAGCGGTAAAATTGTATATATTATAAATGCTATTTGAAAGGATTTTGTAGATTACATTATCTACTTTAAAATTTTTATTTTTTAAGTCTATATCAGTAGCTAATTTATAAATTTTGTTATCTCCATAATTACAATTTGGGCATTTAAATTTTCCTATATGAGAATACTGGTAATATTCATATTCTATGCGAGTGTTACAAAATGGGCAAAATTTACCTTCTCCAGCTTCTTTTTGCTCTTTAGTGGCATAATCATATTTTTCTACACTAAAATAATACGTGTTAGAATTATTAGGATTAGCATATCCGAAGTCTTGCTACATTAGGGTCATCATTATTTAAAATTAAGTTTCCAGTATAAGTTTTTAGAAAGTTATTAATCTTAAGTATTAGTGATTCAACTTCACCATTTCTATCTAGTTGATCACGGAAGAAGTCAAGTAC
The DNA here is from genome assembly GCA_944386705.1 of uncultured Clostridia bacterium. GTDB lineage: Bacteria > Bacillota > Clostridia > TANB77 > CAG-508 > CAG-269. The sequence continues at coordinate 6,303 of CALXCC010000013.1, read as the reverse complement.
TACTAAGGTGTCTAAACGAAAATTCTTAAATACAACAGGAATATATCCTTCATCCACTTCAAAAACTAAAAAGTCAGCTTTAAATTTTCCAGTTAGAGTACAATTTTTAATTAGAGTAGATAAAATACCTGTTTCCATATTATTTCCTTCAGTATTACTAATAACTTTTTTTCCAGCAGTTTTAAAAACATATCCAATAGCATTGTTGGTCATAGTTTTTCCATTTGTTGCAGTAACAGCTATAACAGGACAATTTACTTTAAAATATTTAAAAATATCAGGGTTCCAGTCAAATGCAATTTTGCCTAAAAAGTTGCCACCGTTTTTACCACAAATTTTTAGAATAATATACAATATTTTTGTAATTAATACAATAAAAAAGTTTTTCATTATTTTTTCTCCATTTTTTTTATTTGAAGTTATTATATCACAATAAAAAAACGAGAACAAGATTTTTCTTGCTATTTTAGAAGTTCTATAGTACAATTTTTTAAAACGAAAAAGAAGGGATAAAATTATGAAATATATAAATAAAGAAAAAATAAAAAATATAAGTTTAAATAGTAATAATTTTTATATAGCAATAGATTTTGATAGAACTATTACAGATTCTAAAAGTAATGATTCTTGGGATGCGTCAGGAAAATTATTGGGAGAAAACTTTAATAAAAAAATGTTTGAACTATACCAAAAATATAGACCAATTGAATTAGACTATAAAATTGGATTTGAAGAAAAAAATAAGGCTATGGAGAAATGGTATCAAGAATGTATGAATCTTTATTATGAATACAACCTAAGTAATAAAAAACTTATAGATTCAGTAAATAAATCTAATTTAAGATTTAGAAAAGGAGCAAAAGAATTTTTAACTAAAGCTAGTACAAATAATATTCCAGTTATTATTTTATCCGCTGGGATAGGAAATGTAATAGTGCAATTTTTGAAAAATAATAATTGTTATTTTGATAACATTTTTATAATTAGTAATTTTATCGAATTTGATAAAAATGGAAATATGAAGCTATATCAAAAAGAAATGATACATACTTTAAACAAAACGATGAAGGGTCATCTACCAGAAGGATTAGTAGATGAATGTAATAAAAGAAAATATAAATTATTGATAGGCGATTTAATTGAAGATAAAAAAATGATTGAAGAAACTAAATGGAATGAAACTATTTTAGTAGGATTTTTAAACGATAAAATCGAAGAAAATTTGGTTTTATATAAAAAACAATTTGATATTGTTTTAACCGAAAAAGATGCTAATTTTGAAAATGTTAAAAAAATAATATTTTAAAGTTATAACAAAAATAGGAACAAATTAAAAATATATGCCATATTATAGAACAATTAGGAGTGATGAATATGTCATATTCTGATAGAGAATTATTGGCTAGAATAATTGAATGTGAGGCACGGACGGAGAAGGAGACAATCGGAATGAAAGCAGTTGCAAGTGTAGTATTAAATCGTGTTAATGTGCCAGAAGGAGAGTATGCAAGAGTTTCACAAGGAGGAAGTATTCGTAATATTATCTATCAACCAGGTCAATTTGATTGTGCGACAGAAACATTATTAAATCGTTATAATCCTCAAAATATTTATAATATGAATCCTACAGAGTTACATTATTACATAGCAGATTGGGCTTTATCAGGTAATCGATTAAATGAAATAGGTGATTGCTTGTGGTATTTAAATCCATTCAAACCTAATTGTAGCAGTATATTTCCAAGTAATGGATCAGGAAGTTTTCATACAAGATTGGGAGAACACTGCTTTTATAGACCAACTCCAAAGTATAAAGATACATAAAGATAATGCAAGTAACATAAGAAAAGCAAAATTGAAAATCTATATAAAGGAGGAGTTCATAAATGACAGAACCAAATAGCAAAAATTTAAACAAAAGAGAAACAAGAGAGATAACGCTAGATCAAAATTCTCCCGAAATATTAACTAATCCAATTTATACACCTGCTTTCTTAAGAGAACAAATAGGTAAATTGATGAGAATAGAATTTTTAATTGGAACTAATAACTTAATAGATAGAATAGGCATTTTACAAGATGTAGGAGCAAGCTATATACTACTTCGTTCTGTTGAAAATGACAGCCTTGTTTATTGTGATATTTATTCGATTAAATTTATAACTATTTCTACTACAGGAATGTATGCAAGAAACAGTTATAGATATAATTATTACTAGTAAATAAGCTCTTAATATGTGGTATTTGCCTTAAGCTAAATACCACATAATTAAAGAAGTAAAGTAATTGTAAATTTATCTGATTCTTGTAATTTGATAGTTGTTGTTATATAATGAGAAAAAAGAAAAAGGAAGTAAAATATGAAATACTTAAAGAGTATAAAAACGAAAATTGGAAATATTCATATAGTAGAAGAAGATGGATATATTATAAAAGTAGCTATTGGCGAAGAAGAACAAATATCAAATATAGAAGAAAAAGAAACGATATTATTAAAAGAAGCAACAAAGCAAATAGAAGAATATTTTTCATTAAAAAGAAAAAAATTTAATTTGCCACTTAAACAAGAAGGAACAGAGTTTATGCAACGAGTTTGGAAAGTGTTACAAGAAATTCCGTATGGGGAAACTAGAAGTTACAAGCAAATAGCTAAGCAAATAGGAAATCCTAAAGCAGTAAGAGCGGTAGGAATGGCAAACAACAGAAATAAAATTCCAATTATAGTTCCATGCCACAGAGTAATTGGAAGTAATGGAAAATTAGTAGGATACGCTTTAGGTCTTGATATTAAAAAATATCTTTTAGACTTAGAAAACCAAAATAAATAAAAATATATTTAAATAGATAATTTAAATATAAAAAAAGAAAGGAAAAATAAAAATGAAATATGATGTAATTATTATAGGTGCAGGACCAGCAGGAATATCAGCTAGTTTATATACTAAAAGAGGTAATTTAAAAACTTTAGTATTATATGAAGACCAATCAAGCTTGAAAAAAACAGATAAAATTGAAAACTATTATGGATTTCAATACGGAATTGGTGGACAAGAACTGTATCAAACTGGAATAAAGCAAGCAAAAAATATTGGAGTGGAAGTAAAAAAAGAAGAAGTTATAAAAGTGGAAATAATTACAAATGGATTTAAAGTTCAAACATCTAAAGAAACATACGAAACTAAAACGATTATTTTAGCAACTGGAAACAAAAAAAACAAACCAAAAATTACGGGTATTGAAAAATTTGAAGGAAAAGGAGTTAGTTATTGTGCTATATGTGATGGATTTTTTTATCGTAATAGAAGTGTAACCGTAATAGGAAGTGGGGATTATGCAATTGCTGAAACAAATGATTTAATTAATATTGCAAAAGATATAACAATTTTAACAAATGGTGAAAGAGCACCAGAATTTAGAGCGGATAATGTAAAAATAGATACTAGAGAAATTAAAGAAATACGAGGAGAAAGTACTGTAGAGGAAATAGAATTTGAAGATGGCAAAAAAATAGAAACAGAAGGCATTTTTGTGGCACAAGGCGTGGCAGGAAGTGCAGAATTTGCAAAAAAATTAGGTGCGTTAACTAAAGAGGATAAAATAGTAACAAATGACAAAATGGAAACAAATATTAAGGGATTATATGCCTGTGGAGACTGTACAGGAGGATTATTGCAAATTTCAAAAGCAGTTTATGAAGGAACTGTTGCAGGATTACAAGTAATTAAATATTGTAAAAAATAAGTTATAAATAAAAAGAAGCGTTTTTCATAGAATAACGCATCTTTTTATGTCTTCTGGTAATTTAGCTATTATTTCTATAGCTTTATTAGTTATTGGATGTATAAAATAAATTTTATAACTGTGAAGAGCTTGTCTAGAAATAAAATTAGAAGATTCTCCGTATAAGGTATCACCAATTAAAGGATGACCAATAGCTTGCATATGAACCCTTATTTGATGAGTTCTTCCTGTTTGTAAATTGCACATAACTAAACTATAATTTTTGAATTCTTCTAATACTTTGTAATGTGTGATAGATTCTTTTCCATTGCTATTTATACATCTTTCTATTATACTTCCGTCTTTTCTTGCAATTGGAAGATTTATTACCCCTTCTTTTTTATCAAGAAAACCTTGTACTAAGCATAAATATTCTTTCTTAAATATACCATTTCTCATTTGTAGGCTTAAACATTCTTGTATATATTCGCATTTAGCAAAGACAACTATACCAGAAGTATTAAGGTCAAGTCTGTTTACAGGCCTTATTTTCTTTTTTAAACCTATTTGGTCGAAATAATAACGAACTGCATTAGAAAGAGAATCATCGTAGTGTAAAATTGAGGGGTGAACTGCAATTCCAGCGGATTTATTTATAATTAACAACCACTCATCTTCATATATTATATCTAATGGCAGTTTTTTAGGTAATATATTAGAATTATCTTCTTCGTAGTTAAAGTTAACAACTAATTTATCTCCAATATTTATAGTAGTCCTCGAATCAACATTTTTTCCGTTTAGAAATATTTGTTTATATTTAATTAGTTTATTTCTTAGCCTTGTTGATATTTTAAATTCTATAGATAATATGTCATTTATGTTCTTATAAAGTTTATTACTTACTAAATACTCTAATTTCATTTTTTCCTCATTTCCTAAGATATTATATATTATACTATAAAAACATCAAAGAAGCAAAAATGATTTCATTTTCAGACCAATGAAAAAATGAAAACTTCAAAAGGTTGATATATAATAATAAATCTGTTAAAATAATTCAAGATTGGTACTCCAATTGGACAAAATGTCCAAAAGGAAACATTACCGAAATATCCAAAATACCCAAGGAGGAAAAAATGAGAATACGATTTAAAAAATGGGCTAGACCAGAATTAGAAGCAAGTAGTTTTTATGAAAATGAGCCTGAAAATTGGAAAGGTAGATGGAAAGAACATTATAAAAATCCTAAAAATCCTTTTATGTTAGAATTAGGATGTGGAAAAGGGCAATTTATATCTAAATTAGCTTTAGAAAATCCAAATATAAATTATCTTGCAATAGACTTAGTAGATGCAATGCTAGGTTTAGCCAAAAGAAATATAGAACAAACTTATAAAGAAGAAAAAAAAGAACCAGAAAATGTACTACTTACAAGATTTGATATAGAAAGAATCCTTTTAATTATGGATAAAAATGACAAAGTGGATAGAATATATATCAATTTTTGTAATCCATGGCCAAAAGGAAAACATAGAAAGAAAAGACTAACACATACAAGACAACTAGAAAAATATAAAGAGTTCTTAAAAAAAGATGGAGAAATATATTTTAAAACAGATGATGATGGTTTATTTGAATCAAGTTTAATATATTTTGAAGAATCAGGATTTAAAATTATTAAAAAAACATATGACTTACATAAAGAGCCAATATTCGAGAAAAACATAGAAACAGAGCACGAGAAAATGTTTACAGAGCAAGGAATAAAAATAAAAGCATTAATTGCAAAAATATAAACTCTAAAATATAATGTGTCCCCTTTTGGACATTTTGTCCAATGGGGACAGGTACATTTGGACATTTTGTCCAATGGGGACAGGTACATTTGGACATTTTGTCCAAAAGGAAACGTCCCCAAATTACCCAAATTACTAAAATTTATGCAAAGGAAGTGTAATAAAATGACAAAGGAAGAGATAATAGCAAATAAAGAAAATAAAGAAATTGCATTAAAAGCAGTAGCAGAAAAAGGGAAATTTTTAGAATTACTTGCACCAAAATTGCAAAATGATAAAGAAGTCGTAATGACGGCATTAGAACAAGATGCAGAGAGCTTGGAATTTGCAAGCAGTGACTTGAAAAATGATAAGGAAATTATTTTAAAAGGGGTAAAAGGTGCTCCTTGGACTGTATGTTATGCATCAGAAAAATTAAGAGCAGATAGAGAGGTAATTTTAGAAAGTTGTAAAACATATGGACAAGCACTATATTTTGCAAGCAAGGAACTAAGAGACGATAAAGAGCTAGTAAAAACAGCTGTAGAAAATAAAGGAATAATCATTAAATATGCAAGCAAGAGGTTAAGGGCAGATAAGGAACTTGCAATGATTGCTGTAAAACAAAATAAGCAGGCATATCATTTTATTTCACAAGATTTACAACAAGACGAAGATATAAAAATTTTAATATAATGCAAGAAAATAAGAATTTACAGAACAAATATTGTAGTGTTACAATTGATGTGAAACAAAAATAATAAAAATTGAATAAGTGATTCAAATCATATATAATTAAGTTGCG
>CALXCC010000012.1 GCA_944386705.1 uncultured Clostridia bacterium | reverse complement strand
TGGATTTGGCAAAAAAAATCAAATAATATAAAAGAATTAAATTCTCACATTTGGGATCAATGGGCAGACGAAAATGGAAGCATTGGAAAAGCATATGGATACCAGATGGGAAAAAAATATAAATTTAAAACAAAACAAGGTATAAAAGAAATGGATCAAGTAGATTTTGTTTTATATCTTTTACAAAATGATCAATCTAGCCGTAGAATTATGACAAACATATTTAATCACGAAGAATTAAAAGATATGGCATTAGAACCATGTGTATATGGAACACAATGGCTTATAAAGCAAGGAAAATTACATTTGATTTTAAATCAAAGATCACAAGATATGCTAGCAGCAAATGGATGGAATGTAATGCAATATGCAGCATTACAATGTATGTTTGCTCAAATAGTGGGATTAGAAGTAGGTACTTTAACACATAATATAGGAGATTGTCATATTTATGATAGACATATTCCACTTGTAAAAAAATTAATAGAAGCAAAACCAATGGATGTACATCCAAAATTGAAAATTAATAATCCAACTAAAAATTTCTATGAATTTAAAGTAGAAGATTTTGAGATTGAAGGTTATGATTATAACAAAGAAATAAAATTAGGAAAAATACCAGTAGCAGAATAAATAATAAGGTTATAGCAAAAAAATTAAAATATAAGAAAAAGGAGTATAAAATATGTTAAGTATAGTAGTAGCAAAAGCAAAAAATAATATTATAGGGAAAGATAATAAATTAGTATGGAATTTACCAGAAGATTTAAAACATTTTAAAGAAATAACAACAGGACACACAATAATAATGGGAAGAAAAACATTTGAATCTTTGGGAAGAGTATTACCAAATAGAAAACACATCATTTTTAGTCAAAATCCGGACTTTAAAGTACATAATGAAAATGTAGAAGTTGTTCATTCTTTACTACAAATTCAAGATTTAATAGAAGGAAAAGAAGAGGCTTTTGTAATAGGAGGAGCAATGATATATAATTTTTTAATGCCTTATGTAACAAAAATGTATGTAACAGAAATCGAGAAGGAATTTGAAGGAGATACATTTTTTCCTAAAATAAATTCGGACATATGGAAAGAAACATCAAGAGAAAAAGGGAAAAAAGATGAAAAGAACAATTTAGATTATGATTTTGTAACTTATGAAAAAATTAAATAAAAAAATCGCTTTTGGTTAAATTAAAACTATCTTATAATAAGGAGATAAAAAATGTTTAAACCAAAGGCGATTTATTTTGAAAAAGAAATATTACATATAGGAGTTAGGAAAACACATAAAAATGTAAAAATTACTGTGTTTTTTCTTTTAAATAAAAGAAAAATGTGATATAATCCAACTAGAAAATATCCTTAAAATAAGGAGTGATAAAAATGTCATATATAGAATTTAAGAATGTATGTAAAGAATATAAAATGGGAGAAATTACTATAAAAGCATTAAACGATACAAACTTCCAAATTGAAAAAGGAGAATTAGTAGTTATTGTAGGACCATCTGGAGCTGGAAAAACAACAGCATTAAATATTCTAGGTGGAATGGATACAGCAACTTCAGGGAAAGTATTAGTAGATGGAAGAGAAGTAACAAAACTAAAAAATAAAGCATTAATTGGATATCGAAGAGAAGATATAGGCTTTGTATTTCAATTTTATAATTTAGTTCAAAATTTAACAGCAAAAGAAAATGTAGAATTAGCTACGCAAATATGTAAAGATTCATTAAATCCAGAAGAAGTATTAAAAAAAGTTGGGCTAGAAAATAGAATGAATAATTTTCCTTCACAATTATCAGGAGGAGAGCAACAAAGAGTAGCAATAGCAAGAGCAATAGCAAAAAATCCAAAGCTATTATTATGTGACGAACCAACTGGGGCATTAGATTATAAAACAGGAAAACAAATATTAAAATTATTGCAAGATACAGCAAGAAGAGAAAATATGACTGTTTTGATTATTACACACAATGGCGCTATTTCTCCAATGGCAGATAAAGTAATTCATTTTAAAAATGGAACAGCAGAAAAAATAGAAATAAATGAAAATCCAAAACCAGTAGAAGACATAGAATGGTAAAAAATAAAATGTACCTGTCCCCATTTTCCCCATTATGGAGGTGAGATTTTGTGAAAAAAGCATTAATGAAAGATAGTTTTAAAGAAATTAAAAATACATATAAAAGGTTTTTATCCATTTTGCTAATGGCATTTTTAGGAGTGGGATTCTTTGCGGGTATAAGAGCTACTTCACCAGATATGATTGATACAATAGATAAATATTATAAAGAACAAAATGTTTATGATATACAAGTTGTATCAACTTTAGGATTAACAAATGAGGATATAACCGAAATTTCTAAAATACAAGGAGTAGAAAAAGTTACAGGAACGTATGAAATTGATGGAAAAATTGAAATTGATGATAAAGAGACTATTACAAAAGTAATAGAAATAGGTGATGCTAATATTCCAAAATTATTAGAAGGAAGGTTGCCAGAAAATAAAAATGAATGCGTAATTGAGAGTAATTTTTTGAGTTCAAACAATAGAAAAATAGGAGATACAATTGAAGTAAATATAGAAAAAACTAAAAATGATGAAGGAGAGGAAATTGAATATTTAAATCAAAAAGAATTAAAAATAGTAGGAACAGTAGAAAGTCCTTTATACATATCAAGAGACAGAGGAAATAGCTCTTTGGGAGCAGGAAAGGTAAATTATTATTTATATATCAATAAAGATAATATTAATGCAAAAGATGTATTTACAAATATATATATAAAAGTAAAAGATGCTAATAAATACCAAACTTCAAGTGCAAAATATGAAGATTTAATAGAAGAAACTAAAGTAAAGGTAGAGGATATAAAAGAGGAAAGAGAAAAAGCAAGACAAGAACAATTAATAGAAAGTGCAACCAAAAAATTAGAAGAAGCAGAAACAGAATTTAACAATGAAAAACAAAATGCTGAAAAACAAATAGCAGAAGCAGAAGCTAAAATAGCAGATGGAAAAACGAAGATTGAAAAAGCAGAAGCGGAAGTAAATAAAAATGAAGAAACCGCAAATAAGGAATTTAAAAATGCAGAGAAAAAAATAAATGAAGGAAAAGCTCAAATAAGTAAAAATGAAACAGAATTTGCTAAAAAAGAGAGCGAAGCAAATAAAGAATTTGAGAACTTAGAAAATCAAAAAAATGAATTACAAGAAAACCTTTCAAAAGTAGAAGCAGGTTTAAATACAGTAAATGAAAATTATAAAAAAATTCTAGAAGCATTAAGTAATCCTAACTTGTCAGAAGAACAAAGAGAGCTTTTGGAAAAACAAAAACAACAGCTAGAAAATGAAAAAATCGGGTTAGAACAAAATAAAAAAAGTTTGACTGAAGGAATTAATAAAATAGAACAAGGAATTGTAGAAGGAAAATTACAATTAGAAGAAGGAAAAAAGCAGTTAGAAACGGCAAAAACAAAATTAAACAACGAAGAAGCGAGCTTTAAGAAAACAAAAACAAGTACACTTGCTAAAATTGAAGATGCAAAGAAAAAAATCCAAACTTCAAAAGAAAAAATAGCAAAAGGAGAACAAGAACTTACAAAACAAAAGCAAGAAGCTGAAGAAAAACTTTCTGAAGCAGAGGAAAAACTGATTGATGCAAAAGACGAAATTAGCAAAATAGAAATGCCAAAGTGGTATGTTTTAGATAGGAATGAGAATAGTGGTTATGCAAGTTTTATACAAGATACTAAAAGCATTAAAAATATAGGAATTGTATTCCCGGCGGTATTTTTTATAGTAGCAACTTTAATTTCTTTAACATCTATGACTAGAATGGTAGAAGAAGAGCGAACACAAATAGGAACATTAAAAGCACTAGGATATAGTAAATTACAAATAGCTAGTAAATATATTATATATGCAAGTTTAGCCTCTATAATAGGTGGAATTTTAGGAATGTGCGTTGGATTTGTACTACTACCAAAAATTATTTGGATGATGTATGAAATGATGTACCAAATTGGTGACATTTCATTAAATTTTGATTGGATATATGGAACAATCGGATTAGGATTAATTTTTGGGTGTATTGTAGGAGCAACGATATATTCATTAATTAAAGAATTAAAAGAAACACCAGCAACTTTAATGAGACCAAAATCACCTAAAATGGGAAAAAGGGTTTTATTAGAAAGAGTAACTTTTATTTGGAAAAGGTTGAGTTTTTCTAGGAAAGTAACTATTAGAAACATATTTAGATACAAAAAAAGATTTTTAATGACTATTATTGGAATCTTAGGATGTACTTCATTAATCTTAGCAGGATTTGGACTAAAAGATTCTATTAGCTCAATTATGCCAAGTCAATATGAAAAAGTATTTGATTATGATATGCAAATTAGTCTAAAAAGTGGATTAAACGAAAGCCAATTCGAAGAAATAGTAAATAAATTAAAAGAGCAAGAGCAAATTACAAAAATAGTAAAAACTTATATGACAACAAGTAAAATAACTAATGGAGAACTTGAAGAAGATGTACAAATTATAGTACCAGAAGAAAAAGAAACGCTAGAAGGAATAATTAATATAAAAGATATAAAGACAAAAGAAACAGTAACCTTAAATGATAATGAAATTTGTCTAACAGATAAAGTAGCAGAGCTCCTAAAAGTAAAACAAGGAGATACAATAAAACTGAAAGATAGCGAAGGAAATGAAAAAGAAGCAAAAATAGGAAATATAGTAGAAAATTATATTTATCACTATGTTTATATGTCAAAAGAACTTTATCAACCATTATATGGAAAAGATTATGAAACTAACGTATTATTAACCCAAAATATAGATTTAAATGAAGAGCAAGAAGACAGCTTGGCAACAGATATTATGAAAGAAAAACAAGTTTCAGCAGTTTCTTTAACATCAACATCAATCAAAATGATGGACGATACAATGAAATCTTTAAACTATGTTGTAGTAATTTTAATTGTTTCTGCAGGATTACTAGCATTTGTTGTTTTATATAATTTATCTAATGTAAATATTAGTGAAAGAATAAGAGAACTAGCTACTATAAAAGTTTTAGGTTTTTATGATAGAGAAGTTTATGATTATATAACAAGAGAAACAGTTCTTTTAACATTAATTGGAATAGCTATAGGATTATTAGGAGGATATTTTTTAAATTATTTTATAATTGGAACTTGTGAGATTAATATGTTAAGATTTAGCAAGATAATAAATCCACTAAGCTATGTATATTCAATTTTAATTACAATTGGATTTACCTTAATAGTAAATTTTGTAACATACTTTGCTTTAAAGAAAATTGATATGATAGAAAGCTTAAAAAGTGTGGAATAAAAAATAATTCTTGCCAAATACTTGCAATTCAATCCAAAATATAGTAAAATAGGTATGTCAAAAAGACATACCTTTTACTTAGCTTGAAAGTAAGCACCTAAACTTTAGGCTCAGTTAAAGGAAATAAAAAATATTTAGGAGGTGTAAAAATGACAAAGGAAAGAAAACAAGAACTAATAAACACATATAAAAGAGAGGAAAACGATACTGGTTCTCCAGAAGTTCAAATCGCTCTTTTAACAGAAAGAATTAACGAACTAACAGAACACTTAAGAGTTCATAAAAAAGATAACCACTCAAGAAGAGGTCTTTTAAAAATGGTTGGTAAAAGAAGAAACTTATTAAACTACCTAGCTAAAAAAGACATTAACAGATATAGAGAAATAGTTGAAAAATTAGGACTAAGAAAATAATTTCAAGATAAAAGCCTATGCTTATTTTAGCACGGGCTTTTATCAAGAAAGTAAAATTAGAAAATCAAGTCAAGTAAGAAATTAGGTTAGTAGCTTGTATAATGTATTGAAAATCATAATATTTATTGATAAAACATAGCTGTGGCGAAAAATTAAATTCAATGCATCATAGAGGTTACCATCTAAACTTACTTGATAAAAAAGGTGCAAAAAATAAAATGCCAAAATATAACTTATAAGTAATATTTTGTATGTTATGATAGGCAAGTAAAGGAGAGAATAATATGTTTAAAACTTATGAGACAAAATTAGCAGGAAGAAAATTAATAATTGAAACAGGAAAAATGGCAGGACTATCAAATGGAAGTGTATTAGTACGTTATGGAGATACTTGTGTTATGGTAAATGTAACAGCATCAAAAGAACCAAGAGAAGGAATCGACTTTTTCCCATTATCAGTAGACTTTGAAGAAAAACTATATAGTGTTGGAAAAATACCAGGAGGATTTTTAAAAAGAGAAGGAAAACCAAGTGATAAAGCAATTTTAACATCAAGAGCAATAGATAGACCATTAAGACCTTTATTCCCAAAAGATTTTAGAAATGACGTTGTAGTTGTTGCAACTGTACTTTGTGTTGAACAAGACAATTCACCAGAAGTTGCAGCAATGATTGGTGCAGCATCTGCACTTGCAATATCAGATATACCATTTAACGGACCTACAGCAGCAGTAAATGTTGGATTAGTAGATGGAAAAATAATTATTAATCCAACAGAAGAGCAAAGAGAAAAAAGTGATTTAACATTAACAGTAGCAGCAACAGAAAAGAAAATAACAATGATTGAAGCTGGAGCAAATGAAGTTCCAGACGAGATAATGTTAAAAGCAATAAAAGAAGCACATAAAGAAATTAAAAAAATATGTAAATTCATTTCAAAAATACAAAAAGATATAGGAAAACCAAAATTCGAATATAAATCATTTGAAGTAGACCACGAAGTATATCAATATATTGAAGAAAACTTCAAAGAAGAAATGAAAGAAAAAGTACAAGAAGCAGACAAAGAAATAAGAGACAACAACATCGACGAATTAACAACAAAGATTGAAGAATCATATAAAGAAAAATTTGGGGAAGAAGCATTTGAAGAACATCAATCAGACATTAGTGAAGCAATTTACAAATTAGAAAAAAAATGTGTAAGAGAAATGATTTTTGTTGAACATAAAAGAGTAGATGGTAGAAGCCTAGACGAAATAAGACCATTATCATGTGAAGTTGGTTTATTGCCTAGAACTCATGGTAGTGCATTATTTACAAGAGGACAAACTCAAGTGTTATCGGTTGCAACATTAGGAATGATAAGTGAAGAACAAAAATTAGACGGAATAGATACAGAAGAATCTAGAAGATATATGCACCACTATAATTTCCCAAGTTATTCAGTAGGTGAAGCAAGACCTTCTCGTGGACCAGGAAGAAGAGAAATAGGTCATGGAGCTTTAGCAGAAAAAGCATTAGTGCCTGTATTACCATCTAAAGAAGAATTTCCATATGCTATAAGAGTAGTATCAGAAGTATTATCTTCAAATGGTTCAACATCACAAGCAAGTATTTGTGGAAGCACACTTTCTCTTATGGATGCAGGTGTACCAATAAAAAGACCAGTAGCAGGAATATCAACAGGATTAGTAACAAATCCTGATAATGATAAAGACTATGTAATGCTTGTGGATATTCAAGGTCTAGAAGACTTCTTTGGAGATATGGACTTTAAAGTTGGAGGAACAGAAAAAGGAATTACAGCAATACAAGTAGATATTAAATGTGATGGACTAACTTATGAAATAATAAAAGAAGCATTTGAAAAAACAAGAAAAGCAAGAGCTCATATCTTAGAAGATATAATGATGCCAGTAATAAGTAAACCAAGAGAAGATGTATCTAAATATGCACCAAGAATTGTAACAACTACAATAAATCCAGAAAAAATTAAAGACGTAATTGGGCCTGGTGGAAAAATGATAAATAAAATAATAGATGAAACAGGTGTAAAAATTGATATTGAAGATGATGGACAAGTATTTATCTATTCTTCAGACAGCGAAAAAGCAAAACAAGCTTTAGAAATGATAGAAGATATAGTAAGAGAAGTCGAAGTTGGTGGAATCTATTATGGAGAAGTAGTAAGACTAATGAACTTTGGAGCTTTTGTTGATTTAGGATGTGGTGGAAAAGAAGGATTATTACACATTTCTAAAATATCAAAGGAAAGAATTAAAAATATCGAAGACGTACTTCATATAGGAGATAGAATTACTGTAAAAGTTATAGAAATTGATGATCAAGGTAGAATAAACCTTTCTATGAAAGACTTAAAAGAGGAAGAAGAAAAAGCATAATTTCTGAAGAAAAGCTGTGGATAAATATTTTCCATAGCTTTTCATAATAGAAATTTATATAAAACTATTTATAAATTCTAAAAAATCATATATAATAAAAAAGAGAATCAAAATGGAGAAAAAGAATTTATGAAATATAAAAATAAAGCGACATTTGGAAATATTACATATATTATTACCTTAATTTTTTTGTGTACAATGTTATATTTTGCTTATCAATATTATCAAACAAACAATTTTAGCGATTTTGTAAGAAGTGAAGCAAACTTATACACATCAGAATTCAAAAGAGATTCTGAAATTAAATATAATAACCAAAGAAGCTACAAAATATCTTCGGCAGAGTACAATGATGCAATGTTTTACAAAAGCATAAAAGTAGAAAAAAACACACCTTACAGAGTAAGATGTATGGTAAAAACAAATGATGTTACATCAGAAGAAGAAAAAGCAGGAGTAGGAGCACAAATTTCAATAGAAGGAGCAACAGAAAGGTCAGTAACAATTCAAGGAACAAACGACTGGCAAGAAATAGAATTAATATTTAATAGTAAAAATAGAGAAAGCGTAAACATTGGCTTTAGATTAGGTGGAAACCTAGGACAAGCAAAAGGAGAAGTATGGTTTTCAAACTTTACAATAGAAGAAGGAGTCACAGAAAATAATAGCGACTGGAAATTTGCTTGTTTCATACTAAACACTACTGATGTAAAAATAAACGGAGAACAAATAAAATTAGAAGTAACAAAAACTGATAAAAACGATATAAAAAATACAATAAAGCGATTTGAAAACTCATGCAAAACCTTATCAGAACAAAAAATGACAGCAAAATGTGACATATATGAAATAAAC
This sequence comes from uncultured Clostridia bacterium, assembly GCA_944386705.1. Lineage (GTDB taxonomy): Bacteria > Bacillota > Clostridia > TANB77 > CAG-508 > CAG-269. Next base: position 14,051 of record CALXCC010000012.1, on the reverse strand, counting down.
GAACCATTAACTAAACTATCATACGATGAAGAATTTGGATATTATGTATCACCAGAAGATGTAGAAACACACATAAAAGATATAATATCAAGAAATGATTATGATCATATATTTGTAATTGTAAGACTTCGGAGATAACAAACACAAAGAAGATATAGAAGTAAAAGATTGGATAGGACTTCGGTGGAATGGATTACTATGGGATAGGATTTTCAAACATAAGACTTCCAAATGACGCTGAAAGTTATATTTATAAATATAATACAAGAATAAATCAATTTCCAGAAGAAGTACTATTACACGAATTTTTACATTCATTAGAAAGAAATTCAAAAGAATATGGATATAGTGTACCAGTACTACATGACTATGAAAAGTATGGCTATAAAAACGAAAGTTTAATTGGACAAAAAAGATGGTATAAAGATTATATGAACAAAAGTATAAAAGCAACAGAAGGAAAAATTGGATTACCAGAAGAAATATATACCCTAAAACCAGCTAAGAGCAATAATTTTCAAAATGCCTATAAACTAGAAGAATTTAAAGAACCAGAAAACCTAATAGAAGAAATAAAACAGATTTTAGAACAATTGGGACAAAAGTTTTAAATGTTTCATAATTTAGAAAGAAATAGGTAGAAAAATGTCGAATATATAAAATAAAGAGCAAGAACGAGAAATAAAAAGAAAGGAAGAAGAAAGTTGAAAGTATCAGAATTTAATTATAATTTACCAGAAGAACTAATTGCACAAACACCAATAGAAAAAAGAGACGAATCAAGACTTATGATACTTAATAGAAATAAAAAAACAATAGAACACAAAAAATTTAAAGATATTATAAATTATCTAGAACCAGGAGATGTATTAGTTAGAAATAATACAAAAGTAATTCCAGCAAGACTATATGGAAAAAAAGAAACAGGTGCAAAAGTTGAATTTTTACTATTAAATAACATAGAAGGAGACATTTGGGAGTGTATCGTAAGACCAGGAAATAAACTTCATATAGGAACAAAAGTGATTTTTGGAGATGGAATACTTACGGCAGAAATATTAGAAATTATGCCAGGTGGAACAAGAAAAGTAGAATTTCATTATCAAGGAATATTTAATGAAATATTAGACCAAATAGGATTAATGCCACTACCACCATACATTCACGAACGTTTAAAAGAAAAAGATAGATATCAAACAGTTTATGCAAAATATGATGGTTCAGCAGCAGCACCAACAGCAGGGTTACACTTTACAGAAGAATTACTAAAAAAGCTAGAAGAAAAAGGAATAATAATTGCAAATGTAACCTTGCACGTAGGAATAGGGACATTTAGACCTGTAAAGGAAGATACAGTAGAAGAGCATAAAATGCATACAGAGCATTATTATATAAAACAAGAAGATGTAGATAAGATAAATAATGCAAAGAAAAATGGAAAAAGAGTAATTGCAGTAGGAACAACTTCTTGCAGAGTGCTAGAAACAATAGCAGACGAAAATGGTATGGTAAGAGAAACAAAAGGAGATACCAAAATTTTTATTTATCCTGGATATAAATTTAAATGCTTAGATGGATTAATTACAAATTTTCATTTACCACAGTCAACACTTTTGATGCTAGTATCAGCGCTAGCAGGAAAAGACTACATAATGCAAGCTTATGAAGAAGCTGTAAAAGAAAAATATAGATTTTTTAGTTTCGGAGATGCAATGTTTATAGAGGCTAAATCCAAATAACCAAAGGAGGAAAAATGAAACCAGCAGTAACATATGAACTACTACATAAATGTAAACAAACAGGAGCAAGAAGAGGAGTAATTCATACTCCGCACGGAGATATTCGGGACACCAATATTTATGCCAGTAGGAACACAAGCGACCGTAAAATCAATGACACCAGAAGAATTAAAAGAAGAAGTAAAAGCACAAATTATATTATCAAATACATATCATTTATACCTAAGACCTGGAAACAAAATTGTAAAAGAAGCAGGTGGACTTCATAATTTTATGAAATGGGACAGGCCAATTTTAACTGATAGTGGTGGTTTCCAAGTGTTTAGTCTAGGGGACTTAAGGAAAATTCACGAAGAGGGTGTTGAATTTAAATCACATCTAGATGGAAGTAAGCATTTCTTTTCGCCAGAATCTGTTATGGAAATAGAAGAAGATTTAGGAGCAGATATTATTATGGCTTTTGATGAATGCTGTCCATATCCTTCTACATATGAATATACAAAAAATTCTATGGAAAGAACAACAAGATGGGCTAAAAGGTGTAAAGAGGCTCACAAAACAATAGACAAACAAGCATTATTTGGAATTGTTCAAGGAGGATTTTTTAAAGATTTAAGAAAACAAAGTGCCGAAGATTTAATAAAATTAGATTTACCTGGATATGCAATAGGAGGAATAAGTGTTGGAGAGCCAAAAGAAGAATTCTTAGATATTTTAAGATATACCGCACCATTATTACCAAAAGATAAACCAAGATATTTAATGGGAGTTGGAACGCCAGATTACTTAATTGAAGCGGTAATTGCAGGAATTGATATGTGTGATTGTGTACTTCCTACTAGAATTGCAAGAAATGGAACGGCAATGACATCGAGAGGAAAAGTAGTTGTAAGAAATGCTACATACGAAAGAGATTGGGGACCTTTAGACCCAGAATGTGATTGTTATACTTGCAAAAACTATACTAGGGGATATATAAGACATCTAATTAAAGCAAATGAAATATTAGGTGTTAGATTATTATCAATTCATAACTTAAGATTCTTGACTAATTTAATGGAAAAGGTTAGAATAGAAATAGAAAATGATAATTTAGGAAACTTCAAAGAAGAATTTTATAAAAAATACGGCTATACAAAATAGATAGGGGGAACACAAATGAATTTAATAGAAGAAAGCTTCCAAAATAAAGAAGAAAAAAAGAAAAAAAGAACAACAAAAATTATATTAGGAGTAATAATATTTCTAGTTATAGTAATTATTGCAATATCTGGATATCTATTATATATTAAAGAAACAACATTAAGAGTTATGTTAAATGGTCAAAGTAATGAAAAAATAAAAGAATTATTAGTGTTTGAAGAAGATGATACTATATATGTACCAATCAAAGAAATTGCAAGTTATCTAGGATATACAAGTTACAATGGAGAATATACAGAAAAATCGGAAAGTGCTAGTAAATGCTATGTTCAAAGTGAAAATGAAGTAGCAAATTTTGCACTAGGTTCTAACAAAATTTATAAATTAGATCTAACAAATACACAAGCAAGCTATGAATATGCATATACAGAAAAACCAGTGAAGGCAATTAATGGAGTATTATATGCCAGCTCAGAAGCAATAGAAAAAGCATTTAATGTAAGCTTTCAATATGAACAAGATAAAAATAGGATATACATATATACAATGCCATATTTAATTCAATCATATTCAGGTACAGTGCTAGATTATGGATATACTAAAATAAGTGAGACATTTGCAAATCAAAAGGCAATATTAAAAGATATGTTAGTAGTAGAAAAAGAAGACGCAAAAGCAGTTGCTGTTATCAATGTTGATGGAGACGTTATTTTAGAACCAAAATATGATAGTATAACATACCTTCCAAATGTGGGAGACTTTCTAGTAAAAACTAACGAAAAAGTAGGAATTTTATCAAAAAATGGAGAGACAAAAGTTCAAATTATGTATGACTCAATAGAATTAATGGATAGTGATGCAGGACTATATGTTGCAGAAAAAGATGGAAAATATGGAGTATTAGACTTTAGAGGAAATATAAAAATATATATTGAAAATGACGAAGTAGGAATGGATATATCACAATTTGAACAAAATAATATAAAAAATAAATATATATTAGCAGGAAACTTAATTCCAGTTAGAAAAGGTAAATTATGGGGATTGTATGACAAAAATGGAAATAAGCTAGTAGACTTTACATATGATAATTTTGGATATGTTGCAACAAGTAATAAAGATGCATTAAACTTATTAGTAATTCCAGATTATGAAGTGCTTGTAGCATGTAAAGATAAAAAATATACATTATTAAATTCTAGTGGAAAAGAATTATTTGCAGGGCCAGTAGCAGACGATATATATATGACAATTAGTGGTGGACAAAGACATTATTATATTACGGTAAATGATGGAACTATGGATGCAGAGCAATATTTAAAAAATATAGGAATTAGACCACAAGAAACTACAAATCAAACAGGAAACATAGCAAACAATAATACCATAAATACTAATGAAAGCAACAATGTTTCTAATACAAATACTAATATAAACAACAATAATATAAATACAAATACAGTAGTAGACAATAATGCATTTCAAAATACTAATACTACCGTAAATAATGGACAAATTCAATAAAATAAAAAAAACAAACAAAAGGCGAAATTAAAAATAAAAATTTCGTCTTTTATTTTGACCACTCAGACTAATAGAAAAAGAACTAAAAATAGTGTATAAATAAAAAGAACTAATAAGAAAGAGGGAATAAATGAATTATATAAAAATTACGCACTGTGCAAGTTATTTGCCTAGAAAAAAAGTATTAAATAAAGAAATAGAAAATGGATTGAATTTAGAAGAAGGGTATATTTATAAAAGAACAGGAATTGAAGAAAGATATTATGCCGAAAATGAAACAATAGAGAAAATGGCTATAGAAGTCGTAAAAAAAATAAAAGAAAACTTAGAAGATTTAGGGTTAATAATAGTTGCAACAACTTCTAGCAATAATTTGATGCCAGGCATAGCAAATATCGTTCAAAAAGAATTGAATTTAAAAAATTGCATTTGTTTAGATATATTAGCTGGATGCAGTGGATTTATTAATGCTATTGATATTGCTAAATTATATATTGAAACTGGAAAAATTAAAAAAGCACTAGTAATTGGAGTAGATCTTTTATCTAATGTAATAGATAAAAAAGACATATCAACAGTAGCAGTACTTTCAGATGGAGCAGGGGCAGTTTTGTTAGAACAAACTAAAAAATGCAAAAAATATTATGCAAATATAGAAGCAGAAGTGGATAAAAAAGATATTTTATTTTATAAAGACAATAAGACACTTTATATGAATGGAAAAGAAGTTTATAAATATGCGGTAACCAAAACTGTAAAAAATATAAAAGAACTTTTAGAAAAATCTGGTGAAAAAATTGAAGACATAAAATATATAGTACCACATCAATCAAATTTAAAAATAATAAAAGCAATAGCTTCTAGATTAAAAATAGAAGAAGAAAAAATGTATATAAATTTACAAAATAAAGGAAATACATTCTGCGCAAGTATTCCAATTACATTAGAAGAAATGAAAGAAAAAGGATTACTGAAAGAACAAAACAAAATAATTCTACTAGGATATGGCGGAGGACTAAATACAGGAAGTATTTTATTAGAAATTTAAAATTCATAAAAAAGGAGAGAGTTATGAAAAGAGCATTTTTATTTCCAGGACAGGGAGCCCAAATAGTTGGAATGGGAAAAGATATTTATGAAAATTATGAAGAAGCAAGAAAAATTTATGATAAAGCAAATGAAATTACAAAAATAGATGTAAAAAAGATTTGTTTTGAAGGACCAGAAGAAGAATTAAACAAAACAGAAAATACACAAATTGCAATACTTACAACTAGTTTAGCAATATTAGAAGTATTAAAAAGCAAAAAAATAGAAGCAGATATTGCTGTAGGATTAAGCTTAGGAGAATATGGTGCATTAATTTATTCTGGAATAATCAGTTTAGAAGAAGGAATAAAACTAATTCAAAAAAGAGGATATTATATGGGTAACCTTCTACCAGACGAAGAATTTGCAATGGCAGCAGTAATAGGCTTAGATTCTTCAAAAATAGAAGATGTTTGCCAAAATATCGCTAAAGAAGGAAAATTTATTGTACCTGCAAATTATAATTGCAAAGTTCAAACAGTAATTTCAGGAGAAAAAGAAGCTATAGAAGAAGCAAGTGAAAAATTAAAAGAAGCAGGAGCAAAAAGAGTAATTCCATTAAAAACTAGTGGACCATTCCACACATCAAAATTAGAAAAAGCAAAAAAAGCTTACGAAAAAGAATTAGAAAATATATTTTTTAATGAAGGAAAAGCAAAAGTTATAAAAAACCTAGATGGAACCTATTATAGTAATAAAGACAATATAAAAGAAATCCTAGCAAAACATATAGTAAGTCCAGTAAGATTTGATAAAGCAATTGAGCTAATGAAAAAAGAGAAAATAGAAGAATATGTAGAAATAGGTCCAGGTAAGACATTGACAGGATTTATAAAAAAAGATAATAAAGAAGCGAAAGTATATAATATAAATAACTTAGAAAGTTTAGAAAACTATTTAAAAATAGAAAAATAAATAAGATAAAGTAATCTATTGAAAATAAGCGAAAAAATTATGAAAATATATAAAAAATTAAAGGAGGAAACAAGAAAATGGAAGAAAGAAAAACAGTATTAGTAACAGGTGGAGCAAGAGGAATAGGAAAAGAAGTTGCAAATCTTTATGCAGAAAATGGATATGATGTTATTATAAATTATGTATCAGACAAAACTGATGTAGAAGGAATAAAAAAAGAATTTGAAGAAAAAAATGTAAAATGTTTATTAGTAAAAGCAGATGTATCAAAAGAAGAAGAAGTAACAAACTTAGTAAATAAAGCTATAGAAGAATTTGGAAAAATAGATGTATTAGTAAACAATGCAGGGATAACAAAAGATAATTTATTAATGAGAATGAGTCAAGAAGAATTTGATAGAGTAATAGAAATAAACTTAAAAGGAACATTTTTAGTAACAAAATCAGTTATAAAATATATGATGAAGAAGAGACAAGGAAGTATTATAAACTTAGCATCTGTAGTAGGTGTAGTAGGAAATAGCGGACAATGTAATTATTCAGCATCAAAAGCAGGAATTATTGGATTTACAAAAAGTGTAGCAAAAGAATTAGCATCAAGAAATATTAGAGCAAACGCAGTAGCACCAGGATTTATAGAAACTGATATGACAAATGTATTAAAAGAAGAAGTAAAAGAAAATATATATAATCAAATACCTTTAAAAAGAATGGGCAATGCAAGAGAAGTTGCAGAACTAATCTACTTCTTAGGAAGTGAGAAGAGTTCTTATATTACAGGACAAGTGATAAATGTAGATGGAGGAATGGTAATGTAAAATACCATAATAGATAAAAAGTCTGGGAGGAAGTCTCAGCTTTTTTATCTAATAGGAAATTTCTCAGAAACAAATTTTTAAGTAAGCTTCTTTGAGAACTAAAATGAAAGTATATAAATAATAATTTACAAATATTAAAATTCGACTGGTCATACTAATAGAAAAAAAATGAAAAATATAGTATAAATAATAATACAAGAAAATAAATGTAAATATATGATAAGGAGATAAAAAATGAGAAGAGTTGTAATAACAGGATTAGGAGCAATAACTCCAATCGGAAACAATGTAGAAGAGTTTTGGAACGGAATAAAAGAAGGAAAATGCGGAATTGAAGAAATAAAAGCATTTGACATAAGCAACTTTAAAGTGAAATTAGCTGCTGAAGTAAAAAATTATAATGCAGAAGACTATTTTGAAAAAAGAGAAGCAAAAAGACTTGATAAATTTTCACAATATGCAATTATTGCTGCAAGAGAAGCTTGGAAAGATAGCAAGTTAGATAAAGAAAAAGAAAATATGGAAAGAGTAGGAATTGTAGTAGGTTCAGGAATTGGCGGAATAAAAACAATAGAAACTGAAAATAAAAAATGTATTGAGAAAGGGCCAGATAGAGTATCACCTATGTATATCCCAATGGGAATACTAAATATGGCAACTGGAAATGTAGCAATAGATATTGGAGCAAAAGGAGAATCTGTAGCAATGGTAACAGCTTGTGCATCAGGAACACATTGTATAGGAGAAGCTTTTAGGATGGTAAAACACGGATACCAAGATATTGTGTTAGCAGGAGGAACAGAAGCTTCTATAACACCACTTAGTATAGCAGGTTTTACCAATATTAAAGCACTAAGTAAATCAGAAGACAAAACAAGAGCAAGCATACCATTTGACAAAGAAAGAAATGGATTTGTTATGGGAGAAGGAGCAGGAGTTATTATCTTAGAAGAACTAGAGCATGCTTTAGCAAGAGGAGCTAAAATATATGCAGAAATAGTAGGATATGGAGCAACCTCAGATGCTTATCATATTACTTCTCCAGCACCAGGAGGAGAAGGTGGAGCAAGAGCTATGAAAATAGCTATGGAAGAAGCAAATGTAAAACCAGAAGATATTACCTACATAAATGCGCATGGTACATCTACACCATTGAATGATAGCTGTGAAACACAAGCGATTAAAACAGCATTAGGAGAAGAAAATGCAAAAAAAGTAATGGTAAGTTCAACAAAAGGTCATACAGGTCACTTACTAGGAGCAGCAGGAGGAATAGAAGCAATTGTATGTACAAAATCTCTTGAAGAAGGATTTGTACCAGCAACAATAAATTACAAAGTACCAGATGAAGAATGTGATTTAGATGTAGTACCAAATAAAGGAAGAAAAACAGAAGTTAAATATGCTATATCAAATTCACTAGGATTTGGAGGACACAATAGTAGTATTCTATTAAAAAAATGGAATTAAAAGTATTTACTAGAAATTGCTATAAAAAATAAAAGAAGAAAAGCAATTTATAATTTATAGAAATAATCAAAGAAAGGAAGAGAAAAATGGATTATAGTGATATCAAAAGACTAATAGACGATATGGGAAATTCAAAAATAGATTCTTTAGAAATAGAATTTCCTGATGGAATAAAAATTAGTATGTCAAAAAACATCCAAAAAGAGGTTGTAATAAAAGCGCCTGAACCTAATGTAATAGAAGCAAGTGCGCCAATGACTGCACCAGTAGCAGTTCAAAAACAAGAAACAAGTTTAACAAATGTAGAAGAAAATAAAGAAAATTTAAAAGTAGTAAAATGTCCGATGGTTGGAACATTTTATGCAAGCTCTTCACCAGACAAAGAGCCATTTGTTAAAGTTGGCGATAAAGTAAAAAAAGGCCAAGTGTTATGTATTATTGAGGCAATGAAATTAATGAACGAAATCGAGTCTGAATTTGATGGAGAAATCGTAGAAATTTGTGCAAAAAATGAAGATATTGTCGAATACGGAACACCACTATTTAAAATTAAATAAAAATAAATATTATCTAAAAATAAAAACATATAGGAAGGAAAATGAGATGAAATTAGATAAAGACGGAATAAAAAATATAATTCCACAAAGAGAACCTTTTTTAATGATTGATGAAGTAGAAGACTATGTACCAGGAGAAAGTGCCACTGCTTATAAATATGTAAATGAAGAAGAATATTACTTTAAAGGACATTTTCCCGGAAATCCTATAATGCCAGGAGTACTAATAGTAGAATCATTAGCACAAACTGGAGCAGTTGCAATACTTTCAATGGAAGAGAATAAAGGAAGAAATGCTTTATTTGGAGGAATTGATAAACTAAGATTTAAAAAACAAGTAGTTCCAGGAGATACTTTAAAATTAGAAGTAAAAATCATTAAAAGAAAGGGACCAATAGGCATTGGAGAAGCGCTAGCAACGGTCGATGGAAAAGTTGCAGTAAAAGGAGAATTAACATTTGCTATTGTCTAAATTAAGCATTGAGAACTTTGGGGACGTTCCTTAAAGTTCATAAAACAAAAAAGGATGTCTGTCCCAAAATTCTCAAATTGAAAAAAATAGAAGAAGGAGAGGAATATGTTAAAAAAAGTTTTAATTGCTAATCGTGGAGAAATTGCTGTTAGAATCATTCGTGCTTGCAGAGAAATGGGAATAAGAACAGTTGCAATATATTCTGAAGCAGACAAAGAAGCTTTACATGTAAGCTTAGCAGATGAAGCAATATGTGTTGGACCAGCGCCATCTAATAAAAGCTATTTAAATATGAAGGCAATATTAGAAGCAGCATGTCTTACAGGGGCAGATAGCATTCACCCTGGATTTGGATTTTTATCTGAAAATAGCAATTTTGCTAAAATATGTGAGGAAATGGGGATTAAATTTATAGGGCCAAACTATAAATTAATTGAATTATTGGGAAATAAATCGCAAGCTAAAGAAACTATGAAAAAGGCAGGAATACCTGTAGTTCCTGGTTCAGAAGGACTAATTAAAAATAAAGAAGAAGCAGTAGAATTAGCAGAAAAAATAAAATATCCAGTAATATTAAAAGCATCTAGTGGTGGTGGTGGAAGAGGAATTAGAGTAGCCTACACCAAAGAACAATTAGAAAAAGCTTATGACCTAGTAAAACAGGAAGCCAAAGTTTCATTTAATGACGATAGTATTTATCTAGAAAAATTTGTTGAAAATCCAAGACATGTGGAAATACAAATTTTAGCTGATGAACATAGAAATTGTATTCATTTAGGAGAAAGAGATTGCTCAGTGCAAAGAAGAAATCAAAAAGTATTAGAAGAAACACCTTCAAGCATATTAGACGATAAAACTAGAAAGAAAATGGGAGAAGTGGCAGTAAATGCCGTAAAAGAAATTGGATATAGCAATGCAGGAACAATTGAATTTCTAGTTGATAAAAATAAAGAATTTTATTTTATGGAAATGAATACAAGAGTACAGGTGGAACATCCAGTAACAGAAATGGTAACAGGTATAGATATTATTAAAGAACAAATAAGAATTGCAAGTGGAGAAAAATTAAGTGTTAAACAAAAAGATATAACATTTAACGGACACTCTATGGAAGTTAGAATAAATGCAGAAAATCCAGAAAAGAATTTTATGCCATGCCCTGGGATAATTAAAGACTTACATTTACCAGGCGGAAATGGTGTAAGAATAGATACAGCTATTTATCCAGGATATAAAATACCACCAACATATGATTCAATGATAGCAAAAATAATAGTACATGGAAAAGATAGAGAAGAATCAATTGCAAAAATGAAAAGTGCTATCTCCGAGTTAGTAGTAGATGGTATTACAACAAACACAGATTTTATACTAAAAATATTAGAAGACCAGGATTTTAAAAATAATAATTATGATACATCATTTATCGAGAAAAAATTTAGTAATAAAAAAGCAAAAAAGTAAATGTTTTTTTAAAAAAGCATTTACTTTTTTAATTTTATTGTATACAATATACAAAGAAGAAAAATGTCAAAAAATAGAACACTAAAGATTATAAAAAAGAAAGGAAGTATATCAATGAAGATACTAATGTTAACATGGGAATATCCACCAAGAGTAGTAGGGGGAATAGCTAGAGTAGTATATGATATATCAAGAACTCTATTAAGAGATGGTCACGATGTAACAGTTGTTACATATAGAGAAGGAGATGCACCATATTTCGAAGACGATAAAGGTGTAAAAGTGTACAGAGTAGATAATTATATGATTAATCCAAATAATTTTATTGATTGGATTATGCAATTAAATTTTAATTTGGTTGCAAAAGTAAATGAGATTATGCAAGAACAAGGAAATTTTGATGTAATACACGCACATGATTGGTTAGTAGCATATGCAGCAAAAACATTAAAAAATTCATATAATCTTCCAATTGTTTCTACAATACATGCAACAGAAGCTGGAAGAAACAGTGGAATTCATAATGAAACACAAAGATATATCAATGACACAGAATGGATGTTAACATATGAATCGGCAGAAGTTATAGTAAATAGTAATTATATGAAAAATGAATTACAAAGACTATTTGGACTTCCATATGATAAAATCAATGTAATACCAAATGGAGTTAATTTAAATCTATTTAATGGAATAGAAAGAGATTACAATTTCAGAAGAAAATATGCAATGGACAACGAAAAAATTATATTATTTATGGGAAGACTTGTATATGAAAAAGGAATACAACATTTAATAGCAGCTATGCCTAAAATATTAAACGGCTACAGAGATAGCAAACTTGTAATATGCGGAAAAGGTGGAATGCAAGAAGAATTACAACAACAAGTAAGAAGAATGGGGATAGAAAATAAAGTATATTTTGCAGGTTATATGAATGGAAAAGATGTACAAAGAATGTACAAAGCAGCAGATATAGCAGTATTTCCAAGTACATACGAACCGTTTGGAATAGTAGCTTTAGAAGCAATGCTTTCAGAAAATCCAATTGTAGTATCTGATATAGGAGGATTAAATGAAATTGTAGACCATAAAGTAAATGGAATGAAAGCATATTGTGGAAATCCAAATTCAATAGCAGATTCTATATTAGAATTATTATATGACCATAAACTATGTGCAGATATTACAAGAAGAGCTAAAAACAAAGTAAGAAACGAATATAATTGGAGCAAAATTGCTCAAGACACACACTTTACATATCAAAAAGCAATTTGTCAATCAATGGCAGAAAAACAAAAAAGAGAATTGGAACAAGAAAGAGCAAGAAAGACCAAAAAGGCAAAAAATACGGAAAACGAAATTACCAACTTACTTTCTTTCAAAAAACGTCAAGCATATGCATAGAAAATATCAAAGGCCCTATAAAAATAGGGCTTTTTAATATATAAAAAACATTTTTAGAGCAAAAAACAAGCCTAAAAAAATCATATTTTATAAAATAACAAATGAAAAAAATAAAAAAGTATGATATAATATAAAAACACCAAGGAGGATTTGAGTTAATATGAATAATTTCAAAATTAGATTATTCAATCGGAAAGATGAAAAGGATTTATATCCTATTCTAGCAGACGAGAGTGTAAAAAGATATTATAGAGGCATTTATTGTCGTACTGAAAAAGAGGTAGAAAAAATTACCGAAATTTTCTTATGTTCAACTAACATTCAAGTATATAGCATTATTATTAATAAAAATAAAATAACAAGAATGATAGGAATTATACAAGTTGAATATGACGAAATAACGGATAAAATATTTTTATCTTATGTAATTAATCCAAAGTATAGAAACAAAGGAATAATTACAGAAGCAATAAAAAATATTATAAAAAAAGAAATAAAACCATACTTTTCAGGAATGAAATTAAGTATGTATATTTTATGTGAAAACAAAGCTTCTATAAGAGTAGCCGAGAAAATAGGCGCTAATTTATTGGAATCTAACTATTATGAAATCCAATTATGAGAATTCAAATTTGCTTTTGAATTCTCTTTTCTATAAAAATTCAAACAATTAAAACTATTGAAAAAATAAAGTTTTATTGATAAAATACATAATGTAGAAAACTCAAAAAAAAGAAAAAACAAAATAAATTGGTTATAAGACACGTTTTCTACAAATTTAGCACAAAAAATAAAGTATAATGGCTAAAGAAAACTGTCCCAAGCTTAGCCAAAAATGGCTAAACGGTACCTGTCCCCGGCATAGCCAAAATATATGGAGGAAAAATGGAAGAATTTAAATCAGGTTTTGTAACACTAATAGGAAGAACAAATGTAGGAAAGTCAACTTTACTTAATTTGTTAGTTGGTGAGAAAGTAGCAGCAATTGCAAATAAAGTGCAAACAACAAGAACAGCAATAAAAGGAATTGTAAATAGAAAAAATTCACAAATTATATTTGTAGACACACCTGGGATACATAAACCAAAAACAAAATTAAATGAGACAATGGTAGAAACATCTTTTACAAGTTTAGTAGATAGTGATATTGTATTATTTCTAATAGAAGCAACAAGTACTGATATAGGAAGAGGAGACAGAATTATATTAGAAAAAATTAAAAAGGCAAAAAGGAAAACGATATTAATAATAAATAAAATAGACTTAATAAAAAGAGAAAAGCTGTTATCACTAATAGATTTGTATAGTAAAGAATATCCATTTGAGGCAGTTATACCGATTTCTGCAACAAATAGCAAATATAGAGAAACAATTCTAGACGAGATAGAAAAGAACTTAAATGAAGGTCCAGCATATTATGATATAGAAGAGTATACAGATCAAACTTTAAGAC
>CALXCC010000011.1 GCA_944386705.1 uncultured Clostridia bacterium | reverse complement strand
TATTATCTCCAATATTTGGTTCTTTAATGCAACTTGCTTTATCTAGAAAAAGAGAATTTTTAGCAGATAGTACTGCTGTGGAGTTCACTCGTAATCCAGATGGGTTGATTTCTGCACTTGAAAAGTTAGAAAATGATCCAAACCAATTAGAAACGGCAAATAATGCAACTGCTAATATGTATATAGTAAATCCTTTTAAGAAAAATGCTAAAGATGGAAAGAAAAAAACTTCTAGTATTTGGTCAACTCATCCAAGTACTGCTGATAGAATCGAAGCATTAAGGAATTTAAGATAAAAATAACCCTGGATTGGCAAATAATACAATCTTGGGTTATTTTTATATTTTAATATTATATTTCATAAATTGTTTTAGCATTTTTATATGTAATCTCTGATATTTCTTCTAACGATATTCCTTTTACTTCAGAAATTTTTTTAGCTATGTATTTTACATTTCTTGGGTCATTTCTTCTTCCTCTTAAAGGTTCTGGTGATAAATATGGGCTATCTGTTTCTATTAATATTTTGTCATTTGGAACCATATTAATTATTTCTTCTGCATTTTTGGAATTCTTAAAAGTAACAGGTCCTGCAAATGATATATAAAACCCTAATTTTAAACCTTCTTTTACTAACTCTCTATTTAATGGGCAACAATGAAATATTCCTTTTTTACAGTTATCATTTTGTTTTAATATCTCTAACGTATCCATAACAGCCTCTCTTGTATGGATAACTATTGGTAATTTTAGTTCATTCGCAATTTCTATTTGTTTCATAAAAGCTTTTTTTTGTAATTCTCTTCTTTTTTGGTCCTTTTCCCAATAATAATCTAGTCCAATCTCTCCAATTGCTTTAACTTTTGAATTTTCTTTAGCTAATTTTTTTATTTCTTGTATAATTTTCCACAATTCTTCTTCCGTTTGTGGAATATCATTAGGTGAAATACCGCAAGTTGTATAAATAAATTCATATTTTTTGGAAAGTTCAATCGCTTTTTTTGAACTTTCTAGATTATAGCCTGCTGATATAAAATTTTTAATTCCTTCTTTTTCTATTTTTCTAATTATTTCGTCTCTATCTTCGTCAAATTTTTCGTCATCTAAGTGAGCATGATTATCAAAAAACCTCATTTTTATCTCCTCACACAATATTTTACACTTTACAAGTTTATATTAAAGTTTGATATTACTTGCTTAAAACTGTAACATAAGCAACAGCATAATTTTTGCAATGTGAAATACTAATGTCAATATCTTCTATATTTTCTAAGTCTACCCCTATTAAGTTTATGTTTGGTCTTCCTTGTTTGTCATTTTCCACTTCTATATTCTTCCAAGATATCTCATATTTATCTTTTAATTTCCAAGATATTGCCTTAAAAGTTGCTTCTTTGGCTGCAAATCTAGCTGCATAATGTTGATATTTTTGGGCTTTTTTGCTTTCACAATATTCTATTTCTTTCTTTGTAAATACTCTTTCTAGGAATTTTTTTCCCATTTCTTCAATACTTTCTTTAATTCTTTGAATTTCTATAATATCTGTTCCACATTTTATTTTAATTTTTACTCACATCCCTTTCCTAATAAGGCAAAATCTCATTTCTGCATTAATGCTATAAAATTTAGTATATTAAATATTAGTGATGCTACTAATATTATAGCTATTATTATTGTTGCTTTTTTATTTTTTTCAATATTTAATTCTTTATATAATACATCATATTTATTTTTTACTTCTTCATATAATTTTTCTAATTCAAATGTTTCTTGCATTTTATGGTTTAACATAGTTCCAGTTTCGTCTTCTGTTATTTCTTGTATCCATAGGTTTTTTGTAAAATCTATAAATTTCTTTCTAGCCTTTTTTACTTGTTTTGGATTTTTAAATTCTAACTCTAATTTTTTAAGATATATTTTTTTATACAAATTTAATATATAACTATATAGATATTGGTTCTCAAATTCGTCTGGTAGTATTGTGTAATTATTCATATCTGCACTAGATGAAAATAATATTACTCCTAATTTACTCATAGCAATTTTTGCATATTTCCATCTTGATACTGTTGTTATTTTCTCTCCTTCATAATTTCTACTGTTATCTGCTGGTAATATGTTAGCATATTTTATGAATTGATATTTTATTTTTTCAAATTCGTTTGTAGAGTTCCAAGCTTCTTGATCTATACACATATATGAATATGTTAAAAATCTTTCTGTATCTATATCTAATTTCATTGCTTCTATGTTTGAACCTGTTATATGACTTATGAATTCTCTAAATGTTTCTACATCTGAAAAACTACCTGTTTGTAATCGTATATTATCAAATGTGTCGAAGCTTATTCCTGTTTGTTTTATATCTCTAAATTTATAATTAAAGTTTAAAACATTTGCAAAGCTTATATCATTTTCTACTGTTGTTTTTATTACTAAAAAACATATTCCTGTTTGGAAACATACAACTTCTACTTTTGGTATGGTAAAAAATATTCCTTTTTTTCCATCTACTTTTCCTTGTATATCTTTTTTTAATGTATATTCAAAGATATTACATGGATACTTACTAAGTAATGCTGCTCTTGTTTCTATTGGTAATTCTTCTAATTTTTTTAGTCTGCTATTTCCTATACTAAAACTTGAAAATAGAAATTCTCTTGTTTTTGGCAAGAAATATTGATATGTTTTCAAGTCTTTTTCTTTTTGAAATATTTTTAATTTACAGTTTTTGTCCTTTAACATTTTTAAAATATATTTTTGATATTTTCCATCTTTTATAACAAATGGATGAACAAAGTATGTATATTGGTAGTTTATCTTTAGTTCCATTTTACTCACCTTTTATTTCTTTTTTTATAGACTTTTATTAACCCCTTTCAAGTCTTTATTTTGCTATTTTTTATCTTCCTTTTATATTTGATTGTAATAATTCATATTAATATCTTTGCCAAAATGCCATCTTCCTATAAAATCTATTGTTAAATAATCTTCTAGATCATATGTTGGCTCTTGTACTAGTTTTCCTTGTTTATCAATAGATCCCCATTTTCCGTCTTTTTTTACTCCAGCATATCCATATGCATTTTGTTCTGTTGCATCATCGTAAATATAGTCAACTACTATATTTCCATCTTTATCTACAAATCCGTATTTTCCATCTTTTTTACTTAAAAATAATGTATTTGTTGTAAATATATCTGTTTCTTTTTTCTCTTCAAATTTAAAGTTGTAATATTTGTTTTCGTTTTCCTCTCTTAACTTTATATATCCTTTTTCGTCATTTAATTCTAATAATATTCCTGTCTTTTTTACGGTAAATGTATTGTCTATTATGTCATTATTAAATTCTTCATCTTCTGCTATATATAAGTCCGCTTTTTCATTATAATATATAGAGTTATATTTAAATTCTATTTTTTGACTCTTACTTAGGTCTATTACTCCATATTTACCATCTTTTTTTGCTATTAATATTCCCGATTTTGATTCTTTTAAGTCTTCATATTCTGCTTCTATAGTTTTTTCACCTGAAAGTTTCATAACTCCATATTTATCTTGTTTCTTATAAATTACGCCATTTTCTGTATTTTTTAATATTGATGTAACTGAATCATAGTTACTGTTATTTAATACTTCTGTTCCATCTTTTTTTACTATAATTTCTTTTCCTGCTTGTTTTACAACATAATTGTCATTTCCATATACTTTTGTTATTTCATCATATTTTGTTTCTAATATAGATGTATTTGAATAATCTACTATTCCATATTTTTCTTCTGAGTTTTTAACTACAAAGCCTACTTTGTTTTTATTATCTAAGTTCTCAATATCTGCATATTCAGCTGGTATTAAAATTTTTCCATCTTCTCCTGCTATTCCATATTTTCCATCTTTTTCGATTTTTAATATGCCTTTTGTTCCTTCTAAAGCACTAATTTGCTCATATTCACATTCAAGTAAAGTTTTTCCTGATAAATCTATTAATCCATATTTTCCTTCTTTTTCTACTTTTAATATGTTAGATTCGTACCATAAGTTGTTGTTTTCGTCCTTATTTGAAATTGCTTCTATTTGTTCATAATCTTTTAGTATTTCTTCATTTTTGCTATTTAGGGCTTTTGTTTTATATGTTCCAAGATTATAGTCTACATCATATGTACATAAAAATATATCTTCCTTGCTATTTGGAACTATTATCATTTCTTCATATGATGGATCAATTATAATGTTCCCTTCTGAATCTATAACTCCCCATTTGTTATTTTGATATGCTGCAAAATAATTTTTACTTGCTATGTTTCCTTTTTCTTTATCTCTGTCTAAAATTCCTTTTATCATAACCACACACATAATAATAACTATTATTGCTATGATAACAGCAAATACCTTTTTCATATTTAACTTTGGCTCTTCATATCTTCTTCCTCTACTCATTAGTTTATAGCCTCCTTTAAATTTTGTCTTTTTTACGTTTATACTATATCACATTTTATAACCTATGGCAATAAAATTTTGTAACATAGCCTAAATAATAACACAAAAAAAAGTGTTTTCTCATCTCTAAGAAACACCTTTTTCCTTTATATTTTTTCTTCTTTTTTAATAAATTTACATACAATAATGCTCATATCATCTTTTGCTATACCATAGTTATTATCTATTGCTTCATTGATAATTAGATCTGATATTTTTTGTGTATTGTTTGTATCTATATCTTCTAACATATATTTAATCCATAATTCTTTGTTTTTATATTCTACGTTAGAGTCCAATATTCCATCTGAGCACATCAACATAATGTCTCCTGATTCGATATCCTTATCAAATGTTTGAATTTTTGTTTCTTGTAAAATTCCTGTTGGTAAAGAAGACGATTTTATCATTTGTACTCTTTTTTTATTTTTTATATATGTTGGACAAGCTCCGCTTTTTATAAATTCTATATTTCCTTTGTATAAGTCTACAATTGCAATATCTAATGTTGCAAATATTTCATTGTTTTTATTTAATAATGCACTGTTTATTAAATCTAATGATATTTTTTTATCAAATCCAGATAATAATAAGTTTTCTAATAGTTTTAATGCTTGTTTACTACTATTTTTGGCTTTGTTTCCGCTTCCCATTCCATCACTTATTGCAACTAGGTATTTTCCGTCTTTTAGTCTAATGTTTAGTATACTATCTCCCGATGCCTCACTTTTATCTTTTGTTGTTTCTGCTAATCCCATTGCAATAATGAATTTATCGTCTGATAAAAAGTTTAATTTTTTGTAGGTACTTGTTTCATCATTTATTACTATTCTTTCTTTTAATACTTTGCTTAGTATTTTTTCAATTATGTCTATTTTATAAGTTTCTATCATTTCATTTAAATATACTTCCAATATGAATCTATCGTCTTTTCTTATAGATATATCTTGAATTTCTATTTCTTTTTGTTTTAATAAATTTATTATTTCTGTTTTTTCTTTTTCATATAGTTCTTGAGTAGCTATATCTTTTTCAATATCTTTTGCCATACTTCTTATTGCTTTTGATACTTCTCCTAATTGTTTACCTACATTTTTCTTATTTTCTTTTTCTTTTTTTCTCCAAATAAAGTTCGTCTTGCTAACTTTATAAGATATGTTTATTGTTCTTACAATTTGTGATATGTTTTCTTCTAAGTATTTACTTATGTCTTTATCGTCAAATCCTACTATATAACTATTACATTTAGCAAATATTTTTAGTAAATCTTCTTTTGTCATTTCTTGCTTGTCTAATAGAAATTCAAATATTTTTGTTATTATTTTTCCGTTTGTATCTGCTATATCATCATATAACATATTTTCTTTATATGGTTCTAAATTATTTAGTAGTTCTGCTATAAATATTTGCTTATTTTCTTCGTTATCTTGATTATCTTCTTTATATGTTGTTGCCATTTCTTCAATTGCTTCTGAGACATTGTTTAAGCTTTGTGCTACTTCTTTACTTTTGTTTAGAGCTCTTCCCGGTACTACTGGTAAAAATTTAGTATTTCCTATGAATTCTTCTAAGTTTATGTTAAAACTTTTTGGTACTGCTAACAATCCAATTGATGCTATTAATATTTCTTTAAAATGTATTAACTCCACTGTGTAACCATTTGATACATATGCAAGTACTATGTTTCCTAATGTAAAGCCTACTACTACTCCTATTTTTCCAAATCGATTTAATATTCCTGCTATCATACCAGAAATTGCATATGCTGCTATCATAATTGGCTCTGATCCACTAATTACTCCTAAGGTTACTCCTATTGTTACTCCTGAAGTTGTACCTACCAATATTCCGTTTTTCCATCCTAGTATCATAACAATTAAAATACTTAGTATATTTCTAATACCAAATCCGAAGATACTTAGGTCTCCTAGTCCTCCTACAGCTATTGATAGTAAAAGGCTCGCTCCTATTACTTCTTCTATTGAATATGCTTTTCTTTTTCCAAATTCTTGAATTAATACAAGTGAGTTTACAAATATTTTATAAAATACTAAAGCTATTATTGATAATGTTATACTTGATAAAACATCATATACAGTAAATTCTGCCATTGCTATTTTTACAGCTTGTACTAGTAATGTTGCAATAAAAACATTTTTACCAATTTTTATTTTTTCATTTCTTTCTTTTTCATTATAACGTGGTTTTACTATAAATAATGTTAGTATCATTACTAATGCTGTTAGAAAGTAACCTACTGCTCCACCTACTCCAAATTTAATTATATTTCCTAATAAAGAGATTATTAAAATTCCCAAAATTGGTATAGAACATGCTATACTTGAACCAAGTAAGCTTATACTAAATATGGAGAATTCTCCCCCTAAACCAACAAATGATAGCATAAAAGATACAAGATATAGTGCGATATTGTTTTTTGCAAATACATTTCCAAATATATTTACTTTGTTTTTATCGTTTCTTGTATTTTTGCTATCAAATTCTATTGTATCTTCATTTATATTTTGAAACATCCTTTACCACCTCTTAATTTTTATAGGCTTATTTTACTACTTGTCCTTTGTGGTTTTTGTCTTTTTTAGTCTTTAAAATTAAAAAAGTTTTTTACATTTTACGATTTATATTTTTTATATTTTTTATATTTTTCTAATATTTGATTTTTATTTTATTACAGAATGTAAAAAAAAGCAATATCAAGTAAAAAAATAAAAGGAGAATTCTCCTTTTATTTTTCTACTTTAGTAATTTTTTCTTGATGAACACAATTCCTGTTCCTAATATTATTAAACAGCTTATTCCTAAAATAATATATGGTAGATAATTATTATTTTCACCTGTAGGTGGTGTAATAACAACTGTTTCACCTTTATCATATAATGTAGAATGTTTTGGTGTTATTTCTCTTCCTGTTCTTTGTTCACGTTTTACTTCTACAATTTCTACATCATTATCTAGCTCAATTTCTTCTGTACTAGATAATATTTTTGATGATTTTAGTGTAGCTGTATTTTGTTCACCTGGTCTTAGTTCTTTTTCTAAATTAGAATTATGTAATATTGTTTTATTAGCTAGTCTTTTCTTTCTTGCTTGTATTACAGTGGTTTCTGTCCAATTAGCAATTGCTTCTTGGTATTGTTCTTCAAATTCTTCATATCCCATTAT
This sequence comes from uncultured Clostridia bacterium, assembly GCA_944386705.1. Lineage (GTDB taxonomy): Bacteria > Bacillota > Clostridia > TANB77 > CAG-508 > CAG-269. The sequence continues at coordinate 16,253 of CALXCC010000011.1, read as the reverse complement.
TTCTTTATGGCCATCAAGAGTTCCCTCTGATTTATAATAGTTGTATAGATATTTTTCTATAACAGTTGGTTTGCTTGCTTCTTCATAATAACTATTATTTGTTTTTATTTCCCATTGTGTTTCTTCTTCGTCTAATACTAATTCACTGTCTAGGTAGTCATATACTTTTTGAGGTGTAATTGTTATTAGGTTTTGTTTGTTTGTTCCATATTTATAATAGTCTTCTGAGTCGTAATCTAACTCACTATTATTTTCTATTAATATTCCATGTTCTATTTCTATTGTAGCTCCTTGGATTAATTCGTTATCTATTTCCATACGAACAAATCCATTTTTTGGATATAAATTACCTGGTGCCATATATGTTGTACCGTAAAGTAAATCTCCTTTTAATTTATATTCTCCATTTTCTTTTATTACTTGTCCATCTACAATAACTTGTCCATTAGTAAGTGTTACTTTTACTGCTGATACTCCCTTTTCGATATCTAAAACCTGTCTTGGTCTTTCTACAATACCAAAGTCTATATTTTCTGCTACGAACTCTATTTTGTCTACTCCTGATGTTGGTGGGAATTTATCCATAATATCTCTTAATTCTACACCAAATTCCATTACTGGTGTTGTTGAATCCATTGTTGTTATTTCTGGATGTTCTCCAGAATCTATTTGCAATCTTGTATCATAGTTGTCTATTGCATCTGAATATCTAGTATCAACTTTTTCTAAATACCAAATTTCTCTTTGTTGTCTATCTGGTTCATTATAAATTGTACCTTTATATTCATCTACTGTGTATGTCTTATCACCCCAAGTGTATACAATTTTGTATTTTCCTGGTATGAAATTTGAAATTTTATAATTTCCATTTTCATCTGTTTTTACTTCTTGTTCTTTAGTACCATCTTCTTTATACATAGTTACTTTTACATTTGGTACTCCTATTTCTCCTTCATTGTAAATTCCATCGCCTAGTCTTTCTTGAGCTGTTCTTAGCTCTCCTGTTGTTGAATCTACAAATACTGTTCCTTCTATTGCTCTTGGGTTTGCTAATACTATTGCTAATCCTGGTGCTGCATCACTATCATCTTCATATGTATTTCTATCTTCTGGTTTCATACTTCCTGGATTAGAATCTTTATCAATTCCTGCATAAGTTAAACCATCTTGTGTAAATGTTGAATATGATGCAATTTCTGTAGAATTATCTAATAATATTTTGTCTTTTATCTCTTGTCCATTTGCGTCAAACAAAATTTTTCCAATATTTTCTTTATTTAATTCAAATTGAATATAAATATATTGCTGTTTTTGTGCTTCTATATTCATATTTGTATTTATTACTGCTCTTTTGTATTTAGAATTATAATCTTCTATTGTGTAATTAACCGGATTTATTATGTCTCCATTTTCAGCAACTTCTGTTCCTATTGCTAATATTTTATAATTTGTGTCATAGTAATCATAAAGTGTATTTACTTTTGAGATTAGATTTGTTGATTCGTTTTTCAATGCTATTTTATAGGTTAAGTTCACATTTAGCTCATTTTCAGCATTTACTGGATCTTCATAATCGTAGTCTGATTTATAAACTGGTCTTGAATATGTTTGTTTTCCATATTCATTTCCAAATTTAACTCCTGCATTAAATCCATCTCCATATTCACCTTGATTTACAAATCTTTGATCATATTGGTATACATGGCTGTATCCATTAATTGAAAGTTTTGTATTATATAAATCCTTCAATACTGCTAAATCAGGCATTTCTCTTTCATATAATCCTAAGTTTATATTTGGTATTTCTGTAATACTATTATTATAAATATCTTGTGCAGAATATTTTAATTGTCCTAATATTATATTAGAATTATTTCCTTCTGGTAAATATTGTGTTGCATCTTTTGTATTTGCTGTAATCATATATTGTTTGTCTATTCCAGAAATTGGATAAGCTTGTCTTACTTTTATATCTTCCCCTTTTTCATTTTTAGTTGTATATTCATATCCATATTTATACTCTCCACCATAATTTAATGTACTTACATGATCTGCAAAATCATATTTTAGAGTATAATTTCCATTTTCTGCATGATTGTTAGTTACTGTTGCATAATTTTCATTAAATGCTTTTCTAAAGTTTTCATCTGTGGCTTTACTTCTTGTTGCTTCATATTCTTCTTGTGATCTATTATCACTATTTTCTGGATATACATTTACAGATTTATAACTCATTCCATTGTATTCAAATTCTATATATGCTCCATTTACTAAATCTGAAATTTGTATTTTGACTGCATTTTCGTCTTTTTCGTAATCTCCGAAAACATAAGCTCCTTCTTCTTGTTCTCCATTTGAGTTAAGAATTGTTCCTGTAACTTTTGAGTCAATTAATTCACCATTTGCTCTTCTTAAATTAACAGTTACATTTTTTACTCTCCTGTTTGATTCTTCATTTAAATCATAAAGAAAATTTCTAACAGATAATTTTGATAAAATTATATCTTCCCATACATATCCGAGATACTTTTATATATTTTCTCTTGTTGTTTACTGTTAACTCTGAATTTTGTCCTAATGCTTTTATCTCTGTTATAATTTCTTGTGATGGATCATCATAAGTTGCCGCATCATAACCAAAGTTTGGATTAACTACCTCGTATACTATGTATTTACCTTTTTTACTTAAATTTTTAATTGTAACTTCTCCATTTGCATCTGTATAAAAGGTTGTTGCATCTTCTTTATTGTCTACATATTCTATTTTACTTCCCTGTTTTACCCATTTTCTTTCTGTTTCATTATACACGATAAATCCAACAGGCTTTGGTAGAGGTTGATTTGTATCTTCGTCTACTTTTTTAATTTTTATATTACTATATGGAACTTCTGGTAATACTAAAGTAGAAGTCCAGTTTCTTCTTTCGCCATAAAATACTGCAATGTTTTGACCACCATTTCCTTGCCCTTCTGCAAACATAGCTCTTGTTGCATTATATGTGAAATTTTTTCTCAAATCTATTTTTTGTACTGATTCTATCTCTCTTCCTGGGATAACAATATAAAAATTGTTTCCATTATATTCTGAAATTTGATTTAGTGGTATTATATTAGTTCCATCTATACTTCCATATGTAGTTTCAATGTTTCCTGCATTATCTCTTTGAGTAATTGTAGCACTTGTTAATCCTCCCCATGATGTATTTAAATTATATGGTCCAATAAAAGTATTTCCATTTTTGTATTCTATAGATTGTGTTGCTCCGTCTCCACTAACAGAATTTGTTAAGAATTTTTCATTTGCTAGTCCGTTTATTTCACTATATCCTTCAGCTTGTAAAGCATCTAGATTTCCTCCTGCTGCTTCTGGTCTTTGTGAAGTTATTCCTAAGCTTGCTGCTCTTTCATTTACCCATATAGAAATACATTTTTTATAATATGAGCTTCCTGCTGCACCAACTTCATGGTTGTCCCAAGATCTTCTAACTGCATATGCTAATAATTGTTTATCATATTGATGGAACAAAGGACTATTTGGATTTACATCTATTAATGCTCTTGGTACCATAACTTTGTTTTTATTATTTACATAGTTATGTCCATAACAAAGACCTCCTACATAATAGATTAATCCATTTCTAGACATCTCTCCTGGATATACATTTTTTGCCAAATGGTTTTTAATAACTAAATTTGAGCTAACCTCATTTCCCCATTCTGTATAAGATAAAACTCTACCTGTAGATGGGTCTACTGTACCTATTCTAGAAGCTGCAGTATCTAACCATCCAGATTCATATTTTCTCATTGCATAGAAAATACCCGTAATCCACATTTGGCTGTTTTTTTCCGGTGGTATTCCAGGGACAGCTTCTGAAAGTTCTGCCCCATAGGATAAGGTCGGTATTAGAAAACTCATAAATATTAATATAATAATAAATATTATAATTTGGGCTTTTTTCATTTTTCCCTCCTTGTTTTTGTCTATTATTCTTTTGTTTCTTCACTTGTATCTTTTAATATTTTTGTTTTAATAAAATATACAGCTATTCCTATAATTGCCATAATTATTATAATTAATCCGGTAAACCTTATAACTCCACCTGTTTTAATAGAAATAATAATATTTGCTGTACTTATATCATCTTCATTTGTTATTTTGTTATTTGGTGTCGAATCAATATCTGCAATTTCATTATCATTATTAGCTTTGCTTATTTCTGCTGTATTTATTGTAGTTCCTGTATTATCATTATTCATTGTCTTATATAATGTTAATGTTATTTCTTTTGTTTCTCCTGGATTGATTATTTGGTTTGCAAGTTCTCGTGAATATAAATTTTGATCTGTAGATAAGAACCATTTAGAATTCATTTCTGAGCTAAAACTTAAATCACTTGGCATATAATCTACAATTTCACTTGCATAACCTGCAACTTCACCTTCATTTGTTACCAAAATCTTATATTCAATAATTACTGTTGAATTTGCAATTGATTTTGCATCTAATTCTAATTTTGCTAATTGTGTTTTATTGTATTCTCTAACAGTTGTCTGTTTATTTGTTTGAACAATTACTCTATTTATATATTTATCTAGTTTTAAATCAAAAGTTTCTAATTCTACAAATCCTGCATCTATATTTGTTAAATTTTTAACCAATGATAAGTTTTGTGTAATAGCAACCTTTTGCTCTTGTCCATTAATTATTTTAGTACCATCAACAACATCAGAGTTTGTTACTTCACTAATGCCTTCTTTTTGATATTCGGAAACTTTATATTTTGAAGTATCATATTGAAATACTACAACATAATTTCCTTTTGGTACATCAATAAATTGATATTCTCCTCTACTATTTGTTGTTGTATTTCCATTTTCTAATATAGAGTTTGAATCCACATTTACTAAAAATACTGGAATGTTAGATAATTTTTCTTCTCCTGAATCTTTTACACCATTTTTGTTACCATCTAACCATGCAAGTCCTGAAATGCTATATTTTGAAGTTTCTGAACCTCCTTGGTTATCTTCTTTACCTCGTACTTTATAGGTTATTTCATTAGTTGTAATGTCAATATAGTTTCCTTGAATTGTTGCATAATTTGTAACTGTACTTGTCGTAATTAAATCTGTATCTACTTTTGTTCTTATATTCCATATTGCTTTAGTTCCCGCTTCTACTGTAATATAATATGAATTCGTATTTGTTGCACCTATATCTATCCTTGTTCCGTTATTAATAATATATGCTTCTTGTACTACTAAACCATTTGGTACCACATCTTGTAAAAATACTCCTGCATCTATAAGTCCTGAATTTTCTATATTAAATGTGAAAATCAACTCATCTCCATCTTCAATATATTCACCTTCTATGTTACTTGTTTGGTTTGCTGTAATAATTGTTTCAGATTGCTGTATATCCTTATATATTTCGTTTGAATAATATGTTCTATCATTTAGAGTTGCACTATAAATAAGTGAAGTACTTGTTTTATCTAATGATGTATCTAATCTTTCGGCAATCAGTTTTGTTTCCATTGTTAGTGTTTCTCCTGCCTCTAATTTCATAACACGTATTTTTAGTACTTTATCTTTATATTCTACAAATTCATATTTTTCTTTATCTTCTTCTGGTATGATAAATTGTTCGTTTGTAAAATATAATTCTTCTGGCATTTTCATTTCGACGATAATATCGTTTAGAGTATTTTGCATTTTATTTTCTATGTTCATTTCAATAGGAAGCCCTGCATTAGATTCAATCTTTATTCCTTCATGATAAGCTGATCTTAATGTAACTTTAATTTCACTATCGATTATTTCACTTTCTGGAATAACTATTTCTTTTTTATCTTGGTTATCTGCTGTAACTTGTACATTACCTGTTAATTTGCTACCTTTTTCTTGAATATCTGTTACAGAAAGCTGATATGTAAATGTTTTTGTCTCCCCTGGAAGTAATGTATCTATTGTGAATTCTTTTGCTTTCAAATTTGGATCTTCTTCAATAAAAGTTAAATATAAATTTTCATCTTCTACAAGTCCATTTTCATTTTCGTATAATCTTTTTACTTCACCATAAAAAATTGCATTATCATGTGTTGCTGTAATTTTTACATTTGACATATTTTCATTGGTATTGTTTTTTACAGTTACTTTATATTGAATTGCCTCACCCTCATATACAGTTTGTCCTGGCTCCATTTTATTATCATCTGTTGTAGCAGATACATTTACAATTAAATCTTCTTTTTCATCAACAGGAATTTGTTCTCCTATGTTATCTTCTTCTTTACTAGTGTTTCCTTTTGGTGTAGCTAAACTAATTAATTGCTCTGTAGCTTCTTTGCTTCCTAAATATTGATAATATAATTTTGTTTTAATATATGAATTTTCATTATTTTCTAATTGTTCTGGAATTTGTAATGTATATAAAACTTTTAGATTTTCTCCTTTTTCTATAGCATTTTCTTCTACTTCTATTTTATATGAACGTACTTTAGACATATCTTCTACATTTTCTACCCATGTTGAATCGTCTTTATCTTCTGTAACATTTTCTGAATAATAAATTTTTACTCCCTTACCTTCAACCTGAATTGGTTTTTCTAAGTTCATTTGGAAAGTGGCATCATTATTTTTTTCATCAGGAATTTGCCCTACTATAGTAATATCAGAAATGGCTGTTTCATAATTATTTACTAAATAAATTTCTTGTGTTGCATTTTTTGATGTTGTATAACTTTCTAAGTTTGCCGTTTTTGTTTTATCATCCATATTTTCTATAATTTCACCATTTTGATTATAATTTGATAGTTTATTTAGCATTAATACACCATATTTTGAATTTAACTGTATATCTGTAGCTACTTCAAAAGTTTCTCCTGGTCTGTTTTCATTTGTGTAATACATTTTAATTTTTTCTGGTTTTGTTGTTGTTTTTTTATCTATGTTGATATTTGCTGTAATCGTAATTTGTATTCCTTCATTAATCTCATTTACAAAAGTTTTTTGTTCTCCTTGAAGTTCTAATTTGATTACTTCTTTACCTTCTTCATTTTTGTATTGTTTTGCACTAACAATATTGATTTCTTCTTGACCATTTAATTGTGCTATTTTCTTTACTTCAATATCTAATTCTTGTGGTAATACAACTTCTACTGTAGGATTTTTATACAAATCATATTGTTCTGAATTACTTTTTAGTGTTAACAACAATTGTACATTCTCATTTGTTTGCATTGTAGATAAATTATTATTATTTATTTCTATTTTTGCTTCTGTTTTAGTATCTTGTAATGTTGTTGTAGCTTCTCCAATTGCTGTTGATTCTTTTTGCATTTGGTTTGAAATTACTTTTGTTTGTGTTTTTAAACTTACAAATTGTTTAGCATCTTCTTTACTATATCCGCCATTTCCTTGTATGCTTCTATTATTGTCTATATTAATTATTCCTTCGCTTACTGGTTTTGACGTTTTTATTTTTATACCACTAATATCTTTATCATAATAGACTGTAATTGCATCATTTTCATCCATATTATTTTTTGAAATTGTATGCAATATATTTCCTTCCATATCTGTTATTGTAATCAAATAATCTTGTCCAAAAATCTTTTCTAATTGACTCTTATATAAAGTAGTAGATTTATATAATAATTTATCTCCTATATTAAACTTGTCTTCTTTATCATTTAAAAATACTTCTTCTTGTTTTTCAATTTCTATACTTTCTATTGTATCAACTTCTGATATTTCTAATTTATTTCTTTCTTGATAAGTAGTTCCATTTGTTGCATTTGCATATATATATCCTTTATAGATATTTTCTGTCGCAGTTTTTGATATAGATACACTATTTCCTTTTTCCTCTAATGTAACCACTTTAGTATCTGACTTTTGAACTGGTGGTTGTGTATAAAGTGTACTTATCATATTTGTTGTTAATTCTATTTCTCTTGGTTTAAATTCTAGATTCTTATATTTGTAAATTATTTTGTACTCATTTTTATAGTCTTTCCATATTCCACTTGTATCTTCTGTGATTGTTAATTTTTGATTGTCTTTATCATAGTTTAATTTATCTTCTGATAATTTTTCTTCATTTTTTATTACAACTATATTTTCTGGAAGTACACCTTCTAGCATTGGAACAACAGTCTCTATTGTTTCTATCTTTCTTGGCAAACGATTTTCCAAAACTTCAGTTATAATGTTTTCTTGTAATAAAATTCCTTCTGTACCCAAATTTATATATTTTTCAATATCTGCTTTCAAATTAACATCTGTTTCTTCTTTATAAATAACTCTTGTTTTAATTTGTCCATTTACATTTTGTCCTGCTGATTCTCCTTCTACGTATGTTCCTGCAAGAGATATTGTATTTTCTCTTTCAAAATAATCTTCTTCAAAACTATTTTGTTTTTTGAAACTGATTGGAAGTTCTATTTGCACATTGTTTTGATAAATAATTTGATTTAATTCTATTTCATTTGTATCTAAATTGATATTTTTTACATATTCATTTTTGACTTTATCTTTAATTATTGTAAAATTAGGATTTTCTATTTTGATTTTTGCATCATTTAAAGCTCCTTTTTCTTTTACATTAACACTTAAAATCAAAGTTTCTTCTGCTTTTATATTACTTTCCTTTTTATGTGTTTTTTCTCCATCTTTCAAGAAATATGCATCAAACTCAATATTTTTTACGTTTGTTGCAGTTTTCTGTGTCTCTAATTCTTCATACATAGCAATTGAAATTGCATGACCTATCCAGATAAAATCTGCCATTATCAATGTAAATACTAGTGCTAAAGTTACTAATATTTTTAAAACATTTCTTTTCATCTTTTCCTCCCAAACTTCAAAAAATAAATAAATTTCATTAATTATATAGTAACTTCTTCTACATATAAAATCAATATAAGTTTTTTCCATCTCTTCCAAATATTACACTTTTAATTTAATTTGTTTTTAGGGATATACATTTCGTAGATTTTAGTATTTCTTTTTTTAAGTTTTTTTTACATTTTTATGACATTTTTTTTAATATCATTTTATAAATCTTTAAATCCTTTATTTGCGTAGTATTTATTGTGTTTTTTACAAAAAAATACAGAGATATAATTATCTCTGCATTTTTCTATTATTTAAGTGCTTTCTTTTTTATTAGCACAATTCCTATACCTAATATAACAAATGCTATTACACCTATCATAATTGGTATAATATATCCTCTGTTATCACCCGTACTTGGTGTTACAATAACTGTTTCTGCCATACCGTCATCTGCTTCTGTTTTTCCTGTTCCAGGTATATAGTTACCAGGTGTTTCTTCTGTTTTAGATCCTCCTGTTTTTTCTAATTTAACAACTTCTGTTTCGTTATCTAATGATATTTCATCTGTTGTTGTTAATGTTTTAGAAACATTTAAGTCTACTGTAGCTATTTTAGTTGGTTCTAATTTTTGATCTTTTAAGCTTTCTGTATATAATATTGTTTTTTCATTTATAGTTGATTCTTCATTATTATAAACCACTTCAGCAACTATACCTTTTATATCATCTAATGATTTTATTTCCCATTGAGTATTCTTTTCTGGTTCAAATGCCCAGTCTTTGTCTAAATAATCAATTATTGCTGTAGGCGTTATTGTAACAACTGGTCCTTCCACTTTTCCATAATTATAGAAGTTTTCTGATAAATAATCTAGTTCACTTATGTTTGTTGCTTTAATTTCATATCCTACTTCAAGCAATGCACCTTGAATTAACTCGTTGTCTAATTCTAGTCTAACAAATCCATTTTTTGGATTTAAGTTATCTGAAGGTCCCATATAAGTTATATGATTCTTTTCACCTGTAATTTTTCCATCTTCATCAATTGTAATATCTGCTACAACTTGACCATTTGCTAAAGTAACTTTGAATGTTTTTACTCTTTTATCAAGTGCTAATTTTTGTCTTGGTCTTTCTACAATACCAAAGTCTACATTATTAATTCTATATGTGTATCTGTCTCCTGAAGATGATGTATAATTTGTTTCGTATTCTACACCAATTCCCATTGTAGGTGTTGTAGAATTCATTTTGTCAATAGTTGTATTGGTTTTGTTTGTTATTGTTTTTAACTCATTATCAATGTTTTGTCTTAATTCATAATTATCTAAAGCATCTGATAATCTGTTATCAACATTTTCTTTATACCAATTTTTATTGTTTTGGTCTCTTGTTGAATCATACACTGTTGCTTTATAGTTTTGAACTGTATATGTGTTGTCTCCCCAAGTATATGTTAATGTGTAATCTCCTGGAATGAAGTCTGTAATTAGAAAGTCTCCATTTGCATCTGTTGTTACTTCATATACTTTTCCACTTCCAGTATTTTCTTTTAATGTTATTTTAACTCCTTCAATACCTTGTTCTCCATCTTCATATGCTCCAGAGCCTTGTCTTATTTTTCCTGTCATTAATTCTCCTGATGTTTCGTCTAAGAACACTTTACCAGTTAGTTCTCTTGCATTTGCTACTTCTAATTTCAAGCCTGGTGCTGAATCTGTATCATCTTGGAATGTTGCTTTGTTTTCTGGATTGCTATTTCCTGGATTTGAATCTTTATCAATTCCTGCATATACTTTTCCATCTTTATCAAATACTGAATATGAGTTGATTTCCGCTACATTATCTAAGTTTTCTTTATCATTTAATATTTTAATAACTGCTTCTTTGTTTAATTCAAATTGTACGTATATATCAGCTTGCTTTTGTGCCTCTATCTTTGTATTTGAATTAATAATTGATTTTGAATAATTTTGATTATATCCATTTTCAGTATGTCCTAGTTCTCCTGTTATCTCTCCATTTTGTTCAATTCCTGTTCCTACTTTTAGTAGTTTGTAGTTAATGTCATAATAATCAACTATATTGTTTACTTGAACTGTTAAGTTTGAAGATTCATTTCTCAATGATATTCTATATGTTGCATATACTTTTAATTCTTTGCTTTTATCGTTTTCATTTATATACTCATAATCTGCTTTGTATATAGCTCTTGTATATGACATATTTCCATATTTATTTCCAAATTTAACTCCAACATTAAATCCATCTCCATATTCACCTTGGTTTTCAAATCTTTGTGAATAATTATAAATATGGTTATATCCATTAACTGCTACTTTTACATTTTGAAGGTCTTTTAATAGTGCAATGTCTGGTTGTTCTCTTTCATATAGACCTAAATTTATATATTTTATTTCTTCTTGTCCATATGTAAAATGTTCTTTAATTCTATATGCTGTCTCGTCAGTATTTGCTGTAATTAGATATTTACCATTATTTATTAATGTAGCAGTATGCTCACTTTGGTCTAAGTTATATTCTAAGTTATGTTTTTCATTTCTATTTGCATCTCTTGTAAATCCTGTATTTTCTGTTCTTCCTTCTACTACACTAAAATTCTTATTGAACTCTTCTCTTACATTTATATTTTCCGCAGATTTTGAACCATTATCTTTATCAATATGTGGTATTACATTTGTATATGTTAGTCCGTCATATTCAAATTCGATATAGTAATCTGATAATTTTTCAATTAATACGTCTGTGAATAAATAGGCTCCTCCATTTTGTGTTTTTGCTTCTTTAACTACGTCACCATTTCTATCTTTTAATCTTACTGTGATTCCATCTAATAACATATCACTGTCGTCAAAGTCGTTATCTTTAAATAAATCATTTCTGTAAGATTGTTTTCCAGATATTTTATCTAACCATACATATCCTGAAAGTTTTACATATATTTGCTTATTACCAATTACAAAATCTGTTGTTTTGTCTATTACTATAGTAGTTTCTTGTCCATCACTGATAAATTCATATCCATAATTTGGATTTTTAGTTTCATAGGCTACATATGTACCTACTACTAAGTCTTTAATTAAAATTTCTCCATTTTTATCTGTCACAAATTCTGTTGCTTGTTCTCTTGTATCTACATATGTAATTCTACCATCTGCTTCTTGTTTTACATATTTTCCAAGATTTTTATTTTGAATATAGAAACCTACACCAGGTAGTTTTACTTCTTGATTATCTTTGTTTACTTTTATTACCTTTAAATTTCCTAATACAGAAATATTATAATCGAAATTAAATGGTATATTAGCTTGTGCTCCATATGGTTCACGTATTAATAAGTTTTGGAAATATCCTGTTCTAGCCTCTAAAAACCATACATTTACACCTTTTACATCCATTTTCATTGTTCCAGATATTCTTGTAATTCTTGTTACATTACTATCTAAAGGTATAGAAATATAAAAGTCTTTTCCTGATTGTATACCTTCAACTCCAAACCAAGTTTCTGTTACTCCATTAAAGCTACTATAAAGTTTTCCATCAATTGGTTTTTGGTTTTGATCATAAACAGCAACATCTGTTATTCTTCCCCCAAAGCTCCAGTTAAATGGTCCAACTCTCATATATTGTTTTCCATCTTTTTCGTAAGGTACTATTTTTATATTGTCTTTATTAGTATTGTCTATTACTTTTTCTCCTTGTGCTATTTTATTAGCATAATCCGTTGAGCTTTGGTCTAACCAAGTTGAATTTCCTTTTTTAGGACTTGTAAATCCAGTATATAAACCAGCATGATATTGTCCTACTTCTTTCATCCATGTATATCCATAATTCCATATTCCGTTTGCTACTGGTCCTTTATCTTTAATGCTTCCATTATCTTCTGATAAAATAGCTGCAAATTTTGCATTAGCAGGATTATCTATTGTCTTTCCTGTATGGTCTGTTGATCTTGTCCCTTCAATCCTTACCTGGGAAATTATTTTATAAGTCATAACTCCTTTTAATTTTTGATGATGCTCCATACAAAATATATTATTACTTGATATATAGTCATTATAACTTACCTGGATATTTTGCCCTACATAATAAGCATTTGATATTGTATAAATTCCTAATATTGCAATAATTGTAACTATAAGCGTTATTATTATTTTTTTAAATTGACTCATTTTACTACCTCCTTTCTTCTATATTTCCTTTTCATTATTTTTTGTTTTTTTCTTAATTATTATTATATATGCTGTTGTTCCTAATATTGCAATGATTATAATCACAATGCTTACATATATAGCTCCACCTGTTTTAATGCTTAAAAGCACATCTGCTGATCCATAATCATTTTCATCTTTTGTTCTATTTGCTGGCTCAGAGTTACTATCTTTAATTCCTAGTTCGTTATAATCTTCTGCAATTTCTGCTGTATTGTTAATTAATCCTGTATTATCTTCTGTCATAGATTTTGTTAATGTTAATGTAACTTCTTTATATTCTCCTACTAGAATTTTTTCATTTGCTAAGCTTGTATTATATAAACCATCTGATGTTTGGTACCAGTCTTTATTAAGTTCTGAACTAAATTTTAAATCATTTGGCATATAGTCTACAATTTTCTTTACATATCCATCTATTTCTCCTACATTGCTTACTCTGATTTTATATTCAATAATAACTGTTGCTCCATTTATTTTTTTGCCATCAAGTTCTGCTTTAGCTAAACTAGCATTGTTATATTCTTTTACGGTACTTCCTGATTTATCTTGAATTAGTATTTTGCTAACAAATTTTTCTAGTTTCAAGTCAAAATTTTGTAATTCGATAAATCCAATATTGATATCTGAAATATTTTCATCTTTAATTTCAATAATGTCTGTTGATGCCACTTCTTGTTTTTCATTCTCTATTGTTACTTCTTTTATAATAGCATCTGAATTTTTGCTTTCTTCAACATTTGATGCTTTATATTTTGTTAATGTGTATTTTGTGTTGTCATAGTCAAATATTACTATATATTTACCGTCTTTTATTTGATTTAAAACATATACACCATTTTCATTTGTTGTTGTTTCAAGAATTTCTCCAGATTCTGTTTTTACTAAATTATTTGTTTTTGTATTTAGTAAACGTACTTTTACATTGTTAAATACTTCTTCGTTATCGTCTTTTTTACCATCTGCGTTTTTGTCAAACCAAGCAATTCCTGTTATCATTTTTGTTCCATCTGCTATATCGCTATCGCCTGTTTCACTATCATTTCCATCTCCTGGATTTTCTTCGCCACCTTCTCCCTGGTTTGCTTCAATTATATGATTTATTTCTGGCGTTGTAGCAATTTTTTCTGCTAATAGTTCTGCATATGCTACATTTGTAATTGGTTCTGGATCAGTTCTTCCTTCTGAATAGTTTACTACTGTTTCTATTTTTATCTCACTTTGTGTTCCAGCCTTTATGTTGCAATTGATTTCTATGTTGTTTTTTCCAACTAGTTCTGGTATTTCTTCGCTATCAAAACTTACTTTATTTACTGTTAAACTGTTTGGAATTGTATCTTTTATAGTAATTCCTTCCATATCTTCTGTTCCGTTGTTGCTTATTGTAATTGTGTATTCTAATATATCTCCAGCTTTTATGTATTTACTTTCTGTATTTGTTGTCATATTTAATGATATTTCGGCTTTTTTAATAATATCTGTTATTTCGTTTGATTTTTGTTCTTTATTATCATTTTTAGCTACTACTGAAAAACTCACTTTGCTTGTATTATTTACTTTTCCAACCTCTATATCATAACTTAATACTTTGGTCTCTCCCGCTTCTATAGCTCCAATGTCAATTTCTTCTGCATACTCTAATTCTTGAGTCTTTATGTCTTCTTGTTCTTTTGCTAATTCTTCTTCTTTTATTTCTCTTGGTTGCACTTGAGTATTAGAATCTACACTGTGAATATCTCCATCTGAGATTTCTTCTGATTCCATTCCTGTTATTAGCATTAACCTATCTACTTCAAATCCTTCTGGTAAATTTGTTTTGATTTTTACGTGTTCTTTGGTTTGACCTGATATATTTTCTATAATTGCAAAGTATTGTACTGCTCCTGTTTCATATATATCTATATTTCTGTCTGTTACTCTTTTTACACTTACTCTTAGATCTCCGCTTTCTGTTAATATTTTTGTACCATTAGAAGTTTTTGTTACATCTCCATATTTTATTTGTGTTTCATTTGCTATTGATGTCTTTGGTACTACTTCGTTATTTACTCTAACTTCGTATTCCCTTGATTGTACTTCTCCTACTTTTAAAGTTTCTATTTTTGTTTCATATTTTTTGTCTGGCAATTCTTTGTAGTAAGATGCTCCTGTATATTCATAATTGTCTTGTGGCACTACCAAAGTTGTTCCTTCTGGTACATTTCCTTGTAATGAAATGTCTTTTATTTCTTCACTACCAACATTAGAAACTTCCATTTTGTATTTTATAACTTCCCCATTTTTTACTGTTGTATCTGATGTTATTTCTTGTCCTCCTATCATTGGTGTTAATTTAATTTCTGCTTTTGGACCTATCCCTGTTTCTAACTCGATAGTTGTTGCTTTCATTTCATTTTGTGATTTACTTAATGTGTTCTCGTAGTTTACAGTATATGTTTGTTTTGCTGTTTGATTGTATTCTAGATCTGCTGGTACTTCTATTTTGTACATACCATATATGCTTTCTTTTGATTCCATTTTAGGTATTTCTATTAAGTATTTTCTTACTTTTGATACATCTGTTATACTGTCTTTCCAAGCGTTTTGTGTATTGTTCAAGTCTTCTGTGGCATTTTCATTTTCTGTATAATATATTTTAGTTCCTTCTACTCCATTTACAGTTATTCCTTCTACCACTTTAATATCCATACTGTTTTCTTTGCTTTTTGTTGGGAATGTACCCATAACTCTTACGTTTTCAATTCTATTTTCGTCATTATTTATAATTTCTATTTCTGTTTCTAATACTTTGGCTTCATTTCCTCTAGCTAAAGTTACCTTTTGTGTGTCTGTTTGTCCTATTGTTTCTACTCCTAATTGTTTGATACTATGTACTACTGTCATATCTTTTGGAGCTACGATTTTTATTGCTTTATCAGTTGTTCCAATTGCTCCATCATTTTCATATGTAAGTGTTATTTTTGAATCTGTTGTTGCTGATTTTTTGTTTACAGTTATATTTGCATTTAATACTAAAACAGTTCCTTCTATTCCTGCTTCTTTATACCCAGTTTGTTCTCCTTCTAAATATACTGTAATTGTTCTTCCTTGTATTTCATAGTTTCTAATTTTTAATTCTGTTTCGTATATCAAGTCTAAACTGTTTACTGTTATATTTTCTACTTCTTCTGGTAAT
>CALXCC010000010.1 GCA_944386705.1 uncultured Clostridia bacterium | reverse complement strand
AATAGATAAAGAATTAAGAGATAAGGAGGAAAGAAAAAAATGGTAGAAGTTTCAACATCAATTTTGAACGTAAAAGAAAAAGAAGAATCAGCAACATTTTTTGAATTAGAAACAGCTAAAACAGATTATTTTCACATAGATGTAATGGATGGAAAATTTGTAAAAAAAGACACTTATCAAAAAATGTTAGAATATGCATCATATATAAAAAGGATTTCTAATTTACCATTAGATGTACATCTGATGGTAGAAGATGTAAAATTAGGGGTAGACGACTTTTTAGCAGTGGAACCGAATATAATAACATTTCATTTAGAGGCTTGCAAAAATAAAGAAGAAGTTTACGAAATTATTAATTATATAAAAGAAAATAATTGTAAGGTGGGAATTTCTGTTAAACCAGAAACAAAAATAGAAGAAATATATGAATTTTTACCATTTATCCATATGTGTTTAGTAATGACAGTTGAACCAGGAAAAGGTGGACAAACATTACTAAGTGAAATGGTAGATAAAATAAAGACTTTAAAAAAATATATAGAAGAAAAAGATATTGACATTGATATAGAAGCAGATGGTGGAATTAATTTAAAAACTGCTCCAGAAGTCAAAAAAGCAGGAGCAAATATATTGGTTGCAGGAACTGCAATTTTAATGGCAAATGATTTTAAGCCTATAATAAAAGAGTTAAAAAATTAGAAAATAGATATAGAAAAAAGTAAAAGAAGTAGTGTAATTACACTACTTCTTTTGTGATATTTATAACCAAATGGTTATAAATATCATAACAAAAACTTATATTACAGTTTTGATTATGAAGATTTTTATAATCTTCATAATCCATCAAACAATGTAGATGAATTCTACATTGTTTTTCTTTTCCTTTGTATTTAAAGGAAAAGACTCCATATCCCATTGACATTGATGGGATATTCAAAGTTCCTTTAGTAAACTTCGGAATACCGAAGTTACTAATCACAACAATGGCGGTACAGCTATTGTTGTCCTTGAATTTACTTACCGGAAATTGGTAAGTAAACTCTTTTATTTGTTTTGTTCTAGCTGATTTATAATCAACGAAAACTTCTTCAGGTGCATAGGGATGTAACTCCCTTTTTCCAACCCGTTGTTCAAACGGGTTGATATTTAAATCATAAATCATATTTTTTCCTCCTACTCAGGGCTCTTGGCCTCTATAAATTAATTATACCATAAATTCAAGAAAAAAGCAAATTTACATAAAAAATGATAGTTTTAGAGTTTTTTTCTTAGATTATTTACTAATATAACATTGGTAATTAATAAAAATAAATTACTTAGATTTTTCTTTTTTTGGAATAATTGAATAAACCATTATTCCAAGACCATATATAAAGATTAGTAAACTTATTATAAAGCCAACATAAGGGATTAAAGTAATACCCCATACGACAATTGATAATAAGATAAGAATACCGAAAATTGCTGGTGACTTTTTTATTTTTAGCTTATTACAAATAAATTGGTTTAATGCAATTACAAAAACAGAAGGACTTATTGCAAATGCTAAGAATAACATAGCTAAAGCTAAGATTGCTACAGTAGATGTAATTCCTAATAGTAGTAAAATAACAAAAGCAATCAAAGTAATAATTGGTGTTAAAATACCATAACCAAGAATAGGGAATGATTTTTTAGAAACTAAGTTATTAGCATTGCTTAGGAACTTAGGAGCAAGCCATAAGCATATTAGCCAAATAATAGCAACAGTTGCCAAAAATCTTCCTAAAGATAATATATAGCTTTGTATAGAAAAAGTATTAGAATTATCTATTTTTGTAAAATTTGTAGTACCTGTAACAGATCCTTCTGGAATAGAAATTTCTGAATAAGCGGTGTAATTTAAATCTCCATTTATTATTCCTTTAGAAGATATTTGATTTTCTTCAGTAGAACCTGTAGCAAAGTTTATTGCGTCAGCTTTAACAAAAGCGTTTCTTCCTACAATACCATTTATGTTTAAAGAATTAGAAATAACTCTAATATCTCTGTAAATATAACCATTAACAGTTACATTGTTTGCAGAAGTATATAAATCATAAACAACTCCAGATATATCAACATTATTGGCTAATGCAAATAAGTTACTGAAAACATAACCTTCTTCACCAACATTTACAGAATTTGCAACAACAAATACATCACCGCCAATTTGAGAATTGATTGTTAATGTGTTTGCAAAAACAAAAAGGTTACCATCTACAACATAATCAATAGTGATATTATCTCCTGTAAGATAAACATCTCCTTTTTTTAAATTCTCATCCGAAACAGGTTCTTTAGTAGTTGATGCTTCTGGATTTTCACTAGTTTGATTTACTGTTTCGTTTTCTGCTCTTACAGTAGGAAGCATAAGAACTAAAATAATTGCAACTAATAATGCAATTATTTTCCATTTGTTTTTTAACATTTAAAATCCCTCCTAAAATTAATTTATTATGAAAAAAATATATATCTTTATTAAAAATTTGTCAACGAAAAGCAAGGAGAAAAATTATTTTTTGCTAGTTTTGTAATACTTACATAAATCATTAATTGGGCAAGTTTCACATTTTGGATTTCTTGCAATACAAGAATTTCTTCCATGCCATACAAAAAGGTGATTTATATCTTTCAAGGTTTCTTTTGGAAACAATTTTATTAAATCTTGTTCAATCTTTTCTGGTTCTTTTTTACTAGATAATCCGTACTAAATTAGAAATTCTCTTTGCGTGAGTATCTACAGCTATACCTTCAGCAATTCCGAAAACTTCTAATAAAATTACATTTGCACTTTTTCTTCCCACTCCAGCAAGAGTGATTAATTCTTCCATAGTATGAGGAACTTCTCCGGCAAAATTTTCTAAAACTTGTTTTGCACATAATTTTATATTCTTAGCTTTATTTTTATAAAAACCGCAAGGATGAATTATTTTTTCTAATTCTGTTATATTAATATCTGCAAAATCTTGAATAGTTTTGCATCTTGCAAAAAGCTCAGGAGTTGTTTTATTTACTCTTTCGTCTGTGCACTGAGCAGATAGCATAACTGCAACTACCAGTTCAAAAGGAGTTTTAAAATCCAAACTACAAGTAGCATCAGGATATGCTTTTTTTAATCTATTTACCAATATAATAGCATCTGATTTTTTCATTATACCACCTCTTGAATAATATTTTACAAAAGAAAAAGTATTTCGTCAAATAAAAAAGTATAATTACATAAAATGGAACAAATAAATAAAAAATATCATATGATATACAAAAACAAAGGAGGTAGTAAAAACATGTTACGTTTATTCAAAAAAACATTAGCAGTTTGTTTAATTGGTTTAGGATTAGGAATTCTGCTTGTTTTATTACTTCCTGTAGCAGGTTGGCTATTTGTAATCGGTATTACAGTAGTATGTGTCGGTCTTATGTGGCTTGCTTGCTAAGAAAAAAAGGAGGGGAATACATATGACAGTAGTAGTAAAAAAAGTACCTAAATTTTTAAGAGGTTTTGTAAAATTAATATTTAGGATAAAAGACTAGATTATAAGATAAAGAATTAGAATATAATTTCTTTAAAAGTAGCTAGAAAATGTAAAATGAAGTAAATAGAAAAAAGAACTAGATTACTTTTTTAAGAAGAAATCTAGTTCAATAAACAAAAAATAAACATATAAATATATGATTTATTTAAAAGCATTGTAGCAAAAAAAAGCCTTTAAGTCAATAAAAACAAGTAAAAACAAAAATAAATATTATTATTCTAAGTCAAAAGTATCTAAATTTTTAAAAGCTGGATCATACAAATTTGTACCATCAAAGTCGAATCTAGAACCATGGCAAGGGCAATCCCAAGTTTTATCAACATCGTTCCAAGAAAGTAAACAACCTAAATGAGTACAAATAGGTTTAACAGCATATATTTTTCCGTTAGAATCTTTATAAATGCCGACTTTTTCATTGTTAATTTCAATAATACTTCCAGAATCATTTGCAATTTCATCAAAATTCATATTAGCTGGACGAAGTTTATTAAGTAATAAAGAATTGGCAGATTGGATTAATATATTTTTCATTTCAGTTCTATTTTTTATTGGTTTTAAACGAGAAGAATTAAATAGATAAGCAAATTTATTTTCTTTTTTACAAATGGAATCAACAATAATATTACTAGCAACATTGGAAAGAGTCATACCCCATTTTTTGAAGCCTGTTCCAACATACATATGTGGCATTATAGAAGAATAATAACCAATATAAGGAATTTTATCTAAAGAAATACAATCTCTTGTATTCCATTTAAATAAAATTTCACAATTAGGAAAGTACTTCTTGGCTTCTTGCTCTAATAATCCATAAGTATCAGAATAAGAACTTGGTTCTCCAGTTCTATGTTCACCACCTCCAATTAATAACAATTCCTTGCCTTGATAAGTAGCAGTTCTAAAAGAAAAAGCAGGCTTGTCTTCGGAGATATACATACCTTTAGATAAAGTTTTTTTTGTATCTATAGCTATTAAATAAGAAGTAGATTGATACATTTTTGTGAAATAAAAACCAGGAAAATTTATAAAAGGAAAATGTGTAGCAACAATTACATAAGAAGCTTTTATTTGATAATTTTCAGTAAAAACAATATAATCTTCATTTACTTTTTCTACTTTATGAACAGTTGTATTTGTAAAAATAGAGCCATTTCTTTTTAAAATGCAATCACATAAACCTTTTAAATATTTAATTGGATTGAATTGAGCTTGATTTTTAAAACATAAAGCTAAGTTAACTTCAAAAGGTAATCCGGTTTTTGTAACCAATTCTGGATTATAACCTAAGTTGGATAAAGTATTAAATTCTTTCCTTATAGAATTTATATTCTCTTTTTTAGTTGTGTAAATGTAAGCATTTTGATAAGAAAAATCGCAATTTATTTTTTCTTCATCTATAATTTTTTTTATATTTGTTATTGCTTCTTCATTTGCATCTAAATAATCTTTAGCAAACTTTTCGCCATAAGAATTATTTAAATAATTATAAAATAAACCATGTTGACTTGTAATTTTTCCGGTAGTATTTCCAGTTGCTTTGCTACCTATTTTATCTTTTTCAACAAGAACAACTTTGTAACCTAATTTACTCAAGTAATAAGCACAGGTGGTTCCAAAAATACCAGCGCCAATAATGCAAACTTCGGTTTCCAGATTTTCCCCCAAAGAATTAAAAGAATCATTTTTTATAAAATTATCATTTGAAAGCCATAAAGAATTCATAAAATTCACCTCTAAAAATAGTATAACCAACATTTTAGAATAAATTATGAAAAAAGTGGAAAAAATAAAAAAATAGTGATATACTGGTAACAATGGAAAGGTTCTTACGTAACCAATGGCTAAAGAAGAACCATTCCTACTAGCCAAAAGGAGGAAAAATATGGGAGAAGAATTAAAACAAAAACTTTTTAATAATAAAGAAGATGGATGGGATAGCACAAATGAAAAACAAAGGGAAGAAATTTTTAATTTATCTGAACAATATATGAACTTTTTAAATGTGGCAAAAACAGAAAGAGAATTTATTAAAGAAGCAAAAAAGATGGCAGATGCACATGGATTTAAAGATATTATGGAATTTAATACTTTAAGACCGGGAGATAAAATCTATTTTATAAATAGACAGAAAAGTATGTATTTAGCAATAATAGGAGAAAATACAATCGAAGAAGGGATGCACATTATAGGGTCACACGTTGACTCTCCAAGATTAGACCTAAAGCCAAACCCATTATATGAAGATACAGGACTTGCGTATTTAAAAACACATTATTATGGAGGAATTAAAAAATATCAATGGACAACAATTCCACTAAGTATGCATGGAGTTATTGTTAAAGCAAATGGAGAAAAAATAGAAATAAATATAGGTGAGGACGAAAATGATCCAATATTTACTATAACTGATTTATTACCACATTTAGCACAAGAACAAATGGAAAAGAAACTAAAAAATGGAGTGGAAGGAGAAAATTTAAACCTACTAATTGGAAGTATTCCACTTGGAGATAAAAAAGTTTCAGAAAGAGTAAAATTAAATATTTTAAGTATTTTAAATAAAAAATATGGAATTACTGAAGCAGATTTAACAAGTTCAGAAATAGAATTAGTACCAGCATTTAAGGCAAGAACATTAGGACTAGATGGAAGTTTGGTTGCAGCTTATGGACAAGACGACAAAGTATGTGCTTGCACATCGCTTTTTGCAATGATGGAATTAGAAAATGTTAAAAATACAGCAATATGCATTTTGTCAGATAAAGAAGAAATAGGAAGTATGGGAAATACAGGTATGGAATCACATATGTTTGATTTCTTTATATCAGAAATATTAAATAAATTAGGAGTAAATAGACCAAATTTATTAGATAAAGTATTTTGTTTCTCAAAAATGCTATCCTCTGATGTAGATGCAGGTTTCGATCCAATTTATGCATCTGTATCAGATAAACACAATGCAGGATTTTTAGGAAAAGGAATTAGCTTAAATAAATATACAGGCTCAAGAGGAAAATCAGGAGCTTCTGATGCTAATGCAGAATATGTAGCATGGGTAAGAAATGTGTTAGAAAAAAATAAAATTTTATATCAAATAGCAGAATTAGGAAAAGTAGATGTCGGAGGAGGCGGAACAATAGCATATATTATAGCTAATAAAGGTGCAGATGTTATAGACTGTGGTGTTCCAGTATTATCAATGCATGCTCCTTACGAAGTCACAAGTAAATATGATGTTTATTCGGCTTATAAAACATATAAAGCATTTTGGGAAGAATAAATAGAAAAAAAGAAGGATTTACACAAAATAAATTTTAGCTTTATTTAGTGCAAATCTTTCTTTTTATTAAATATTTTTCAACAAATCGATAACAGAAGAAACAAATTCTTTTTGTTCATCAGATAAAGAATTAATCTTCTCAGACAATTCTATATTCTTTTGAACTTCTGAATTAGTTATAAAATCTTTATATAATGTATTAGGAGTAATACCTAATATGTTCAAATACTTAATTAAAGTTTGAGTTTTAATGCCATTATAACCATTTTCAATTCGAGATATATATTTTAAAGAAATTCCTAATTTTTCTGATATTTGTTCTTGAGTAAAACCTGCTTTTACACGAAAATCTCTTAAAACTCTACCAAAAATTTTATCGATATCAGTTTTAGAAACAGAGTTCATACTTTACCTCCATAAATTTCTAAGTAACAGTAATAGTATACCAATTAGCTTAAAAAGATTGAACATACTAATACTGAGAACGTTTTTTGCTGGAAAAAATTACTAAAAACACATAAAACTACTTGAATAAACAAGTAAAATATGATACCATCAGTAAAACAATATCACACTATTAGTTATACCAAGTAAAACAATAAATATACATTAAATAATAAGAAGGTTGTTAAAAATGATAAAAGACGAAGAATATATCAACTTTTTAAAATCAATAATTTCTTGTATAAGTCATGGCGATTATTATTCAGTAAAAGAATTATCTACTCTAGAGTTAGAAAAAATGAATAAAAAAAATATCGAAAAACAATAAAAAAATATTGACAAATAATAAAAAACAGAATATACTAGAAAAAAATCATAAAGGAGGAAGACAATGGGAGTGATTTTAGGAATTAGTATATTTTTAGGGATACTGCAATCAATATTATTTTGGAAGAAGGATCCAGGAATATCGGTATTTATTTTTATACTAGCTTGTATATCTTATCTAATTTATATACTTAATAAAAATAATAAAATAATAAATAAAAAAGCACTATTATTTTTAATACCAATTATTTTATTAAGTAGTACATATTTTATATTTAATCATATATTATTTCAGTTTTTTAATTTTATAGTTATATTTTTATTAATAGTAATTATGTGTATATATTTGTGTAAGCCCAAAATGATGCTTCCAAAATTTCTATACACAATAATAAGTGTAATAATGGGAGCTTTAGAATCTATTGATGATGTTATAAAATATTTCAAAATTCCAGAAAAGAAAAGAGATAATAAAGTATTACAAAAGGTAAGAAAAATAGGAAAGTCAATTTTAATATCTTTACCAATTATAATTGTTGTATTACTATTATTAATGTCAGCAGACGAAATTTTCAAGGAAATGTTTAATAGTATATTTTCTATTTTTGATGGAATAACAACAATTCCAGGAATGTTTACATTCATAATGAGAATAGCAGTTATAGTTATTGTTTCTTTGCTAATAGCAGGATTTTTAACTAATTTAGTAAAAGAAAATACAATGTTTACACAAGAAAATAAAGAAAGTGAAGAAAGCAAAGGAATTAAAATAGAAAAAACAACAATAAATATTGTACTTACAATATTAAACATTATTTATTTGATGTTCAGCACAATACAGTTTACAAATTTATTTTCACATATAGGAAATATAAAAGGGTTTGATTATGCAACATATGCAAGACAAGGATTTTTCCAATTAATGTTTGTATCATTTATAAATTTTGCAATTTTATTTGTAATTAATATGAATAAAGAAATAAAAGCAAAAAAATATACAAAATTTATGAGTTTACTTATGATATTATTTACTGTAGTAATAATATTATCAGCTTTTTATAGAATGAACCTATACCAAGAAGTGTATGGATATACTTATTTAAGAATTTTTGTATATTTTGCATTAATAACAGAACTACTTTTAGTAGTACCAATTATTATATATGTATTAGGAAAAAATATTGACATTGTAAAAACAAGTATAATTATAGTAAGTACAATGTATGTAATACTGAACTTTATAAATATCGATAAAATAATTGCAAATAAAAATATAGACAAATATTTTGAAGATCCACAAAATAGTCATTTTGATTTAAATTATTTAATAGAAAATACTGGAACAGATGCTATATCAGAAATTAAGAGATTAGTAAAATCAGAAGATGAATATATTAAAAAAAGAACAAAACAATATTTACAAGGATATAAGTATAAATTAACAACAGAAGAAATGGACTGGCAAGAGTGGAACTTATCAAAACAAAAAGCAATTGAGGATTTAGAAGATGTAGAATATAATGTTAAAAATTAGTAAGGAGAAGAAGAAAATGAAAGTTTTAGGAAAAAATAGTTTGTCATCTGTTATAACAGTATTTTTAATTTTTGGAATCGGGTTAGTTGTCTTAGCAGAAATTTATAAAAAAGCTATTAAATACAAAGAAGAAAACGAACTAACTATATAAGGAGGAAGCAAAATGTCAATTGTTGTTAATTTAGATGTAATGATGGCAAAAAGAAAAATAAGTTCACAAGAATTAGCAGAAAAAATAGGAATAACTCGGAGCTAATCTTTCAATATTAAAAACAAATAAAGGAAAAGCAATAAGATTTTCAACACTGGATGCAATATGTAGAGAATTAAAATGTACACCGGGAGATATATTAGAGTATAGGAATTAAGGAGGAGGACATATGATAAGAAAATTTAGAGAAGAAGATACTGTAAAAGTTATGACTATTTGGACAAAAGGAAACTTTAAAGCACACGATTTTATAGACAAAGATTATTGGCTACTAAATTTTAACAAAGTAAAAGATGAGTACTTAAAAAAATCAGATACATATGTATATATAGAAAAAGAAGAAATTAAGGGATTTATCAGTATATTAGGTGATGGCTATATAGGTGCAATTTTTGTAAGAATAGATTCTTTAAGACAAGGAATAGGAAGAAAATTAATAAACTATGTAAAAGAAAAATATGATAAGTTAACATTAAATGTTTATGAGAAAAACATGGATGCTATATTATTTTATGTTGCTTTAGGATTTGTTAATACTAAGATACAAGTGGACGAAGAAACTGGAGAAAAAGAGTATGTTATGGAATGGAAAGAAGAAAAAGTTAATAATTAATATAAGAAGATAAGAATCATCCTATTTTACAGGATGATTTTTAAGTATAAAAAAAACTTATACAAAGTGTTTGTATAAGACTACAATGGTGAGCCAGGAGGGATTCGAACCCCCGACCCCAGGCTTAGAAGGCCTGTGCTCTATCCAACTGAGCTACTGACCCATATCTAATGGACAATAAATATAATACCATAAAAAAACTTAAGTGTCAACAAAAACATAGTAAAAAGTTAAAAAAAAACTTAAAAGTTATGTATTTAAAAGAACAAACAAATTAAGCCAAATAAACCGAAGGCAATGAAAATTAAATTAGAAAGCAATTCAACGAATTTAGGACTAAATTTATTTCCTAAAAATCTACCAAAAAATAAAGCAATTGAATTACTACCAATCATACCCAAAATTGATCCTAAAATTAAAGAAATTTTATATTCTGAATATTGTATACCAAGTCCAAGAGAAGCTAAAAAAGTTTTATCA
The DNA here is from genome assembly GCA_944386705.1 of uncultured Clostridia bacterium. GTDB lineage: Bacteria > Bacillota > Clostridia > TANB77 > CAG-508 > CAG-269. The sequence goes on along the minus strand of CALXCC010000010.1, from coordinate 13,627 downwards.
CCAAGTTCACCTAAAATAATATTAATAGCGATTATAAAAATGTAATTCATTTTTATATTTGAAACTTTTTGTAAAAAAGAGGTCAAAAAAGAAGGAACATATGACTTATCTTTTTTTGGTAAAAAACCTAAAAATCCAAATAAAAGAAAAGAAAGGCAGGTAAATAGTTCTAAATAAAACTGAAAAGTTTCATTTTCAAAAGAACTTAAATGGCTACCAAATAATATTGCCATACCATGACTAAAAAATGTACCAATAGCTACACCAATTAAAATATTTTTAGCTCGATCTTTAGTAGAAAAAGACAATACTAAAAGTTGAGTCTTATCTCCTAACTCTGATAAAAAAACCAAGATAAAACTAATAAAAAATGGGTATATAAATTCCATATGAACACCTCTTTTTTAAATAAATATGCAAAGGAATAGATTAATAGAAGAAAGTAAGAATAAAAAACAGCTAGTAATAAAATGGCTAAAGAAGAACCGTCTCTATGTAAATTTTTTGTGAATTGCTTTACTTTAAAAAAATAAAATGATAATATGATAAGCGATAGAAATTAAGGGATTTAAGAAGGAGGAATTTTTTGTGATTGAAGTAAAAAATGTTACAAAAAAATATGGAAAGCATATTGCTGTTGACAATATTAGCTTTACCATAAATGAAGGCGAAATTATAGGACTACTTCGGACCAAATGGTGCTGGTAAAAGTACTACAATGAATATGCTTACAGGTTTTATAGAACAAACAGAGGGAGAAATTATTATAGACGGATATGATATACTTAAAAAACCAAAAAAAGCAAAAAAAGAAATTGGATATATGCCAGAGGGAGTACCCCTTTATACAGACTTAACTGTAAAAGAATTTGTAACATATATGGCTGAGATAAAAGGTGTAGATAGAAAAATAAAAAAAGAAAAAGTAGAAAAAATTATAGAACAAACAGGATTAAAGGATGTAGAAAATAAACTAATAAAAAATTTATCAAGAGGATATAAACAAAGAGTTAGTATGGCAGGAGCTTTAGTAGGAGAACCTAAAATATTAATTTTAGATGAACCAACTGTAGGTTTGGATCCAAAACAAATTACAGAAATAAGAAATCTAATTAAAGAATTAGGAAAAAAACACACAGTTATATTAAGTTCACACATTCTATCAGAGGTTAGCCAAATTTGTAATAAAGTAATAATTATAAATAAGGGAAAAATTGTAGCAATTGATACACCAGAAAACTTAGAAGATAAAGTATCAAATAGCAATTCTTTATATATGACAGTAGAAGATCCAGAAGATAAAATGAAGGAAATTAATAAAAAAATAAAAGATATTAAAAAAGTAACATTAACTGAGGAAAATGAAGATGGAACAAAGCAATATATTATAGAATCAAAAGAAGACGTAGATTTAAGAAAAATACTATTTACAGAACTTGCTAAAGAAAATATTACAATATTCGAAATGAAAAAGGTAGACACTACATTAGAAGATGCATTTATGAAATTAATTGAAGGAGGGAATAAATAATGCTAGCAGTTATAAAAAAGGAATTTAAAAGCTATTTTTGTTCACCAGTAGGATATGTATTTATAGGATTATTTTTAATTATGTTTAGTGTATTTTTTTACTTAGATGTATTCCAATATCAAAGTATAAATTTTGAATATATATTTTATTCAGGTGCAACAATTTTAACATTTATTGTTCCTATTTTAACAATGAGAACAATTGCTGAAGAAAGAAAAACAGGAACAGAGCAAATTTTATTAACATCGCCACTTAGCATTACTAAAGTAGTGTTAGGAAAATTTATAGCAGCAACATTAATAGTAGTAATAACGGAAGTTTGTACATTTTTATACTTTGGAATTTTAAGTTATTTTGGAGCTCCACATATTACTACAGCATTAGTTACTTTGTTAGGATTTTTATTATTAGCTATGAGTTACATTTCTTTTGGAATATTTGCATCTAGCATTACAGAAAATCAAATAATAGCAGGAGTAATTACAATAGGATTTTTTATTTTAATATGGTTTTTACCACAATTTAGTAGCATATTTAGTAGCTTTTCATTAATCAATATGTTTTCTAAATTCCCAACAGGACAAATCGATATTGCAGATACTGTAACTTTTGTTACATTTACAATTGTATGTTTACTACTTACAGTAATATTTATGCAAAGAAGAAAAAGTGTAAGATAGAAGGAGGGAATATAAATTGGAAGAAAAGATTAATAAAAACAATAAAAAAGATAAGAAAGAAAAAAATATTGACAAAGTAGAAAAAACAAATAAAAAAGTAAAAAAAGAAAAGGTTAAAAAAGATAAGAAACCTAATAAAATAGTAGAACTAATTAAAAAAAGATGGCTAATAAATGGAACAAAAACATTTATATTAGTAGCTATCATAATTGCAATTTTTATTGGAATTAATTATGGAATGCAGGCATTAGAATTAGCTCCTATAGATTTTAGCCAAGAAAAGCTTTATACTTTAACTGATGAGAGTAAAGATAAAGTCAAAGATATAGATAAAGATGTTCATATGTATTTTGTAGGTTCAACAGATGATGATGTTAATCTGGGGTTAGCCAAACAATATAATAAAGCAAATGAAAAAATTGTAGCAGAAGCAATAGATATAAATACAAGACCAGATTTAGCACAAAAATATGGAATTGAAAGTGGAACAAAAGGAATTATTATAGAATGTGGTGAAAAATCAAAGGTACTAACAGAAGCAGATTTAGTAACATATGACACAACAACATATGAAACAATTAGCATAGCAGAAGAAAAATTTACAAGTTCTATTTTATCAGTGACTAGCAACAAAGTACCAAAAGTTTACTTCTTAGAAGGATATAGTGAGTTTGCATTAACTAAAAATATGAATTATTTAAGTATGTTTCTAGCAAATGAAGTAAATGAAATAGACACATTAGATGTCTTATCAGTTGGAAAGATTCCAGACGATTGTGATACATTAGTTATAACAACACCTTCTAAAGACTTTGATGATATAGCAACAAATGCGATAATTGATTATATAAATTCAGGAAGAAATATTTTATGGTTAAATGCAGCAGTTACAGAAGATGTAGATATGCCAAATGTAAATAAAATATTAGCTATGTATGCTGTAAATCCTTTTGAAACAGGAATAATAAGAGAAACAGATACAACCAAAATGGCAACAGGTTCACCTGATTTAATTATACCAGAAATAAAATATTCAGATATAACAAAGGACTTATATAATACAACAGGTGTTATATTTGTAAATGCAACAAAAATTAATGTTGATGAAAGCAAATTAGAAGAACAGAAAGTAGAAAAAACAGATTTAGCAGTAACAGGTGAAGGTGCTTATTTTAGAACAAACTTTAATAATCAACAAGAATCAAAAGCAGAAGGAGAAGAAACAGGAAGTTTCACAGTAGGAGCTGAACTAGAAAAAACAATAAAAGAAGAAAACGAAGAAACTGGAGAAAATAAAGTCACTTCAAAATTAGTAATATATGGTGAGAATTATTTCATATCTGACTATCAATTAAGCCAAAATTCACAATATGGAGCAATTCAACTTGCATATAACAAAGATTTAGCATTAAATTCAATTGCATATTTAGTTAATAGACCAGAAGATATTACAGCAAGAAAAAGTACAGGAACAGTAACATATACAGCAACTGAAATGCAAGATACAATTATTAAAGCTATAATATTTACGGTTCCAATTATTATAATTCTAGTTGGAATTATAGTATGGCAAGTAAGAAGAAGAAAAAAATAGAATAAAATTTCAAAAACCCCATAGAATAATATGGGGTTTTATTATGAAAAAAATATTAAAAGTAGTATTTGTAATTATAGGAACATTAATAGGTGCAGGTTTTGCATCTGGCCAAGAAATATATACATTTTTCTTTTCATATGGCTTAGAAGGATTAATTGGAATATTTATTTCTAGTTTAATATTAGGAATTGTTATATATAAAACTTTGAAAATAGTAAAAGACTATAAAATAACAACATATAAAGAATTTTTAGAAGTGTTTATAAAACCAAATGCTAGTAATAACTTTTTGAATTTTAAAAATATAATAAACATTATAATTAATATATTTATCTTAATTACTTTCTTTATAATGATAGCAGGATTTGGAGCATATTTTGAACAAGAACTTGGAATAAATAAATTAATAGGTAGCATAATACTTGCTACATTAAGCTATATAGTGTTTCTTACAAGTATAAATGGAGTGGTAAAGGTAAATGAAATATTAGTACCAATTCTTATTATATTTATTACTATAATAGGAGTAATAAATATAATAAATATTGATTTAGTAAACATAGAAAATTATGTTGTTAAAATAAATAAATCGAATGGTATTTTAAGTAGTATTTTATATGCAAGTTATAATAGTATTCTACTAATCCCTGTATTAATTACATTAAAAGATTATCTAAAAGATAAAAAGCAAATAAAAATCATATCAATTTTAACAACAGTTATTACATTAGTTTTAGCAACTATGTTATTTTTACTATTGATAAAAGTGGATGTAGATATTGAACAATTAGAAATGCCAATAGTTTATGTGGTTTCTAATATGTTTAGAGGACTAAAAACAATTTATGGATTTATTATATTAGGTTCAATTTTTACAACATCTATTTCTTTAGGAACAAGCTTTTTGCAAAATACAAGTAAAAATAAAAAAACTTATACACAAATTGCGGTTATTATGTGTATAACTTCAGTGGTAGTGTCTCAAATTGGATTTTCAAATTTGATTAATTCTTTATATCCAATTTTTGGGTATCTAGGATTAATACAAATTGGGGTAATTGCATTTAAAAATATAAATGTGCTTAGAGATCAATAGCAAATATTCTATGCTAAGAAAAATAAAAAGCAGGAGATTTTCTTGCTTTTTGTTAATTGATATAGTAAAATAAATGCAGAAAAAACCAAGGAGAAAAAGTATGAAAGATGTTTGGACAGAACCAGAGATAAATCCAATGGATAAAAAAATAAATAAGAAAAAAATAATAATAATAACTTTAACCATAGTGGTTATTGTATTAGCTATTGTACTTATTGGAGTGTATAAAACAAATAAACAAACAAGAGAATGGATAGATAAAAATATATTTAGAAAAGAGGTTGTACAAGACAAAGTAGCAACAATTGACTTAAAAGAAAATGAAAATGTAAATATCTATGCATTTAACAGATATATAGGAATTTTAAATAAAACTAAATTTTCTATATATGGAAATAATGGAAATAAGGAAAAAGAATTAGAAGTACAAATATCAAATCCAATATTTAGTTCGGCAAATAGATTTTTAGCGATTGCAGAAAATAAAGGACAAAAAGTTTATTTGATATCAGATAAAGATATAATTTGGGAAAATTCTGTAGAAGGAAATATTGCACAAGTAAATGTTAATAAAAACGGATATGTTGCTGTAGTTATTACAGGAACAATACATAAAACAGCAATAAAAATGTATAATCCAGATGGAAAAGAAATGTTTAATACATATTTAGCAAATGCGAGAGCAGTGGATGTTAGTATATCTAATGATAATAAGCACTTAGCAATTGCAGAAGTCGATACATCAGGAACAATTATACAATCTAGTGTAAGAGTAATATCTATAGATAAAGCAGAAACAGATGCAACAAATTCTATAGAAAATACATATACATCTGAAGCAGGAAAATTAATTACAAACATAAAATATCAAGATAAAAACAAATTAGTATGTATGTATACAGATGCTTTAACAGAAATAGAAAATGAAAAAGAAGTAACTTTGGTAGATAATAAAGACAAAAAAGTAATTTTTCAATCAATAAATTTAAATAATTATGCATGTTCAATAGAAGAAAAATCTTCTGGATTATTTACAGCAGACTCAGTTGTAAACATTATAAATGCAGATAATAAAGAAGTAAAACAATATGTGGTAGATTCTGTAACAAAAGAAATATATACATATGGAGATATAATAGCCTTAAACTTGGGTACAGAAGTAGAGTTTGTAAATACAAATGGATGGTTAGTAAAAAGATATATAGCTAATCAAGAAATTACAAACATTGTGGTTTCAGACAATATAGCAGGAATCATTTATAAAGATAAAATTGAAATTATAAATTTATAAAAAATGAATAATGTGTTCATATAAAAGGAGTTTTTATGGGGATTATAATTGATATTATTATTATTTTATTTATATTAGTATCTACATTCTTAGGGTATAAAAAAGGTTTAATATCTTTGGGAATAAATTTAGTTGCATTTATAATTGCAATACTTATTACTTTTATTTTATATAGGCCAGTTGCAAATTTAATTATAAATTCAACTCAAATAGATGAAAATTTACAAGAAACTATAGAGGTGAAAATTGAAGAAGTAATTTCAAATGATCAAAATAAAGAGCTAGTAGAAGATACCACAAATAGTATTTTACAAGGAGGAACAGAAACTTTAGCAATTAATATTATTTATGGAATTACGATGATATTATTGTTTATTATTGCTAGAATTGTTCTAATCTTCATTAGTGCCTTAGCAAATGCAGTTTCAAAATTGCCAATACTTAATCAGTTTAATAAACTAGGAGGCACAATTTACGGACTATTAAGAGGTCTAATAATTACATATGTAGTGTTAATTATTATAAACTTAATTATAACAATAAACCCAACAAGCAAAATAAAAGAAAAAATTGATGAAACATATCTTACAAAAACAATGTGTGAATATAATATTCTAAATGTATTTTTTAAATAAGAATAAAGAAAGACAAATTGGAAAAAATAGTAAAGTAAAATTTTTTAAAATTTGTCTTTCTTTGTTGCGTTTTGTATAAATTTTTGCTATACTAAACACATAAAAATTTAGGAGTGAGAATTTTGGAAAAAAATAAATCTAACAAAAGAAACAGTAATTCAAATGTAAATGTAAAAAAGAAAAAGATGAAAACATGGAAAAAAGTAATACTAATTATATTACTAATATTAACAATATCTGTTGGAGTTTTTGCATATAAATCTCATAGAAACGGTGGAGGATTAACAGGAATGTTAGCAACTGTTGCAGGGCATGACGAGCAAACAAAGAAAAACTTAGGAGAGTTTAAGTGTTTAATTTTAGGAATTAGTACAGACCAAGATGGAGTAGATTTAACAGATACAATAATGGTTGCATCATATAATCCTAATACACAAAAAGCGACATTACTTTCAATACCAAGAGACACATATACAGGAAAAAATCCAGCAAAAGCAACAGCATACGAAAAAATAAATGCATTATATAGTAGAAAGCATAGACCAGATGAGACTCTAGAAGCCGTAAATGAAATAACAGGGCTAGGTATAGAGTATTATGTAGTAGTAAAAACAGAAGCGCTAATTAAATTAGTAGACGTTATCGGTGGAGTCACATTTAATGTTCCAATAGATATGAATTATGACGATGTAACACAAGATTTACACATACACTTGAAAAAAGGTGAACAATTATTAAATGGAGAGCAAGCAGAACAATTAGTAAGATTTAGGCACAATAATGATGGTACATCTTATCCAGAAGAATATGGAGATAATGACACTGGAAGAATGAGAACACAAAGAGACTTTATAATGCAAGTTATAAAACAAACAGCTAAACCAGAAAACATATTCAAAATTGGACAAATTTTAGATGTAGCAAAAGAATATGTTATAACAAATATAGACTTTAATGTAGCAAAAGATTATATTCCATATGCAGTAGAATTCAACACAGATAATTTATTAACAGCAACATTACCAGGTGAAAATACAAATAAAAACACAGCTAAAACATGGGTATTTGTTCACGATAAAGAAGAAACTGAAGCTTTAATTCAAGAATTATTTTATGATAGAGATAAAACAGAAGAAGAACTAAACCAAGAAAACCAAATATCAGGAGATAATACAACTGGAAATAATACAGCAAGTACAAATTCAAAAACAACTTCTAGCACAAGCAAATCTAACATAAAAATAGAAATATTAAATGGAAGTGGAGTAAGCCAAAATTTACAAAAAGCTGTAGATGATTTGGAAGGTGCCGGATATAAAGTAACGAGAACAGGTAGTACAAATGTAACATCAAAAACAACAATTATAGATAAAAAAGATGTAAGCCAAAATTTATTAACTAACATTAAAGAAATATTAGAAGTAGGAACAATCCAAGAAAGTACATCAAGTTCAAGTAAAGTAAATATAACAATTATACTTGGAAAAGATTATAATTAAACTTAAAATAAAGAAAAGATAAGTTGTTTTATAACTTATCTTTTCAAAATATAAATTAAATATTTTAATTCAAATTTTTTAATATTCAAAATTATCTTCTTTTTTTCCTTTTAAAGAAAGCCTCATAAATAAGAAATAAAAATATAAATATTATGCCAGCATATAAAATATATGATAACAATTTTGATTCTTCTACTAAATGAGATGCAATTACATCAGTAGTATAATCTACACCATTTATAGAATAAGTTATTTTACCAAGAACATCTCCTTCTTCAATAGGAGCTAAAATGTTTTCGTTCAAAGAAAGCGATGGTGTAAATGATTCAATATTATCAGTATTGAGAACAAGTGCAGGTATAGATTCAGACACTAATAAATCTAGATTTTTAGTTTCTTTTGAAGCGTTAGAAACATCAATATTTCCAACAACATCTTTCTCATTTACAATATTTTTAATTGAATAATTAGAATATGCATATTCATAAAGTGAGCGAGTATCAGAAAAACGAGAATTTCCTCCTAAAACAACGCAAATTAATTCTAAATTATCTTTATATGCAGAAGAAACTAAACATTCTCCAGCAGGAGTAGTAAAACCTGTTTTCCCAGCTGTCATATATGGATAATAAGAAGCGGTTTTTGGAATTATAAGTTCATTTGTAGTATTATACTTTCTAGTACCATATTTATTTGTTGCAGGTATAGCACAAGAAGCTTGCCCAGCAATTTTTCTGAAAGTTTCGTTTTTAAGACAATATTTCATAATAAAAGCTAAATCTTTAGCAGTAGTATAATGATTTTCGTCGTGCAAACCATAAACATTTGTAAAATGAGAACCAGTCAAACCTAAATCACTGACCTTTGTGTTCATCATTGAAACAAAACTTGTAATTGAACCACCAACGTGGATTGCCAAAACATTGGCAGCATCATTTGCCGAATGAACCAATAAAAGTTCCAATAGCTGTTCTACAGTTAATTCTTCACCAACTTGGAGATTAGCAATAGAATATCCTTCTGGAATAGAAGAAATTGCTTCGTAACTAACTGTTATAACATCATTCAAATTACAATTTTCCAAAACAATAATAGCTGTCAAAATTTTGGTTGTACTTGCAGGATACATTTTATTATTTTCATTTTTACTGTATAAAACTTTATTGGTTCTATTATCAATTAAAATAGCTGATTTACTTGTAATATCAGGAATTTCTAAACTAGTATCAGAGGCAAATACATAATATCTAGAAAATAAAATCAATAAAGTTAATAAAAGTATTATAAATATTTTTTTTATTTTAATTTTCGTACTCATCTTAATCTCCATTTTCGTTTTAATTTTCGTTTTTATTCGACAAAATTTCCCAAATTATTTAAAAATAATATACCTTATTTTTAATAAAAATTCAATAGAAAATACATATGCAAATAAATTTTTATAGGAAAGGAAGTAAATATATGACAAGATTTAATAAAAAACAAAAAATAGCAATCGGAATAGTTATTACAATAATAGTTATTGTAGCCATTTTTTATTCATATAAACAAGAAAATAATTTTTTAGATCAAACAGAAAATCTAGAAATTGAAGAAAATACAACAGAAAACGAAGAAAAAGCTAAAACTAATGAAGAGACAAAAGAAATGATAATTGTCCATATTTCTGGTGCTGTTCAAAACGAAGGAATTGTGGAATTAGAGGTAAATAGTAGAGTTGCAGATGCAATTGAAAAGGCAGGAGGTTTAAAAGAAAATGCATATATGGACGAAATAAACTTAGCATACTTATTAGAAGATGGAGAAAAAATACATATACCTACAATAGAAGAGCAAAAGGAAAAAGAAGGTGAAGAAGGAAAAAAAGAAGAAGAGATAAAAAAAGTTGAAACAACTAATAAATATTCAAATGCTAATATAAATAATGTAAATCAAAAAGAAAAAACATCAAAGCAAACTAAAATAAATATAAATACAGCAACACAAGAAGAATTAGACTCATTACCAGGAATAGGTCCATCAACTGCTACTAAAATCTTAGATTATAGAAAACAAAATGGGAAATTTAAGGCAATTGAAGAAATTAAAGAGGTAAGTGGAATAGGAGAGAGTAAATATGAAAAAATAAAGGATCAAATAACAGTAAAATAATATAAATTTTGTTAATTATAGAAAAATTTAATTGTGATTTATAGCAAAAAAGAAAAAGATCTTGACAAAGAAGAAGAGTTATTGTAAAATGTTAGCACAAGCTAACAAAAAGGAGAGATATATGAAACTGACTAATTCCCAAGAAGAATATTTAAAAACAATATATTTATTGCAAAAAAACAATGAAAAAATAAGAGTAACAGATATAGCAAATAAACTTAAAATAACAAAACCAAGTGTAAATAAAGCAATAAATTTACTAAAAGAACTGGAACTAATAAACTACGAAACATATGGAGACATAAGCTTAACAGAAAAAGCAAAAGAAATTGCTAAAAATATAATAAAAAGACAAGATATAATAGAAATGTTTTTAGTACACATATTAGAACTAGACCATAAAAAAGCAGTAGAAGAAGCTAAAAAAATGAAACATGCAATATCTGAAGAGACAACAAAAAAGCTAGAAAAATATATTACTGAAATACTAAATTTAGAAGATTTAGATTGTGGTTATGATGTAAGTAATGAAAAATGCAGAAAATGTATTAGAATTACAGTTAGAAATAAAAATAAAGAAGGAAAAGAAGGAGGAAAATAATGTTAGAATTACAAGAAATAAACTTCGAAAGAGAAAATAAAAAAATACTAAATAATATAAATTTAAAATTAGATACAGATCAATTTATAGCAATTACAGGACCAAATGGATCTGGAAAATCAACTTTAGTAAAAATTATAATGGGAATAGAAAAGCCAGACTCAGGAAAAATATTATTAGATGGTAAAGATATAACAAATTTAAAAATAGATGAAAGGGCAAAATTAGGAATAAGTTTTGCATTCCAACAACCAGTAAAATTTAAAGGAATTACAGTATATGATTTATTAAAAATAGCATCTAAAAAAGATATAAATAAAAAAGAAGCTTGCGAGGTTCTAGGAGAAGTTGGGCTTTGTGCAAAAGAATATGTAGATAGAGAAGTAAATGGTTCTTTATCTGGAGGAGAGCTAAAAAGAATAGAAATAGCAACAGTAGCATTAAGAAATGCAAAACTTACAATTTTTGATGAACCAGAGGCAGGAATAGACTTATGGAGTTTTAATAATTTAATAAATGTATTTGAAAAAATGAGAAATTTAATAAAAGGAACAACAATTATAATTTCACATCAAGAAAGAATATTAGATATAGCAGATAAAGTAATTCTAATGAAACAAGGAAAAATAGAAAAAATAGGAGATAGCAAAGAAATACTAGAAAAGAACATTCAAAAAGAATGTTGTGTAAGAAAGAAGGTGTAAAATAAATGGAAAATACAAAATTACAAGACGATTTATTAAATTTAACAGACGAAGGTCTATTAGGAGAAATATCAGACTTAGAAAGAATAAAAAAAGGAGCTTATAATATAAGAAAAAATGGACAAGGAATAGAAAGAAAGGTAACAGAAAACACAAACATAACAACAAAAACAGACAAGCCAGGAATAAACATATATGTAAAAGAAAATGCAAAATTTGAATTAGTACATATACCAGTTATAATAACAGAAAGTGGTTTGAATGATTTAGTATATAATGACTTTTATATCGGCAAAAATGCAAACGTATATATAGTAGCAGGATGTGGAATTCATAATGACCACCACAAAGATTCAAGACACGATGGAATCCACAGATTTTTCTTAGAAGAAGGAGCAAAAGTAAAATATATAGAAAAACACTATGGAGAAGGAAATGGAGAAGGAAAAAGAATTCTAAACCCAGTAACAGAAGTATATCTAAAAAAAGGAAGTAGCCTAGAAATGGATACTATGCAAATAAAAGGTGTAGATTCAACTGTAAGAGAAACAAAAGGAGTTTTAGAAGAGGACACAAATTTTGTAGTATCAGAAAAAATTATGACACACGGAAAACAATATGCAAAAACAATATTTAATGTGGAATTAAATGGAGAAAATTCTAGTACTCATGTAACATCAAGGTCTGTTGCAACAGAAAACTCAGAACAATATTTTGTAGCTAAAATATATGGGAATGAAAAATGTTTTGCACATAGTGAATGTGATGCAATTATAAAAGATAATGCAAAAGTAACAGCAACACCAGAAATAACAGCCAATAATGTAGAAGCCAACTTGATTCACGAAGCGGCAATAGGAAAAATTGCAGGAGAACAATTAACTAAATTAATGACATTGGGACTTTCAGAAAAAGAAGCAGAAGAAGAAATTATAAAGGGATTTTTAAGATAATGATAGAAAATTTTACAATATAAAATAGTAATAAAAAAGACCAACGAAAAAGTTAGTCTGTCTAATATAAATATAAAGTATCCTCAATTACATAGGAAACAGGTAAAACGTCATCTGTATCTGATTGGATTTTAAAATGAGGATGGTTAGAAATGTCCTTATAAACAGATACAGTGATTGTACCACATTTCTTAAGTTCAGCATTAGTGTTTTCCAAAATTATCACCTCTTATCTTCTTTTGTAATGTATCTAGTATAATAAAAAAGAATTGAAAAAAATGTCGAAAGGTGCGAAATAAGAAAAAAAGTTAAAATAAATTGAAAAAATAAAAAAATAGAAATTTATACGAAAAAAATTAATAGAAAATCATTGCAAAGCAAAAAAAGATAATATATAATAAAAAAGTAAAAAACAATAAAAAAGAGGTAAGAGATGCATAAGATAAAACAAAACGCTAAAACCATTGGTACTGTAAGAGAGAGAGAGAGAGAGAGAGAGAGAGAGAGAGCTACACTTTAATGACCAAAAGTGCAGTATATTAAATAAACTTTATAACCAAATAAATAATTTAAAAATAATAAGTAGAAATAAAAAAAAGATAGTAATAAGAGCCTAAAAGAAAGGCTTTTGTTGCTGTCTTTTTTGTGTCTTAAAATGTTTTTAATATTAATTAAATGAATAAAAAACGAAGGGAGAATGTAAAATGGAAAATAAAAAAACAGCTAAAGGTATAACTTTAATAGCATTAGTAATAACAATAATTGTGCTCTTAATACTTGCAGGAGTAAGCATATCAATGCTAACAGGAAAAAATGGAATACTAACAGAGGCAGACAATGCAAAAATGGAAACAATAGTAGCCACAGTTAAAGAAAATTTGAACTTAGA